>DAHXOU010000045.1 GCA_027364705.1 Nanobdellota archaeon
GTCGGTATAAATGAAACCCTTCAAAGTTTCGCAGGAATTTCGGCGACGAGAATGAACGCACGTTTCATGTCATATTTTTTCAAACAGGATCAGGAAAGAGGAATTCCCCACAAACTAAGAGAATTAAAAAAGTACATAAAAAAATTTGATGTAATATTCTGCGGAGCTCTCGAATATAAACCGCATCAGACATCAGATTCAACTTCCGCACAAATTGCAAAGGCACTGAAAACAGATTTCATAAATTTAAGCGACGTTCAGGGATTATATACAAAAAATCCAAAAAAATACAAAGATGCAAAATTCATTCCTAAGATTTCATGGAAAGAATTTCATAAAATGGCGCACAAGGATAAATTCCAACCTGGACAACATTTTGTTCTTGACCAAACGGCATCTACAATAATTATGAAAGAAAAAATAACCACATATATTTTAGGCGAAGACATGAAACAATTAGACGCTGTTCTTCACAACCAAAAATTTAAAGGAACACTAATTGGGAATTTTTAGAATAGTTTTCTAAATGACATAAAAAAGTTTATATAGTAGATTATTACAATATTGTAATATGACAATATCAAATAAAGAAACAGCACTTTTGGGACTTCTTTCAGAAGGAGCAATGCACGGATATAAAATTGAACAGGAAATTAAAAACAGATCTATGCGGGATTGGACAGAAATCTCTATGTCTTCCGTCTATAAACTGCTTAGAAAGTTGGAAAAAGAAAAATTGATTAAAAGTGATATGAAAGTTTCCAGCAAAAACATTTCTCAAAAAGTTTATTCCATAACTAGCGAAGGTAAAAAGGAATTAAAAGACAAAATAAAAAATCTTGTCAGCGAACCTGAAAAAACATTATCCAGAATTGACTTAGCAACTTCTCATTTAGATCAATTAACAAGAAAAGAAGCAACTGAATGTCTAAAAAAATACGAGAAGAAACTTAATGAAATGCTGACTTGCTATAAGGAACTTGAAAAATACTTGCAAAATTGCAAATATCCAAAGCATAGTCTTGCATTGGCGAGAAGACCCCAATATCTTATTATTGGAGAATTAAATTGGATTAAGGAATATCAAAAGGAAATAAAATGAAAAAAGATAATTTCCAGAATGAGTATGCAATAAAAGCAGGAAAATATATTAATAAATTTTGTAATGTAAAACCAAATAGACAAACAGGTTCTAAAGGAAATCAGGAAGCAACTAAATTCTTTGCTGAAACAATAAAATCATTTGGATATTCTATCGATACAACTCCGTTTAAATGCCTTGATTACAAAAAAGGAAAATCATCTTTACAGCAAGGGAAAAATAAATTTGATGTGAAAATAAGTTCTTATTCGAAAGAATGTAATGTGACCGACGAATTGATAACAGTTTCAACGATAGAAGAACTTGAAAAGGTACCTTTCACAGGAAAAATATTATTAATGATAGGAGAGATATGCAATGAATCACTTATGCCCAAAAATTTTGTATTTTATAATCCAGACCATCATAAAAAAATATACAAACTTCTCGAAGACAAAAAACCTGCTGCAATAATTACAGCAATGACAAAGAGACCCGAACTTGTTGGTGCATTATATCCTTTTCCATTAATTGAAGATGGAGATTTTGATATCCCCATAGTTTATTGTACAGAAGAGGAAGGGAAAAAAATTGCTTCACAAACAGGAAAAATATTTACTTTGAAAGCAAACGGAAAAAGAATACCTTCGACCGCAAGCAATATCGTTGCAAAAAAAGGAGACGGTCATAAAAAAATTGTCATTTGTGCACACATTGATGCTTATGGAAGTACACCAGGAGCTTCAGACAATGCTTCGGGAACAACAGTATTATTGCTTCTTGCAGAAATGCTTAAGGGAGAGATTACAAAAAATAAAATAGAAATCCTAGCATTTAACGGAGAAGATAATTATAGCGTCGGAGGACAAATGGATTATCTTAGAAGATATGAAAAAGAATTTGGTAAAACATTAATTTCAATAAATATCGACGACGTTGGTTTCAAAAAAGGAAAAACAGCGTACTCTTTTTACGGATGTGAGAAAAAAATGGAGAATGAAGCAGAAGATGTATTCAAAAAATATAATGGACTTGTTCGTGGTGGAGAATGGTATCAGGGAGACCACATGATTTTTGTCCAGAATAAAATTCCAACAATAGCCGTAACTTCAGACCAGACAGTTTACTTAATGAAGAATATAACTCACATAGAAAAAGATATTCCTGAAATATTAAATATGGAAAAAATAGTAGAGGTAGCTTCAGCATTAAAAGAGTTTATAATAAAGTATGACCAAATAAACTAAAGACAAAATGGATAAGGATAAAATTATCATCAAAGGAGCAAGAACACATAATCTCAAAAATATTTCTTTGGAGATTCCAAAAAACAAAGTTGTAATATTTACAGGAGTTTCAGGTTCAGGAAAATCATCTCTAGTTTTTGATACCATTTATACTGAAGCGCAAAGACAGTTAATAGAAACATTTTCATCTTTTGCTCGAGCAAGAATGCCTAAACTTTCCAAGCCAGATGTAGATGAAATAAGAAACATATCGACGGCAATTGTAATCGACCAGAAAAGGATGGGAACAAATTTAAGAAGCACTCTCGGAACAGCAACTGAACTTTACACTTATCTCAGACTTTTATTTTCTCGTGCTGGAGATAAATGGATTGGTCCTTCATTTTTATTCGGATTTAATCATCCTCTTGGAATGTGTTCAGAATGTAAAGGTTTTGGAAAAAAAATAATTGTAGATGTAGATAAATTAATTGACAAAGAAAAAACTATTCGTGAAGGGGCAATTACTCACCCAGACCACAAAGTTGGCGGTTGGAACTGGAGAGAAATGGTAGCTACAAATTTATTTGACGTAGATAAAAAGCTAAAAGATTTTTCAAAAAAAGAGATGAACGATTTACTCTATGCTAAAGCAATTCCAATTGAAAAAAAACACGGAGCAGGAACATACGCTAAAGTTTTCGAAGGTATTGCAAGAAGACTTGAAAAGGCTTATCTGAATAAAGCAGAGGATGAATTGCCTGCAGAAAAGAAAAATGCATATCAAAAGTATTTCATTTATTCAGATTGTGATTCCTGTCATGGCTCAAGAATAAATGAGAAAGCAAGAAGTGTTAAGGTAGAAGGAAAAACAATTCCTGAAGTTGTAAAAATGGAATTAACAGAACTGGATAAATATCTAAGCACAATAAAAGGAGACATTGCAAAACCGATGGTTACCAAAATGCGACAGATTCTTTCACATATGATTGAAATAGGAATCGGATATTTATCTCTGAATCGTCCTGTTGCAACATTGTCTGGTGGAGAAAGTCAGAGAGTAAAAATGGCAAGGCAATTAGATTGCGATCTGATAAATTTAATGTACATTTTAGACGAGCCTTCTATCGGTCTTCATCCAAGAGATAATCATAAATTAATTGAAATGCTTGGAAAATTAAGAGATAAAGGAAACAGCGTATTTGTCGTCGAGCATGACCCAGATATAATCCAATCTGCAGAGTATATAATTGATATAGGCCCACATGCAGGAACAAAAGGCGGAGAAGTTGTTTATGCCGGACCTGCAAAAGGAATAAAAGATTCTAAGGGACTGACAGGAGAATTTTTGTCAAAGAAATTAAAAATATATGATAAAAGAAAAGAATGGACAGATTTCATCGAGATAAAAAATGCAACACTTCATAATTTAAAGAATGTCTCAACAAAAATTCCAAAAGGAATTCTAACTTGCATAACAGGAGTTGCTGGTTCTGGAAAAAGCAGTTTGATTAATGATTTATTCTTAAAACAAAATCCCGATGCAATTGTAATAAACCAGTCACCTGTTGGAAAATCATCGAGGTCAAATCCTGCAACTTACGTCGGGATATTTGATAACATAAGAAAAGAATTTGCAAAAGAAACAAAAACAAATCCTTCGTTGTTCAGTTTTAATTCAAAAGGCGCCTGTCCGAATTGTAAAGGTCTTGGAACAATATCTTATGAAATGAGTTTCCTCGATGAAGTCAAAGTAACCTGTGACGTGTGTCAGGGAAAGAGATACACCGAAGAAGTTTTGAAATTAAAGTATAACGGAAAAAATATATCAGATATTTTGAATATGACAATTTTTGAATTAAAGAATTTTTTCAAAGACCCAGAAATCAAAAGAAAACTGCAAGTATTATGCGATGTTGGATTAGAATATCTCGAAATCGGACAGCCACTGAGTACATTATCTGGAGGAGAAGCCCAAAGAATAAAATTAGCATCAGAACTCCACAAAAAAGGAAATATTTATGTTATGGATGAACCGACAACAGGATTACACATGTCGGATATTAAAAAATTACTTGAGATAATAAAATCTCTCATCGACCATAATAATACCGTAGTTGTAATAGAACATAACTTAGATGTTATCAGACACGCAGATTGGGTTATTGACCTTGGCCCAGAAGGCGGAAACAAAGGCGGAGAAATATTATTTGAAGGAACTCCTGAAGATTTAATCAAAAGCAAAAAAAGTTACACGGCAGAATATCTCAAGAAAGTATTGTAATACCAAAAAATAAAAACTCCTTTTTCTTAATTTCTTGATGGAACAAATTCTCATAACAGAAACAAACTTTGACAAAGTAAGGAAACTGATAAAAGAAAATAAGGATAAAGAAATAATTTTCTCGTCGGACGATGATGAACTGAACAGAAAAATTCTTGAGAAAGAAGAAATAAAAATTCTTTTGCTGAACATGGAAAAAAGAAAAGATTTTCAAAAGCAAAGAAATTCAGGATTAAATCAGGTTCTTGCAAAACTCGCGAAGAAAAAAGATATAATTATTGGAATAAATCTTGACGAGATTATAAATTCAGAATCAAAACAAAAAGCAAGGATTCTCGCTCGCATTTCTCAAAATGTAGAATTATGCAATAAGAATAAATTGAAAATGAAATTCATAGGAAAAAATCAAAGAAATATTTACGACTTGAAAGCGCTTGGTTTAGTTTTAGGAATGCCGACATCTATGGTTAAGGAACTATAACAAAAACCTTTTTAATTCATTTTATTTAATCAATTACATGGATGAAAAACTAATTGAATCACTTAGTCCGAATGAGAGAAAAATTCTTCCTTATCTGAAGGAAAATATAAATGAAATAAGCAGACAGTCAAAACTGGACAGGACATCTGTTCTTCGTGCTTTGGAATATTTAGAGAACAAAAAGATTATAGTTTTATCGAGAGAGAGAAAAAAAATAGTTGAACTTGGAGTCAATGGTTCATTATATCATAAAAAAGGACTTCCAGAGAGAAGACTTCTTAATCTGCTTAATGAAAAAAGAATCTTAAGGTTGGATGAAGCTCAAAAACAAAGTGCACTTTCAGATGAAGAATTCAAAGCGTCAATCGGTGCTCTGAAAAAAAAGGCACTCATAGAGATAAAAAATGAAAAATTAGTTCTGACAGGAAGCGGAGAAGAGATATCAAGAAAAACACTTGAAGAATTATTTTTAGAATTATTGCCGATGGAATATCATTTGCTAAGTCCAGAACAATTATATTCACTTAAATCTCTGGAAAAAAGAAAAGATATTATTTTTATACGAGAAGAAGAACTTATCGATATAAGTATAACAAAACTCGGAGAAGAAGTTATCAAATCAGGAAAAGGAACAGGGGAATTAATTGAAGCGGTAACTTCAAAACTTCTTGAGAAAGAATCTGCCTGGAAAGGAAAAAAATTCAGAAGATATGATGTTACTTCTCCTTTACCGTCGGTAAACGGAGGGAAAAGACATTTTGTAAACCAGGCAACAGATTACGCAAGAAAAGTCTGGACAGAAATGGGTTTCCAGGAAATGAGTGGAAACATAATTCAAAGTTCATTCTGGAATTTCGATGCACTTTTTACTGCGCAGGACCATCCTGTTCGTGAAATGCAAGATACATTCTTCATAAATAAAAAAGTTGAATTGCCAGATAAAAAATTAGTAAAGGCAGTAAAGGAAAGTCATGAAAAAGGAAATGATGGAAGTAAAGGATGGGGTTATGAATGGAATGAAGAAGAAGCGAAAAGATTAGTTCTTAGAACCCATACAACTTGTGTCTCTGCAAATACATTAGCAAATTTAGATAAAAAAAATATTCCCGCTAAATTTTTCGCAATAGGAAAATGTTTCAGAAATGAAACTGTGGATTGGAGTCATGGATTCGAATTTAATCAAACAGAAGGAATTGTCATCGGTAAAAATCTTAACTTCAGACATCTTCTGGGATATTTACAAGAATTCTTCAAAAAGATGGGTTTTGAAAAAGTCAGATTCCGTCCGAGTTATTTCCCTTACACAGAACCAAGCGTTGAAATTGATGTCTGGCATCCAGAGAAAAAAATATGGTTTGAGTTAGGCGGAGCAGGAATTTTCCGTCCCGAAGTTACAATTCCTCTTCTCGGAGAAAACATGACTGTCCTTGCATGGGGTCCAGGATTCGACAGAATGATAATGGATTATTATGAAATAAAAGATTTAAGAAATATGTACAAGAATGATTTATCTCAATTAAGAAAAATGAAATTTTGGATGAAATAAAATGGCAAACATAACAATAGATAGAAAACAATTTGAAAAAGAAATCGGAAAGCTCGACGAGAAAATGCAGAATAGAATTGCAATGTTCGGAACTCCATTAGACAAATTTGACAATGAAACAATGGATATTGAAGTTTTCCCAAATCGCCCGGATTTACTTTCTTATCACGGATTCAAAAGAAGTTTTCTTTCTTTTATTGGAAAGCAAAAAGGTTTGAAAGAATACAAAGTAAACAAGCCAGAAAAAAATTATGAAGTAACGATAGACTCTTCTGTAAAAAATATTCGTCCTTACACTGCCTGTGCAATTGTAAAAGGATTGAAATTTGACGACGATAAAATTAAGGAAATAATTGATGTTCAGGAAAAATTGCATTTCACGGTAGGAAGAAAAAGAAAGAAACTTGCGATAGGAATTTATCCTTTAGAAAAAATAAAACTTCCTATAACATTCAAAGCTCTTGAACCTGACAAAATAAAATTCGTTCCACTTGAAACAGATAGAGAAATGTCTGGCTTGCAGATTTTGCAAAGACATCCAACAGGGAGAGAATATGCTCACTTGCTTGCAGGAAAATCAAAATTTCCTATTTTTGTCGACGCAGACAATAATATTCTTAGTATGCCTCCGATTATAAATTCCAAGAATACAGGAAAGATAACTGAAACAACAACAGACGTGTTTGTAGAATGTTCTGGTTTTGATTTTCCTATCTTGCAAAAATGTCTGAATATGGTTGTAACAATTCTGGCAGATATGGGCGGAAAGATTTATTCAATGGAATTGAAAGAAGGAGGAAAAAAGAAAATAACTCCTGATTTAAATTCTGAAAAAATGAAATTAAATATCTCAAATACAAATTCTCTTTTGGGACTGGATTTAAACGAAAAGCAAATTAAAGAGCTAATTGAAAAAATGGGGCACAATTACAATAAAGGAGTTGTAGAAATAGCTCAATGGAGAACAGATATGCTTCATGAAGTAGATTTAATTGAAGACGTAGCAATAGCTTATGGTTATGAAAATTTCATTCCTGAAATTCCTTCAGTTGCAACAGTAGGTAAAGAAGAGGAAAAAGAAATAATTAAAAGAAAAATTGCAGAGATTTTGGCAGGATTAAATATTCTTGAAACTTCAAATTATCATCTCACAACAAAACAGGACCAGTTCAAAAAAATGTCTGTGCAGGAAGAAGGCATAATTGAAGTAGAAGCATCAAAGACAGATTATACTATCCTAAGAAAAGATTTATCTCATTACATTATGAAAAATCTTTCAGAGAATGTTGATTCAGAATATCCTCAAAAAATTTTCGAAGTTGGAAGAGTATTCAATAATTACAAAGAAACAGAAAATCTAGCACTCGCAGTTACTCCTTCAAATTTCACAGAAGTTAGACAGATTTTAGAATATCTTTCAAGAATGCTGAATGTGGAGATTAAAATTGCCGAGCCAAAAGATAAAATTCCAAACTGGTTTATCGAAGGAAGATGTGCTGAAATAATTTTATCTGATGTTGAAACCGAGAATAAAAAATCAACTTCCGCTGGGGCGGGTGGGCGGGGCCCAAGTAATGAAAAATTAATAGGTTACTTAGGAGAAATTCATCCAAAAATTCTTAAGAACTGGAAGATAAAAATGCCTGTAAGTTTATTTGAAATTAATTTGGAAGAAACTTTTAGGAAGTTAAATTAATTACCCTAAATAATTCCCTTTCCCGTTTTCTTCTTTTGTATCCAAATTATTTTTTATAACATTAATTATATCAGAAAAATCTTTTTTTATTCTCTGCCACAACTCAAAATATTTTTTCACTGCCTCAGCCTCTTTCTTTTCAGAATATTCCAAATCAAGTTCAATAAGATCAATTTCTATCTTTGCAATTTCCTTATACATTTCAGTAAGCTTTTCCTTCTCCTTATTACCAAGAGATTTTATCACAGCAAACATAAACATTGGTCCATTGGAAGGATTAAGAATTGATTCTATAAATCTAAGATAGTTGATGAATTTATTTGTGATAATCTCACGGATTTCTCTTACAATAAAATCAGTCTCATATTCCGAAACTTTCTCAATCTGAAAGTCTTCATTGAGTTTTTCAAAAGAAGGAAGATTATATTTGTTCAAAAATATTTTATAGACTTCCTTTAATTTATTCAAATTCCATTCTTCAGCCATAGTTCCCGATAACAGAATGAATTTATAAATGTAATCAATTTGTAAAAATAATATTAGCAGTAGTGTCGTCGCATGCCTGTGTAGCTCAGTCGGTAAGAGCGCAACATTGGTAATGTTGAGGTCCTGAGTTCGATTCTCAGCACAGGCTTAAACTAAAAATAAGAAAGAATTATTCCACTAAAGTATACTTAATTTCTTTTTTTCTTTTAGAACTTTTTTTTCTTTTAGCAGATACAGGTTTCATAATAAGGTTTTTTCTTGTTACAAATCTTATCGCAATTAAAATCAAGAAAGCTATCAGAAATCCGACAGCCATAAATCCAAAAATCATTGATGTAATATAAAACAGACTAATCAAAAAAGGATTCTTGAAAAAATAAGCGTATAAAAGATAAGAAATACCAGACAAGATAATAAACAAAAATAAATTCTTTACAACAACAGAAATATTACTTCTTGTTTTGGGAGTTTTTAATTTTCTCGAGGATATTTTCTTAATTTCTCTTTTTTTTGCCCTCTTTTTCGCTACCATTGTAATACTATCAATTAGAAAATATACTTTATAAATATTATGTAGTTTTATTGCCCTGCCAGTTCATATGAGTTACTTGTGCGGTAATTGTTTTCAAATTATCAAAGACACTTCCAACCCATGAAAAATAAAGTTTCACAACTTTCCCAACATCAGAAAAAGTTTTCACTTCAACATTTCCGTCTCCAAATACTGCATTGAAACTAATTAATGCAAACAAAATTAATCCAACAAAAAAAACAGTAAGAAATTTTTGTTTGATATTTTTTGATTTAAAAAATATAAGCCCTGCTATAACAAGAACAGAAATAATAAGAATAATCATCCCCAAATCCATGTTAAACAAAGAAGAAGGCTGTATAAAAATTTTTCTTAAGTAAGTTAATAACTATTATAGCCCCACCAGGATTCGAACCTGGGTCACCGCCTCCAGAGGGCGATATACTTGACCGCTGTACTATGGGGCTCTACTAATGAGATAAAATCAGAATATTAAAAGGTTGCTATAAGAAAATTTAAATATAATCTTTGACTCAAAAATAAGATAAAGAGAATGATTCATAATAGACATCTTCATAAAAAAATTCATAGAAGAATTCACAGAAAATTAGAAAAGCATAGTCCTGAAGCTGTAAAGAAAGCGAGGAAAATATTTTCTTTTAGATATCCTAAATTAATTTTCCTTGTTTTAATGATTATATCTGCATATTACATTTTCTCAAGACCATTTATGCATAATTTCCTAAATTCTTTTAAGGAACTTGGAAATTTAGGAATTCTCCTCTCAGGAGCATTAACTGCAATCGGATTTACAGCTCCATTTGGGATAGGATTTTTGACTTCAATAGGTAAAGAAAAGATTTTATTCGCTGCGATAATAGCTTCGATAGGAGCAACCATAGCCGATTTAATTATCTTCAAAACAGTAAAATTTTCTTTTTTGGATGAATTTAAAAAACTTGAAAATACTCCTGTGATTAAAGAGATAAAACATTTGGTTAAGAAACATAAACATCTTGCAATCAATCATTATCTACTCTATATTTTTGCAGGCATACTTCTGGCAACCCCGCTCCCAGACGAACTTGGAATTTCTATGCTTGCAGGATTAACAACAATAAAACCAATAAAACTGTCTGTAATTTGTTTTCTTCTGCATGGTGCATTTATTTCATTGATATTATTGATATAAGCAAATCTTTTAAATAAGAAGCGAGTTGTAAATTAGAATGCCCCTGTAGTCTAGAGGCCAAGGATTCCACCCTCTCAAATGATTAGAGTTTGAGCAGGATAAAATCCTGTTTAACAGAATTTAATGAAAATTAAATTCATAATGAGAGGTGATCAAAACTCGATGAGAGCAGAGATCTATGCATCTCAATGCAATCTCTCATTGGAGTACGGTGGCGACCCGAGTTCAAATCTCGGCGGGGGCATTAACATTGAATGAAAAACTAATTCAAATTAGATTCTCTTCGGACAAAGTTTAAATATAAGAAATACCTTGAGAAATAAAGAGGAATGAAAAAAAAATTTTTCATAGTAATATGTGCAGTAGTTGTTATTCTGATTCTTGGTTATTTTTTATATTCAAATACAATGATTAAACCAAAAATAATGCCTGGGGGAGAAGTAGGGTTAAAATTAATTGCAGACAATTTTGTTTCACCTGTAGATATTAGATTTTATGATGATTCGGGAAAATTATTCGTAGTTGACAGACCTGGAATAATAAAAATAATAAATGCCGACGGAACAGTACAGAAAGAACCATTTTTGAATATAACAGATAGAGTAGTTTCATTAAACCCAAGTTATGACGAAAGGGGATTGTTAGGTTTAGCTTTTCATCCTGATTTCAAAAATAGCGGAAAATTTTATGTTTTTTACAACACTAAATTAAGAACAAGTGCAAGACAAAATTGGGATTCAACAATAAGAATTTCAGAGTTTAATATTCTAGAAGAAAATAAAGCAGACCCGAAATCAGAAGAAATTTTAATGGAAATTGACCACCCACAAATGAACCACAATGGAGGACAGATTTTATTTGGAAAAGACGGTTACTTATATATCTCACTCGGTGATGGAGGAAATGCAAATGATGTTGGAGAAGGACACAATCCTGAAACAGGAAATGGTCAAGATACATTTACTCTTCTTGGAAAAATATTGAGGATTGATGTGAACAACAAAACTTCATTAAGAAATTATGGAATTCCAGCAGACAATCCTTTTAGCGATGGTAAAAATGGATTAAAAGAGATTTATGCATATGGATTCAGAAATCCATGGAGAATGTCCTTTGATACGGAAACAGGAAATTTGTATGTAGGAGATGCTGGACAAAATATATGGGAAGAAATAGATAAAGTTGAAAAAGGAAAAAATTATGGTTGGAATCTAAAAGAAGGAACTCATTGTTTTTCTCCAGAAAGTGCAAATAAATCTCCTGCAAATTGTTCGAATGTAGGATATAAAGGCGAAGCATTAATTGATCCTTTTATAGAATATCTAAATGCCCAACAAAAAGGCGGAATTGGACATACTAACGTCGGAGGATTTATGTACAGAGGAATAGCAATCCCCGAATTTTTTGGAAAGTTTATATTCGGAGATTGGAGTACTGATTTCACAAAGACAGATGGAACATTGTTAATTGCAGAACCATCACAGGGATTGTGGAAGATAAAGGAAATAAAAATAGCAAATCGAACTAACGGAAAAATTGGAGAAGCAATACTCGGATTAGGGCATGATGCAGATAATGAACTATATGTTCTTACAACAAAAAAAATAGGTCCTGACAGCAATACAGGAAAAGTCTACAAAATAATTCCAAAAAGATAATTATTCAAAAACCATTCTGGCATCTACGACAATTGCTTTGTCTTTTTCAACCATTAAAGGATTAATATCCAGCTCAGTTATGTTAGAATATCTTTTTGATAATCTGCAGAGTTGAAAAATATTTTTCTTAATCGCATTTAATTCTTCTTCAGTTATATTTTCCTTGATTTCTTTAATCATATTGACAGCTTCATCATCATTAAGCGGACAGACTCTGAATGCAACTTTCTTTATTTGTTCAACACTTGTTCCACCTATTCCGAAAGCAAGAACATGACCAAACTCTTTTGTTGCTTTAAGTCCAAGAATAAATTCTTCTCCTGAAATTTGTTTCTGCAAAATAACACCTTCAGCATCCTGAATTTTTATAAAAGTATCAAAAATCTTCTCTGCCTGTTCAATAGTTTCTATTTTAGTTTTAACTCCACCAATTCTGTTCTTATGTAAAATTTTCTGCCCCGAAACTTTCATAACAAGAGGAAAACCCATCTTACCAACAGCGTCAGCAAGTTCACTTTTATCTTTGATGAAAAGAGTGTCAATAACTTCAAATCCCTGTTCATTCAAAAAAACTTCAGCTTCTTTTTCAGCAAAAATCTTCATTCTGCAAAAAAGAAATTTATTTATATATACTTTTCGCCATTAAATTGTATGTTAAAATTTTTAAGAATAAAAGAGCTGGGAAAATTCCTTACCCCAAAGAACATAGCCGTAATCGGAGCGTCGGAAATAGAAGGGAAAGTAGGGTATACTTTAATGAGAAAACTTCTAAAGTTTGAAGGAGAAATAATCCCAATAAACATAGAGAAAGAAACAATCTTTGAAAAGAAAGCTTACCATTCTGTTCTAGATTACCCAAAAAAGATCGACCTTGCAGTAATTGCAATTCCCTCAACGCATGTAAAAAATGTCCTCGAAGAATGTGGAAAAAAGAAAATAAAAAATGTAATTATAATCAGTGCAGGTTTTTCAGAATCTGGAAATAAAGAATTAGAAAATGAATTGACGGAGATAACAAAAAAATATGGTATTAATCTCATCGGACCAAATTGTTTTGGAGTTGCAAATCCTTACTTAAACTTAGACACAACTTTCGCAAATCGTTCTGCAAAAGAAGGAGACATTGCATTCATAAGTCAGAGCGGAGCATTGTGGAGTTACATTGCTGACGTATCTTCTTCCGACGGTAGTTTAGGATTTTCAGGATTTGTCAGTCTTGGAAATATGGCAGATTTAGAATTCTGCGATTTCATAGAATATTTTAGCAAGGATAAAAAAACAAAAAAAATAGTTCTTTACATTGAAAGACTAAAAGACGGAAAAAGATTTATCAAAGTCTGCAAAAAAAGCAAAAAAGAAATAATTGTAATAAAATCAGGAAGAACAAAAACAGGAAGCGAAGCAACTTTAAGTCATACAGGAAGTCTTGCAACAGACTATGAAATCTACAAAGGTGCATTCAAACAGGCAGGAGTCAGATTAGAAAGTTCATTCCTTTCTGCATTCGGCATTTCAAATTTGAAGATAGAACCCAAAGGGAAAAAAATTGGAATTATCACAAATGCAGGAGGAGCAGGAGCTTTAGTTACTGACCATCTTGTTGAAGAAGGATATGAAGCACTTCCGCCAGTTGATGTTCTGGGAACCGCTCTTGCTAAAGATTACAAAAATGCTTTTGAAGATTTGAAAGACAAAGTTGATTCTCTGATAATAATATTGACACCACAGAGCATGTCTCAGCCAGATGAACTTGCAAAAGAAATTGTCAAATTCTCGAAGGTAAAACCAGTAATTGCTTTTTTGCTCGGGGCAGAATCAATAAAGAAAGCAAAAAGCATTTTAGAAAAAAATAAGATTCCCTGTATTACCAACATATAATCATGAACAAGTTATCTGACAGAATTGACGCAGTAATGAATATTCTTAGAAAAAAATTTCCAATAAGCAAAACCACTCTCAATAAAATGAGAAAAAATCCAAATGCTTTCAAAATTTTAATTTCTTGTCTTCTATCATTAAGAACACAGGACAAAAATACAGAAATAGCTTCAGGAAGATTATTTGCCGTCGCGGATACTCCAAAAGAAATTATCGCGCTTCCTATGAGAAAACTGGAAAAATTAATCTTCTCGTCAGGACATTACAGAAAAAAAGCCAGAACATTAAAACATGTTTCAAAAGTTTTACTTGAAAGATTCGACGGCAAAGTTCCTAAAACAAGAGAAGAATTAATGAGCATAAAAGGAATCGGTCCAAAAACAGCGAATATAGTTTTAGCTTTTGCTTTCGGACAAAAAGTTCTTCCGATTGACACGCACTGTCACAGAATTCCAAATCGCCTCGGTTGGGTAAAAACAAAAACTCCTGAACAAACAGAAGCAGAACTAAACAAAATTCTTCCAAAAAAATATTGGTCCGATTTTAATTCAATTTTCATTCAATTTGGAAAAACAATTTGTCAGCCAGTTTCTCCTTTTTGCTCGACGTGCCCGATAAACAAATATTGCTCAAGAATTGGTGTTGTGAGAAGCAGATAATTTTATATTCTGTTTATTCATCAATTAATGATGATAGAAAATTATGTAGAGTCCGTTAGAACAATTCCAATTAAAATAGAAAAGAATCCTAAGTTTTACAAAATTATCGACGATTATATAGAAAAGTCAACAGAGCTTCTTTTCAGAAAAAAGGAAAAAATTGAATCAGATGATTTTTATGACAGAGCAGTTTACTAATCAAAATATTTAATAACACAAAAACATATATTTTACAATGGTAGACATCAGAAAAATAATAATTATCTTCGTCGTTGCTGTTCTTTTTTCTGTTTTAGTCTTTGCAGTTATTGAAGCAGTTTATCCTTCTCCAGAATATAATGATTTCTGCAATACACCTAATTATTATATGGGTAAACCAGATGGTACGACAGGAACTTGTCCGAATATAACTATTGACCAGGCAGACAGAAATTCCTGCGATGAACAAAAAGGTTATATCGAATTTTCAGAATATGATACAAATAATTGCCCACAAAATTATTTCTGTAATACATGTCAAAATGAATTAAGTTTAGCACAGGAACAGTATAATAGAATGGTATTCTACATTTCAGCAATTCTAGCACTGATAGCAATTTTCATAGGATTATTCCTTCCCGCAAAAGAAAACAGTTTAAATGAATGGATTGGAACCGGTTTCATGTTAGGTGGAACTTTCGCACTAATTTTCGGAACTGCAACTTCATTTATCTCCCTTGACAGATACGCAAGACCAATAATTATCCTCGCGGAGTTAATCTTAGTAATATTTATTTCTTACAAAAAGATAGGGAATTTAAGAGAAGATAAGAAAAAAAGTTCTAAAAAGAAGTAATCAAAATCTTTAAAAACCAAATTTATCTCAACTCATTATGAAAAGATCAAGCCGTAGATGGAAAAAGAAACGCCAGATGAGATGGAAATGGCAAAGAAAGAGACTCAAGAAAGAAAAGCATAAGAGAAAGATGCGAAGAGAAAGAGCTAAATAAATATTATAATTAGCATAATTCTAGTATAAAAAAGATTAAAAATAAACTAAAATTTCTCGAACTATGAGTCAGAGGAATCTAGCGATTAAAGGTTCAACAGAAATAGATGGTGAATTCTTAAGACATTTTATTCCATTAGAATGTTATCAAACGGCAAATTTAAGAATAGACAATAGCGTAGAGAAAAAATTCGAAAGAATCATTGAAAAAGAGGCAAACAGAATAAGAGCAGATTTAGCAGTTATAACCGCAATAAATGAAAGTAGAATAACTGAAACGTCTAACAAAGAGATTATTTTCTATCAAAAAATATACCATTCAAGAAATAGACAAAGAACATATAATCATTACAATAATATTTATAAGTTCAGGTGAAAAATAATATATATGACTGCTATTTGGACAGAAAAATACAGGCCATCTAAATTCTCGGAACTTGTCGGCCAGGATAATATTGTAAAAAGAGTCGAAGCACTGACGGGTTCTATGAACATCCCGCACATGCTTATCGCAGGACCAGCAGGAACAGGAAAATCCAGCATGGCTGTAATAATCGTAAAAGAGCTGTATAAAGAAAACTGGAAAGATAATTATCTGGAACTTAATGCTTCTGATGAAAGAGGAATAAATGTAGTAAGAGAAAAAGTAAAAAACTTCGCGAGAACAAAATCTCTCGGAAATGTTCCTTTCAAAATTATATTCCTTGATGAAGCAGATGCTCTAACTCCTGAAGCTCAGCAGGCACTAAGAAGAACAATGGAAAATTATTCTGCAACATGTAGATTCATTCTGTCGTGCAACTATTCAAGCAAAGTTATAGACCCAATCCAGTCACGATGTGCAATATTCAAATTCAAACTGTTAGAAAAAAAAGATATAGAAAAAGTAATTGCAAGAATTTCTGAAAAGGAAAAACTAACAATAGGTCCCGAAGCAATTGAAATATTGTACGAAGGATGTGAAGGAGATTGCCGAAGGTGCATCAATATACTTCAGTCAACATCATCAATTTCTCCGTCAATAACTCCTGAACTTATATCCACAATTATTTCAAACACAAAACCAAAAGATATCAAAGTAGTTCTTGATTATGCAATTTCAGGAGATTTTCAGAAAGCAAAAGAAAAGCTTCTCGATATAATGTTAAAAGAAAGTATTTCTGGACAAGACGTTATAAAAGCTATCCAAAAAGAAATATGGAATCTTCCTGTTGAACCTACGATAAAAGTTAAATTGACAGAAAAAACAGGTGAGGCAGAATTCAGAATTGTCGAAGGCTCAGACCCTTTCATCCAACTACAAGCTCTTCTGGCGAGTTTTGTTCTTGCTGGTTTGGGAAAGGAATAAAATGTCAGAAAATATTGAGGTAGAAATTCGCTCTTTCATATCAATAGAACAATATGTAAAATTATTAAATTTTTTTAAAACAAATGCAGAATTTGTAAAAGAAGATTTTCAGGAAACTCATTACTTTGACTCTGAACAGGATTTGAGAATTCAGAAAAATAACTTTGGTTCAAAAATTTGGATGAAGAAAGGAAAAATCCACGACGATGCAAGAGAAGAAATTGAAATAAAAACTAAAAATGAAGATTTTGAAAATCTGAGGAAATTGTTTGATAATTTAGGATATGGTGTAAATATAAAATGGTTGAGAGAAAGAAAACAATTCAGCTGGAACGGAATAAAAGTTTGTCTTGATTATACAAAAGGTTATGGTTATATAATTGAACTTGAAAAAATTGGTTCAGAAGAAAACAAAGAAAAAATATTGGAAGAGTTGAAACAAAAAATGAATGAATTAAACATTCCACTTACATCAAAAGAAGAATTCAACGAGAAATATAATTTCTATAAAGAAAACTGGAGAGATTTGATATGAGTACTTGGACAGAAAAATACAGACCGAAAACGTTCGATGAAATAAAAGGGCAGGATGAAGCAATATTCAAGATTAAATTATTTCTGAAAAATTTTGGAAAAAAGAAAAGAGCAATAATTCTTTACGGACCGCCAGGAGCAGGAAAAACAAGTTTGGCTCATGCAACAGCAAGAGAGAACAATTCTGAAATTTTTGAATTAAATGCTTCTGATTTAAGAAATAAACAAAAATTAAATGAGATACTGAGACCAGCAATAGAACAAAAATCTTTGGAAAAAGAAAATAAAATAATTCTCGTCGATGAAGTCGATGGAATCTCAGAGTATGACTACGGCGGACTTTCTGAACTTCTGCGAATAATAGAAACAACCCCTTACCCGATGATAATAACTGCTAATGATATTTGGAGCAAGAAATTCAGTGCATTAAGAAAAAAATGTGAGCTTCTCCCCCTGAATGAAATAAACCATGAAATTGTAACAAAGGTAGTTAAGGATATTTCGCAAAAAGAAAATATTTCAATCACAGACGACCTGACAACAGAATTGATAATAAAATCAAAAGGAGATTTAAGAGCTGCAATAAATGATTTGCAAACACTTTCAAAACTTAAGGATTTTTTTGCAATTATTCTCGATGAAAGAAATAAAGAAACAGATATCTTTAATGCACTTAGAAAAGTTTTCAAGGAAAAACCTACAAATGAACTTCTTGGAGTTTTTGATTCAGTAAATATGTCAACAGATGATTTAATTCTCTGGCTGGAAGAAAATATTCCTGCCGAATATAAAGGAGAAGAACTTGCAAAAGCATACAATCTTTTGAGCAAGACAGATGTTTTCAGAGGAAGAGTTTACAAACAACAATATTGGAGATTTTTAGTTTATGAAAATATTTTCCTTAGTTATGGAATCGCTGCATCCAAAAAAATTGCAAAACCAGGATTTACTGCATACCAAAAGCCGTCGAGAATATTGCAGATTTGGTTGAACAATCAAAAAACAATTTATAAAAAATCAATATGCGAAAAATATGCACAGCATGTACATATAAGTCAAAAAAAAGCCATGTATGATTTTCCCATAATAAAACAGGTAATAAAATCAAATCCATTAATTCAGAAAGAGCTTAAATTAGAAGAAGAGGAAATTGCTTATCTGAATTACAAAGTATAATTAAATAATCATGAAATCAATTCTCAACCTAATTTTATACGGAGCAATTTCTCCTGCTTTTTTGACTTTCAATATTTTTATTTTCTTTCCTGCTTTCTCTGCTTCTTTCTTAACTTTATCGACGACAGAGTCAATTTCCTCAACTTTACAAAAATCATAATAATAAATTCTTGTTCCTTTCTTGCTCAATAAAAAAGCCGATGGTAAAAACGTATCTTTCAATTGCGGACGAGGCATTACAATAACATCAAATTTTTGATTTAGTTTGGGAGCAATTCTTTTAACATCTCCATTAACAAGTTCAACTCTGTTCTGAACTTTATTCAGTTTAATATTTGTTTCAGCATATTTATTTGCTTCACGATTTATCTCATTTGAATAAACTTTCTTTGCTTTAGATTTTTTCGCAATGACAATTGAAAATGGTGCAACTCCCGCAAACATTACAAAGACAGTTTCATCTTTCTTTATCATAGATGCAATTTCTTTTCTCTCGTTGCTGAGTCGTGGAGAAAAATAAGTCTTGTCTATATTAAATCTAAAGACACAATCATTCTCTCGATATAGAACCTCTTTAGTATTTTCACCTGCAATAAAATTTGTAGATAATTTCCTTAATCTTCCCTTTATTTTTTCTTTTTTCTCAAGAACAGTTTTTACAGCTCGATTTGATTCTAATATTTTCTCAGCAAACTTTTTTTTGTCTTTAAGTTTAAAATTTTCAGGAAATTTAGTAAGAACAATATTTCCCAAAATATCAAAAGAACGAGGATTATTCATCTTGAGTAACTGCCTTGGATAAGGCCTCTCCAACTTTTGCTCCTGTTTCCAATTTCAAACGATTTTCTTCTTCTTTTCTTTTCTTCTTGTTTTCTTTCATTTGTTTTGCAAATTGTTTTATAAAAAGGAAAACAAACACCAAAGCCACGACGATAACTAATCCGAGAATTACTTTTACATACCAAGGGTTTTCCCCGAAGAACAATTGTATGATTAAATTAACAATCATTGAAAATAATCCAAACTGAGCCAGGAGTATAACAATTCCCAAAGAAATAAGTGTAGAAACCCATTTTGAAAAGAGACTCATTTGAAGAGCATTATTAATTACCAAAAAAGAATATATCCATAAAATAATTATCAGAAGTAAAGCAAGAGATAATGAATAAGGCATTCCAAATAGAATCGAAAATAAAGGACTTATAGCATTAAAAAAAGAATCAATCGCCATAATGACGGGGTTTTGAAGAAGATTATTTTTCAAATCAATTCCCCAAGTTTTCCAGTCAGAAGTTAAAGTAACTCCTTCAGCAGAAACTCCGAATATAGAATTATCTAAAAGACTATCTTGAGCAATTACAAGGTTAGAAAATAATGAAATTGCTAACAATCCTAAAATAAAAAACACACAAACTTTTTTCATAATCTACAAAGAAAAAAGAACTTTAAAAATTTAATCAACTATTATTTTCTTTTAAATTCTTGCTGAATCTCTCTTAATCCTCGGATTGCTGCACCGGCTTCACTTGAACTTTTGATTGATTTGATATATTCTTTTTGTCCTTTTCTCTTAGCAGCCCATTTAGCAATCCAGTTACTTCCAACAGATAACCCGATAAAGATAATTATAGAAATTATTATTTCTATTGCAATTCCCAAAGCTCCAAATCCTGCGGCAAAAGAAATTAATCCATAAGTAATATTTCGGATTATATTAGTCAAAGCAGCGATTATAGACATACCAGCAGAAATAATTAGTATAACCCACCAGTTAGAAAAAATAGTAGTAAGTTCAAGCAAATCATAAATTCCTACAAAAAGAATTAATAAAACAATTACAGAAATAATAACATCTTTCCATGTGTTTCCGACGAGATTAAGTGCATCCCAAATATTAGAAACAGTTTCAGGAGGAGCTTCATCCAAAAATACATTTCCCGTCATTGAAATTGTATTTTCTGAAATAATATTTCCTGTCGGCTTCCCTATTGCAGCAAGCATTAAGGTAATACAAATGAATGCAATAATTCCTAAAGCAATTAAAGGAAATTTCTCTTCAAGAGATCTTTTTTTCTTATTGGAAGAATTAATTTTCATCTTTCCCCCTCTCTTTTTCTTCATAAGGAAAAAAGGACTCAGTTATTTATAAATGTTTTTAGGAAATAAAACAAGAATAAATTTATAAAAACAATTTACTAAATAATCCGATGAAAAAGAGTTGGTTATTTGTCTCATTAATATTTCTAATTAATTTTGCTAGTGCACAGGGTATAAGTGAAATACTTGAAAGCATTGACGAATCGACGATGATTCTTTATGCAGTTTTCATACTTGCCTTCACACTTTTATTTTTCACCTTATCTAAAACTCTTTTCAAAGAACCTCAAAACAAGATATTTGCAGCAGTAGTTTCTGCAGTCATTGCATTACTAATGATATACGGAATAAATAAAATGGACTTCGATGTGAGCGGATTTTTCTTTGACCTCGGAGTTTCTGAAAATACTCTGTTGACAATAGTCCCAATAATTATTATAGTAGGAATAATTTTTGCAATAATAAAATTCGCTAAAGATTCTTTGTTTATAGTCGGCGGAGTTTCAATCGTGCTTGGATTTTTCGTAGAAGAAAAAGTTCTGCTTTTTGTAATCGGAGGAATTTTGATAATAACAAGATTATTTATCATTCCGAAAAATGTTTGGAATTCTTCATCAGGACGAGGTTCTGATTCTTCATCAGTAAGAAATTGGAGACCTTAATTAGAAGTCAAATTAAAACCACTTATCTAATCCCTTTTGTTTGTTCTTCTCATTAATTTCCCTTAGTCTTTCAAGTTGTTTCTGAACTCTCTCGTCGGAAAAATCATGTCTGTCTACAAGTATTTCTCGGATTTTCTTTTCATTTACTTTTTTAAACTCAAAGACAGAATGTGAAACATTTGGCTTGTGAAATAATTCAAAAATTTCTCTCCAATCAAATTGGTCTTCTTCAGGTAAGTTTTTCATTTGTTCTTTAACGCTATCAAAAATTAAAATCGGTTGTTTAAATCTCTGAACTACTTGCAAAGCTTTTTTCTGTCCGATTCCGGGAATTCCTTTCGGATTGTAATCTGTTCCAACTAAAATTCCGAGACAAATCAATTGATCAATATTTATTTCAAGAGAATTCAAAACTTTGTCAAGTTCAATCATCTCAGGTTTTACTTCCATCCATCCACTAACTGTTTTTCTTTTTCTTGCAAGAGTTAAATTCCTAATCAATTTCGGCGCACCAAAAAGAAGACTATCATAATCTTGACTTGCACTCGCATAAATTCCTGCTCTCTTTGCAAGATTAGCTGCCTGCGCTTCTCCTTCTCCAGGTGCCTGAACAATAGCAATTCCCATCGCTTCAAGAAGTTCCTTGCTTTCACTAATCATTTCGTCGTTAAGTCGGATAAGCTGACTGCTATATCTTTTCATTTTCTCAAGATTTTCCTCTCCCTTCGCCTCTTCATATCTTCCCTGTGCAATGTCTCTTGCCCCTCCACGTTTCGCAAAAGTTTTGTATTTCTGTTCTGGAGGTTTTCCGTCAAAGACATAAACAAGTTTAAGCCCATGTTCTAGAAGGGTTATATTTCTGTAAAAAATTCCTGAAAGATGACTCGTAATTCTTTTCTGGCTATCCATTAATGGCGTCCCGTCCGCTTGTCTCACCGACGACAAAAATTGATACAAACTGTTAAAAGCATCAACGCAAACTATTTTTCCCTTAAGGTCAGAAAGTTCGATATCTTTTCGGGTTATTATTTCCCTTATATTTAGTCCCATTAATTATACATCTTACCCAAATATAAATATTTTATTATATTTTATCAATTCTTTCCATAGAACAATCAAGCATGTTTTTGTATATTTTGCCGACTTGCAAATCATTATAGGACTCAATATTCTGAACACCTGTTTTTCGAAATTTAGGGAATATCAAAAGAGCTTTTCTTTTTGCTTCACTGTCGTTGCCGAAACTATTTTCATTTATTCTTGAATTTGCCCAAAGATTGTAAAATTCCTCATATCTTTTCTGAACATTCTCTTTTCTTGGAGGAGTTTTCAATTTATTCCTTTCAAAATCCTTTTCTGCTAATATGCTAAGATAAACTAAGTTAGCAATTTTATGTCCAACACTTCCAGTTGGATCTTTTTCAACATCATACTCTTTGTATAATCTTTCAAGTAAAGTCATCATAATAAAATCCTCAAACGAGAATATTTAAATCTTATTAATGGCTGGATTAAACATGAAAATTGACTTCATTCCCGTTGATTATGACTATTTTGATTTTGAAGGTAGGAACTATGCAAAAATAATCGGAAGAGACAAAAATGGAAAAAGAGTTTGCATAATTGATTCCTGTGATATATATTTCTGGGCAATTCTAAAAGAAAAGTTAAGTCAAAAAGAAATACAGAAACTTCAGGAAAAAATTGAAAAAATACAATTAGATGTTAAGGGAAGAAAAACCCGAGTTGAAAAAACAGAACTGCATGATAAAAAATTTCTCGGACAGAATGTAAAAGCATTGAAAATATTCGCAACAAATTACAAAGACTTGCACGACATTGCCGACGAACTTGGAATGCCCGAAATAGAAAAGCGCCGAGGTTATGATATCGGTTTCATAAGTCATTATATCATCGAGAAAAAATTAAACCCCTTATGTTGGTATGAAATAGAAGGAGAGGTTCTGAATAACAGTTTAGATTTCGGAGGAATAGATTCTGCATTAAACGTCGATTTGTGTATCAAGACATTTTCAATAAAACAATTAGATAAAGAAAGTTTCACACCAAAAGTTCTAGCATTCGATGTCGAGGCAGACGAACTGAAAATTGGCGAAGGAGAAATTCTTATGATTTCATTTGTATCTGAAAATTTCAAGAAAGTAATAACTTGGAAAAAGCATAAAGAAATCCCGAATGTCGAATATGTAAAAGATGAAGCTGAACTTTTAGAAAAGTTCGCAGAAACAATAAAAAAAATTTCCCCCGATTTCCTCGTCGGATATTTCACTGATGGATTTGATTTTCCTTATATAAAAGCACGAGCAAATAAGTTTAAAGTTAAATTAGATATTGGGTTGGACGGAAGCCAGCCGAAATTCTCGAGAGGCGGTGCAAAAGTATTCAGCACAGCAAAAGTTGATGGAATTGTTCACATCGATTTATTGCGATTTATTGAAACAGCTTATTCACAATATATGTCTTCGGAAACTTTGTCGCTGAATGAAGTTGCAAAAGAATTTCTCGGAGATACAAAAAAAGAGCACGAGCATAAACATTCTTCAAAAATCTCAGGCGACGAATGGACAAAATATTTTGAATACAATCTACACGATTCAGTTTTAACTTACAAGATTTTTGAAAAAATCTGGCCAGACTTAATTGAGTTCACAAGAGTTATGCACGAACCAGTTTTTGATGTTTCAAGAAATGGAATGTCAAGAAACGTCGAAGATTATATTATTCATAACCTAGAAAGATTTAATGAGATTCCCGAAAAACGTCCGACTTACGACGAGATTGGAGAAAGAAAAGGAAGAGAAAAATATGTCGGAGCTTTTGTTTTCGAACCAACAGCAGGATTGTATGAAAACTTGGGAATATTTGATTTCACAAGTTATTGGCCGAGTATAATTGTAACATTTAATCTTTCAAAATCGACGATGCTGGAGAAAAAAGAAAAAAATTCCTTTGAAGTTGATTTGGAAGATAAAAAAGTTTATTTCTCAAAAGAGCAGGGATTTTTTCCGCAAATGCTTCAGGAAATAATTGAGAAAAGAAAGAAATACAAAAAAGAACTCGCTCAGAAATTTGATGTTATAAAAAAAGCAAGGAGCAATGCGTTCAAACTTTTAGCAAATGCTTCTTATGGATACATGGGATTTTTCGGAGCAAGATATTATTGCCCAGAAGCTTCTGCATCAGCGACGTCGATAAGTAGGGATTTCATAAAAAAAATAATCGACAAGATAAATAATGAAGGTTACAAAACAATCTACTCAGACACAGATTCTATTGCATTTTTGTTAAACAAAAATTCTAAAGAGAAAACTCTTGATTTTTTGAAAAAATTAAACTCTGAACTTCCGGGAGTGATGGAACTTGAACATGAAGACTTTTACAAAAGAGGAATTTGGGTTACAAAAAGAACAGGCGAGTTTGGCGCAAAGAAAAAATATGCTCTGATAACTGACAATGGAAAATTAAAAATTCGCGGTTTTGAAACGGTCAGAAGAGATTGGTGTATTCTGGCGAGAAATACACAGAATAAAATTTTGAGAATGGTATTGGAAGACGGAAATGAAAAAAAAGCGTTTGAATACATAAAAGAAATTATAAAAGAAGTTAAAGAAAGAAAAATCGATTTGAAAGATATGACAATCAGAACTCAATTAAAAAAACTCATAACCGAATATAAATCAATTACTCCGCACGTCGTCGCGGCACAAAAAATGGTAGAAAGAGAAATTCCCGTCGATATGGGGAGTTTGATTGAATATTATATCTCAGAAACAGAAGGCAAGAAAAAATTAGTCCGTGATAAAGTAAAACTTATTGACGAAAAAGGAGAATATGACATAAAATATTATCTAGAACATCAGATTCTTCCAGCAGTTGAAAATATTTTTCAGGTTTTTAATATCGACATAAATGAAATTGCAAAAGACAAAAAACAAAGAACATTAGGAGAATTTTAAAAATAATTTTATTTCTTCATGGGACATTTACCGCCACGGATACAAGCACAATAAGAATGAACATTTGCACAAATTCCGCCGAAGATAGCTATTAAACTCCAGAATAAAGGTTTTGTAAGTATTCCTATAAGCGTTGGTTCGCTTTTAGGAAGAAGATAAATTCCCATAGTAAATCCAAAACAACCAAGGATTATCAAAGCGTGTCCAAACAATGCTAATTTTTTATTTCCCATAATAAAACTAATCATATCTATTATTTAAATTTTTTTAAAACAATAATCATAAAAACTGTTGACTATTTCTTTTTCTATGACAATCAGCCCTGAGCACAAATTTAGTGGGAAATTCGAGCGGAAGAAACCGGAGGTGTCGTCGCATGACTAAAAGAACTTACGAACCAAAACCATTATTTCTTGAAAGAATGAAAAAACTTCTCGGAAATGATTTTGAAAATTATATGAAAATTCTGAAAGAAGACCCAGTTCGTTCTTTTCGTTGCAATACAATAAAAATTTCTCCTACAGATTTGAAAAAACGTCTTGAAGATAAAGGATGGAAAATAAAAATTCCTTTCAAAGATTATCCTGAAATTATGATTGTTGAAAATAAACTCCAGCCAGGAGAGTTAGGAAGAAGTTTAGAACATTTGCTGGGATATTATTATATCCAGGAAATTGCGAGTATGCTTCCTGCTCTTGTTCTAAATCCAAAAAGCAATGAAAGAGTTTTAGATTTGTGCGCGTCGCCAGGAAGCAAAACAACTCAAATGGCGTCGATGATGAAAAATTCTGGATTGCTAATCGCAAATGAAGTTAAAGTCGGAAGAATAAAAATTCTCGCAGCAAATATTGAAAGATGCGGAGTCATGAATATAATTATGACAAGAAGAGATGGAATTGCATTGTGCAGAAGATTCAAGGAAGAAAATTTTCTATTTGATAAAATTCTGCTTGATGCACCATGTTCAGGAGAAGGAACAATAAGAAGTACACCTTCAACACTTGAAATGTGGAATATAAAAACAATTGAAAATCTTTCGAAGTTACAGAAATCACTAATCGCTTCAGCAATAGAAATTCTCAAACCCAACGGAGAATTAGTTTATTCCACTTGCACTCACGCGCCAGAAGAAAATGAAGAAGTCTTGGATTTTGCATTAAAAAATTTTAAAGTCAAAGTTGAAAAAATATCTCTGCCAATGAAAACAAATCAGGGAGTTACAAAATGGATGGAAAAAGAATATCTTGACGATGTAAAATATTCATGCAGAGTCTATCCCCACACAGCTGATACCGAGGGATTTTACATTTCTAAAATTAAAAAGTTGAAAACCAAAAATTAAAATGAAAACAAAAATGGATTATCTGATTAAAGAACTAAAGGAACACTTACCATTCACAACATTAGCAACAGTGATTTCAATGGCCTCGATTTTATTGTTATTAAAAATTAATTCAATAAATTCATTTGTTCCTTTTTTCTACGTATTTCACCCAGCACACATACTTTTTTCGGCGATGGTTTCAAGCGCTATGTTTTATTATTACAAGAAAAATATTTTATTTTCAATACTGACAGGATTGTTCATCTCAATAATAATCGGCTCAATCTCAGACGTATTATTTCCTTACTTAGGAAGTTCATTATTAGGAATACCTATCTCATTTCACCTTCCTGCAATAGAAAATCCAGGATTAATTTTAGGAGTAGGATTAATCGGAGCAACTTTTGGTGCAATAATTAAAAAAACAAAATTCCCACATTTCATCCACGTTTTTATCTCGGTGTTTGCTTCACTGTTATACATCTTTGCATACTCAACAAATTTTTCATGGGTAAGTTTAATTCTTATCTTAATTATAACTTCAATATCCGTCGTAATTCCGTGCTGTTTGGGAGATATAGTCCTGCCAAGATTATTTCAAAATAAAATAAAAAGGAAGACAAAATGATTCCACTAAAATTTTTCAATAAACAGGAAAAGGAAAAATTCATAAAAAAATTGAATGAACAATTCGGGATAAAAGAAATTCCGTTTGAATTAGCAAAACTCGGAAAAGAAAGAATCATGGCATTTTCAGGAGAGCTTTCAGAAAAAGAAATTTTGGAACTTGACAGAATTGCAAGGATAGAAGGAATTGGAGTCTACTTTGCAAAAATCGACGAGAACACAAAAGAGATAAGACTAAGTATTGAAGGAGTACAATTAATGCAAGAACAAATAACAAAAAATATTTTCGAACTCGACGAGAAACAAGCAGAGCAATGGATGATGGGGCAGGAAATAAATATTACTACGGGAAAAAAAGGATTTTACATTATGAGATACAAAAATGATTTTTTAGGAACCGGAAAAATATCTATAGAAAAAATCAGCAACTTCATTCCAAAAAGCAGAAGATTAAAATACAAAGAAAATAAGATAGAAGAATTAAAGCAATAGTAAAATGACACTCACATCAAGTCAAAAACAAAAAAGTATCAGGGCAGGAGAAATTGCTAAAGAAGTAAAAAAATGGATAAAACCCCAAATAAAAAAAGGAATGACTCTTTTAGAAATTGCAGAAAAGATTGAAGATAAAATAAGAGAACTAAAAGGGAAACCGGCTTTTCCAACAAACCTTTCAATAAATGAAATTGCTGCACATTACACTCCTTCTTACAGTGATGAAACAAAAGCAAATGGTTTATTAAAAGTAGATTTTGGAATTCACGTCGACGGCTGGATTGCAGACACAGCTTTTTCAGTTGATTTAGAAAACTCAGAAGAAAATAAAAAATTAATTGAAGCAAGCAAAGAAGCTTTGAAAAATGCAATTAAAGAAGTTGGAAAAAAAAGCTCACTTGGAGAAATTGGAAGAGTTATTCAAGAAACAATTGAATCTAAAAAATTTTCTCCGATAATAAATCTAACAGGACATCAGATGGAAGAGTATGAACTTCACGGAGAACAGACAATTCTAAATATAGAAAATTCAAGACAGGAAATTCTTGAAGAAGGTTTGTATGCAATTGAACCATTCGCAACAACAGGTTCTGGAAAAATTTACGAAGGAAAACAATCAGGAATTTATATTTTAATTAATGGAAAAAATGTCAGAAGCCCTGAAGCAAGAAAAGTTCTGGATTTTATCGGCGATGAATATCAGACTCTGCCATTCTGCTCAAGATGGATTGTAAAAAAATTTGGAACAAAATCCCTCTTCGCATTGAAACAATTAGAAGACAACGGAAATCTTCATCAATACCCGCAATTAGTTGAAGCATCTCACGCAAAAGTTTCACAAGCAGAAAACACAATTCTCGTAGATGGCGGAGTTATTGTAACAACAGAATAAAACTATATTCCGTATTTCTTTGAAACTTCAGATTCACAAGTAGGGCAACAACCATCACTAATATTTTTGTAAAGATTCAAACTCAGCTCATAAAGTTCAGGGTCTTCTTTTTCAGACAACCATCTATCTTTATCGTCGATTAAAATACTTTTACAATAAGCACATCTTGTTAATATTTTTTCAATTGTCATTTTTTTATCAGGCGTGACCCAAATTTAAAGGGAAGGTTAAGCGAAGGAAACCGATTAGGTGTCCTCGCTCTATCCTAAATAACTATTATCCATAGGAATTGCTGCTTTAGCAGATTTCAGATAAGTTTCTTCAATTTTTTTGTATAAATCAATAGTTGACTTTGTAACACTTGGTTTTATTTTTTTCAGCGCTTCTTCAAAATGTTTTTTCTTTACTTGTTTGGAATTAATATCTTCTCTCAATGCAAAATAAGCTGCTTCTCTTGCAACTGCTTCCAAATCAGCACCAGTATATCCGCTTGTATCTTTTGCTATTTCTTTCAAATCAACATCTTTTGCAAGAGGCATTTTCTTAGTGTGAATTCCCAAGATATTCAGTCTTCCGTCGTCTTCTGGAGCATTTACTAAAAGTATTTTATCAAATCTTCCAGGCCTTAATAATGCAGTGTCCAACATATCAGGACGATTAGTTGCTCCGATAACAATAACATCATTCAAATCTTCAAGCCCATCCATCTCAGCAAGCATTTGATTCAAAACTCTTTCAGTAACTTTAGTTCCTGTTTCCATTCCTCTCCGTCCTGCAAGTGAATCAATCTCGTCGAAGAAAACAACGCAAGGTGCAACTTGTCGAGCTCTCTCGAAAATTTTTCTCATTCCTTCTTCAGATTTACCAACCCACATACTCAATAATGAAGGTCCTTTAACTTGAATAAAATTAGCTTCTGATTCTTTAGCAACTGCTTTAGCCAAAAGAGTTTTACCTGTTCCAGGAGGCCCGTAAAGTAAAATACCTCTCGAAGGTCTTATTCCCATTCTCTCAAAACTATCAGCATATTTCATCGGCCATTCAACTGCTTCTTTCAATTCTTGTTTAACACTATCTAATCCTCCGACGCTATTCCATTCAACATTTGGAGTTTCAACTAAAACTTCTCTCATTGCACTTGGTCTGACTGTCTTTAATGCATCAACAAAATCTTCATGATTGACAATTAATTTTTCAAGAATTTCAGCAGGTATCTTTTCTTCTCCTTCAAGTTTCATTTGAGGAAGAATTTTTCTCAAAACAATAATCGCAGCTTCTTTAGTTAAAGATTCTAAATCAGCACCAACAAAACCATGAGTCAGAGAAGCAATCTCGTCGAGATTTACTTTCTTATCCATCGGCATGTTTCTTGTGTGAATTTTCAAAACCTGAAGTCTTCCTCCTTTTCCTGGAACACCAACTTCAAGTTCTCTGTCAAATCGTCCTGGTCTTCTCAAAGCAGCGTCGAGAGCATTGGGTCTGTTAGTTGCACCAATTACAACAACCTTTCCTCTACTTTTCAGACCATCCATCATAGTCAGCAACTGTGAAACAACTCTCCTCTCAACTTCTCCCTGAACATCTTCTCTCTTAGGAGCAATAGCATCAATCTCGTCGATAAAAATAATCGCAGGAGCAGTCTTCTCAGCTTCTTCAAAAATATCTCTTATCTTTTTTTCAGACTCTCCGTAAAACTTCGACATAATTTCTGGGCCATTAAGTAAAATAAAATTTGCCTCCGATTCATTTGCAACTGCTTTAGCCAAAAGAGTTTTACCAGTTCCAGGAGGTCCGTGAAGTAAAATTCCTTTTGGAGGTTCAATTCCCAATCTCTCAAAAATCTCTGGATGTTTTAATGGGATTTCGACAAGCTCTCTGATTTTTTTAATTTCATCAGTTAAACCACCTATATCTTCATAAGTAATCTCAGGAATTTTCTCGTCGGAAAGTTCAACTGCTTTTGAATTTAAAGTAACTTCGGTATTTTCAGAAATGTAAACCGGCTGAGAAGGATTTGTGCTGATAACGACAAATTTAATCTGAGTTATTCCTCCACCGAGATTTCCAAAACCCATTCCTCCAAAAAGTTCTCCTAAATTTCCGAATATATCATCCATATCACCAAACTCTTCAGACATCAAATCTCTTCTCCTTTGAACTCCACCAAGAACAACAATGTCTCCTTTCAAAACTGCTCTACCAAGAAGTCCTCTTCGCAAATTGTCAGAATCTGCTTGAATCATAATTCCTTTTTGTGCAGGAGCAATTACAATTTTTTTAGCTTCCTTAACTTCTGCTTTGCTAATTGTTACTAAATCTCCAATTCCTGTTCTTGCATTTTTTCTAAGAATACCGTCGATTCTGATAATTCCTTCACCAAGATCTGCAGGGTAAGCTCTGTCAACGATTGCAATAGTCTCTCTGTTTCCTTTAATGATTATTCTGTCTCCTCTTCGCAAATCTAATTGTCGCATTATTTCAGAATCTATTCTTGCAATTCCTTTATACGCATCGTCCTGCATTGCTTCGACGACCTTAAGTTGAATTTGTTTTTCTTTTGCCATTTTATTTTTTATTTAATTTAGTTTCTTCAGTAAAATTTAAACTAAGTTTTCCTATATCTTCAAAACATAATCTAACCATATCATTCATTATTTTTTCCTGCTCTTTCATAAACGAAACAATTTCTTTCGGAATTGAAACTGCATAACTGTTTCCTACAAGTCTCATCTTGACATGAAATTCTTTGTTTTTCAAGTTTACGAATTTGTTGTACTCATTTTCGTCAGCAGGATGAATTATTTTCTCCCCGCATTTAGGGCAGACAACTGCTCTGAATAAAAAATTATTCTTTACAATTTTTGCTTTCTGCATTTGAGTATTGCATTTGTTGCATAAGATTGTGTTATCAAAAATGTCTGACATGAGTATAAAGCCGCACTTACCTTGTAAGATACGGCTGGTTGAAAGGGGTTAATGTGTGTGTACACATTTAGTATACACATAACATATATACTATATAAATATTTCCGTGATGGAGTAATAATAAAAAATTGATTAAAGATTATTAACCAAGTCTTATCTCTTTTATTTTTTCAAGAATTTCTTTTCTCTTGTCGCTGGTAAGTCTTTTATCGAGGATAGGATAGAAATCATCTATCTCTCTCCCTTCATGTTTAAATAAAAGTTCTCGGAGAATTGAAGTGTTCGGTCTTATTCCATCGCCAATTTCTTCATCAAAATTATCTATTATTTTTCTTATATCTTTATGGTCGTTGAGTAAACCCTGAATCTGATTAAGTTCTTTTTTGTTGGTTGAATCAACAACAGGAAAAATATTTTCCTCCTCAATAAAAAGATGTTTGTTAAGATTCCATTTGAACAAATTAAACAATTTTACAAATTGGTAAATATCATCTTCAGAAATTTTTTCAGAATCTTCAAGAAATTTATTTACAATTTGGTGTTGCTTTAACATTGCTAATGTTATTGGTCCCATTTCTGTCATACCGAATATAAGATTGAAAGATTTATAAAATTATATTCCCAAAGAGTCTGATGAATTTTAAAAAGGGGTTTTTGAGTTTTAAGAATGGTTTTAAGAAATTCTGGTTTCTGTTATGGAAAGATAACAGTCTGAAAGGCTGGATTTTTTCTCTGGTATTTTTATTCGTGTTCATAAAATTTATTTTTTTCCCATTGTTAAGTCTTTTGACTGGAACTGCTTTGCCTCTTGCAATAGTCGAATCGTGCAGTATGTATCACGAAGGAAATTTCTTCTCAAATTTTAATGATTGGTATGACGGGCATGAATCAAAATACGCTGGAATAAATATAACCAAAGAACAATTTGAAGATTTCTCTCTCCGACGAGGATTTAGTAAAGGAGATATATTATTTATCATCGGAGCAAATACTGAAAAATTAAAAATTGGTGATATAATTTTATTTAATTCAGGAAATCAGGGAACCCCAATAATTCACAGAATAATTAAGATAAGAGAAGAAAACGGAGAAAAAATTTTCACAACAATGGGAGACAACAATAATCAAATATTAATTCCAAGTAATAATCCAGGGGGAGTTGATGAACGTGAAATAAACTCAGACCAAGTCGTCGGAAAAGCAGTATTTAGATTAACTCCGTGGTTTGGCTGGGCAAAGCTTATATTTTTTGAAGGATTAAAACCAGAATCTGAAAGAGGATTCTGTAAAGAGAATTAGGAAAGTTTTTAAATAAAAATAAGGTAAAGAACAAATAACAAAATGGATTTTTGTCCCAAGTGTGGTGCGGTCCTTGTTCAGAAAAAAACAAGGGAAGGATGTCCTCGATGTAGTTACACAGCTAAGGGAAAAATAAAAATATGTTCATCAGAAAAAATTGAAGACAAAGGAGAAGGAATAGAAGTGATAAAAAAAGACGTGCAAGCATTCCCTATCGTTTCTGAAAAATGCAAAAAATGCGGACATGATAAAGCATATTTCTGGACAGTTCAAACACGTTCTGGCGACGAAGCAGAAACAAAATTCTTCAGATGTGTCAAGTGTGAACATACTTGGCGAGAATATCGCTGATTAGCAGATAATAGTTAATTTCTAATTATATATCTTAAATAAATAATAAATATAAAATGGCCCCGATGGGATTTGAACCCACGACACCCAGATTAAGAGTCTGGTGCTCTAACCAAGCTGAGCTACGAGGCCATTATTAAAATAATCTTATAATACTTTAAAAACTATTCTTTTTAATATTTCAACAACCTTTATATATTTCTTAAGCTATTTTGAGAATAGAGAGGAAAGATGG
>DAHXOU010000046.1 GCA_027364705.1 Nanobdellota archaeon
TGGAACTGTTAATTGTGGAAATTACGGAGGAGGATGTCAAGCGGGTTATAACTGTGTTGCAAGAACTTGTGTTATGCAAATAACGAATTCTTATTACGTCGATAAAAATAATTTATCTGGAACCTGCAGCGATAGTTATACAAAAGCACAAAATAATATTACTCGCCCTTGGTGTACTATTCAGAGGGCTGCTGATTTAGTTGCTGCTGGTGATACTATTCTTGTTAGGTCTGGAACATACAATGAAAGAATAACATTTTCTTCGGGTAATTCTGGTTCTGCGGGAAACAAAATAACTTTCAGAGCAGAACCTATAAAATCAGTAATCATGCAAGGTTTCAATACACAATATTCAAATTATTTAAGAATTGAAGGATTTAACATAACTAATAATCTTTCTGGATGGACTGGTGGGGGAATTTGGGTATCTAGTGATTATGTTGAGGTTATAAATAATTATTTTTATAATTTGCCATTTTATGGTGTTGTTAGTAATTGGAATCCAACACCTCAAAATACGTATATTGCATGGAATAAAATATATCATTCGGGAGCAGGAATTACTGTATCAACTAACTCATTGGTGGAGAATAATGAGGTGGAGCGTCTTTATGATGTTGGGGCGATTGATGCTGATTATTCACGATTTGGTAATGATAATGTTACATTTAGAAATAATTATTTTCATGGTTCGCTTGAAAGTGAAACATCTAATTCGCATGTAGATTGCTGGCAAGCTTTCGATACTACTACAGGAGGATATACACATAATGTATTAATAGAAAATAATAATTGCAGTGATGCTCATGAAGGTCTTATGATATCCAGTTTCCGTGCTAATATGTCAGGTATTACTCTTAGAAATAATATTTTTTCTGACCTATGGGCATTGGGAATCTCGGCCCAAAATATTTCAAATTTAACTGTGATACATAATACTTTTGCAAATATATATAATTTTGGTGTATCATTTAGATATGATCATTCAACTAATGGGACTGTAAAAAATAATATTTTTTATAATATGGCAAATAGTTATTATGCTTATGAGGGAGCTCAAATCTCTGAAGCTGATTACAACTTAATTTATCTTGCAACTGATCCTACCACACCTGGGGCACATAATTTACTTGGAGTAGATCCAAGGTTTGTAAATCCAAATAATCGAGATTATAGATTACAATCTGGAAGTCCTGCATGTACTGGTGGAGAAGGTGGAACTTATATGGGTGCTATTCCTTGTTAATTTTAAATACAATAAGAATAATTTAAATAATCTTTTTTTGAATTAATAACATGTTAATTGGACTTGTAGGAAAACCTTCTGTAGGAAAGAGCACGTTCTTCAAAGCAGCGACTTTAGCAGAAGTTGAAATTGCTTCTTATCCTTTTACGACGATAAAAGCAAATCATGGAATTGGTTATGTAAAAGTTGACTGTATCGACAAAGAATTCAATACTCAATGTATGCCTAATCACGGATTCTGCCTTAATCATAAAAGATTTGTCCCTATCGACTTAATGGATGTTGCAGGACTCGTGCCTGGTGCTTCTGAAGGAAAAGGATTAGGGAATCAGTTTCTTGATGATTTGAGACAGGCAGATGTTTTTATCCAGATTGTTGATTTGTCGGGAACCACTGATGAGACAGGGAAACAAACTGAGAATTATGACGTTACTAAAGATGTTATTTTTCTTGAAGATGAATTGGATAAATGGTTTCTTGGAATTTTGTTAAAAGTCTGGAAAGGTTTTGCAAGAAAAGTAGAAATGGATGGTGATGATTTTGCAAAGGCAGTAGTTAATCAGTTTTCGGGATTGAAAGTTAAGGAGGAACATGTAAAGCGCGCTTTAACAAAACTTAATTTTGCTTCACAGCCAAGCCGATGGAATGAGAAACAACTTTTGGAATTTGCGTCGGAGTTAAGAAAAGAAAGTAAGCCAATGATTATCGCAGCGAACAAGATTGATGTTGCAAATGGCGAAGATAATTTTCAGATATTAAAGAAAAAATTTCCTAACAAAATAATTATTCCGTGCTCTGCAGATTCTGAACTTGCTTTACGTGAGGCAGCGAAGAGAGAAATAATTGAGTATGTTCCTGGTGATAGAGATTTCAAAATTAAGAAAGACCTGAATGAAAAACAGAAAGAAGCACTCGATAGAATCAAGAAAAATATCTTGGATAAATATGAAGCAGGAACAGGTGTTCAGGAAATTTTGAATTATTCTGTTTTTAATCTTTTGAAATATCTTGCAATTTTTCCAGCAGGGGCTAACAAACTTGCTGATAGTAAAGGAAAAGTTTTGCCTGATTGTTTTTTACTTCCGCCAAATTCAACTGCTCTTGATTTTGCTTATTTTCTTCACACAGATTTTGGAAAGAATTTTAACAGAGGAGTTGACGCTAGAACAAAAAAAATTCTCGGAAGAGAATACAAACTAAAAAATAGGGATGCTCTTGAGATTGTAACGGGACGTTAAAATTTATAAGTTCTTTTGTATTTTATTCTCTATGGAAAAGAGGAGAGTTCTGAAAAAGGGGAGAGTAGTTATAACGCGGAAAGGAAATTTTGTTACAAATCTTGCTAATAAAACCGCTGCTTCTTTGAAACCTTTTTGTAAAAAAATAGAAGTTGTCGGGAGCATAAGAAGAAAAGAGAAAAATCCTGTGGATATTGATATGGTTCTTATTCCTAAAAATAGAATTAAACTTGAAGAGTTCATGAGAAAAAAAGGAAAATTTATTCAGGGCGGTGAGAAGAAATCTCGATGGAGAGTGCAAGGAGTTAATATCGAGCTTTATTATACAACGCCAGAATCTTGGGGTGCAACTTTGCTTGCTTATTCCAGTAAATTCGGTGCAGGAATTGGATTGAGGCTTGTTGCAAAAAGAAAAGGATACAAGTTAAATCAATACGGATTATATCGAGGAAAAAAAATAATTGCAGGAAGAACTGAAGAAGAAATTTATCACGCTCTTGGAAGACCTTGGAAAAAACCCGAAGACAGATAACATTTTAAACAATTTTTTCTTTTGAGAATTATGAAAATAAGAGTGAAAGTAAAACCAAATTCTTCAAAGCAGAGCGTAGAGAGTTTTGGGGCAGACAGATATCTTGTTCATGTTAAATCAGAACCAGAGAATGATAAAGCAAATATTGAAATGATAAAATTACTTTCAAAAGAACTTGGGGTTCCAGAAAAAAGTTTTCATATTACCTTCGGCAGAACAGGACATGAAAAAATTATAGATATAAAATGTTAACCTGTGCTTTTTATTAATTCATGAAAATTCTTATATTTTCTTATCTTTTTTGATTCTTCTTCTGGATTATCATAGATTCTCTGGAGAGAATCGGCATATTTTATCATCAATCCTACGAACGCATTTGAAAGATATTCCAACTGATCTTTTGTTAATGTACGTATTTCTTTCATTATTTCAACAGAATATTCAACATGGCTTCTGTCTTGATTATTTTTTCTGTGATTAAGAATCTTTTCCAGATTTTTTTTAATTCTGTTTACGGGAGTCAAATCAACCTCTTTTATTACTTTTCCGTTGCTGCTGTAAATTATTTTTTCTTTATTATATTCAACTTCCATATCCTATAACTACATTAATTATATAAATAATTTTCCTTTAATCCTTTTATGAAATATGAGTTTGCTGAGGATTTACAGAGACTTGCAGAAGAAATTTCTGTGATGTTTTTTCCCCATGTTGATTTGTCGAATGTAAAATGTTACCGAAGCTACGGAACTTCTTCAAGAGGAACAATAGCAAGATGTCATGCATTAAATAAAATAATGCAGAAAGCAATAGGAATCAAGGCAGTTTATGTTCTTGAATTTCTTGTTGAGAGATTTGAGAAACTCGACGATGAAGAGAAAATAAAAGTAGTGATACATGAGTTAATGCACATTCCGAAAAGTTTTGGAGGAGGATTTATACATCACGATGTTGTTACAAATCGTAATGTAAACAGATGCTATGAAGAATACAGGAGGAAAAAAATTGAAAAACAAAGAAATAATAATTAGTGCGAAGACACCTAATCGGTTTCTTTCGCTTAATCTTCCCTTTGAAAATGGGTCACGCCTGATAAAAAGAAAAATAAAAATTCCAGTCAAGGAGTGTAATCTTTTTGAAAAAGGATTTGGATTAATGTTTTCCCGAAGAGAGAATGCAAAAATTCTTCTCTTTAGTTTTAATACTAAACAGAGAATAGCAATTCATTCTTTTTTTGTATTTTACCATTTTCTTGCTGTCTGGTTAGACAAAGATAATAATGTGATCGATTTGAAAGTTGTCAAACCATTCAGACCGTGCGTTTTCCCGTCGAGAGATGCATTTAAACTTATTGAGATTCCCATAAATAGAAATAATAAAGATATAATTTCTTTTTTCCGTCGGTGAGACGAAAGATTTAAATATATACCCGACGATATAACTATTAAAGGTAAAAAGGAAATTTAAATTTCCATTTAACTTTAAAAAAATTAAAAGGAGGTGAAAAATGGGAAAAATAATTGTTCACAAGGTTATCACAAGAAAACCAGGACATCTTTATTACGTTGACGGACAAGGAAACGTATGTGAAGCTGTAATGGCTAGAGGTGGTGGAAAGAAGAAATCAAAAGCCAAGAAAACAAAAACTAAGGCTGCTAAGAAAACCACTACAAAAAGAAAGAGAAGATAATTAAAAATTTTTTATTTTTTATTTAATTAATTTTATATTTATACAATTCTGAAATATATTTCATTGCTATCATTCCCGATACGATGGATGTTCGTGTATCTAGATTATGTTCACAGAAATGTGGAGACCCGAAATTTTCTGTAAGATCTAATCCTTTATTTCCAAAATCGATATTTCTTAATCCTTTTTTATCGTCCCATTTCAAATGAATATCAAAATCCCCAACAAATTTTTCATTAATATCCTTTGTGTACTTTTCTATTTTAAATTGTCCTCCTCGCTCATAAAATTTTGGGACTAACTCTAGATAATTTTCAGGTAAATTTATTCTTGGTAGCCATCCTCTATCTTCAAAATATTCAAATGTTGGGTACATCATAAAATCCATTTTGGAAATAAAAGAAACTTATTTATAATAATTATCCTACTTTTGATTATGACAATCGTTCTGGGAATAGAATCGACAGCACATACTTTTGGTGTGGGTGTTGTTAAGGATGGAAAAATTCTTGCTAATATTAAAAAAACTTACACGACAGAAAGCGGGGGAATAATTCCTTCAGAGGCAGGAAAACATCATAACGAAAATAAAGAAAAAATTTATTCTGATGCTTTAAATGTTGCAAACATCGACGATAAAGATATTGATGCGATTGCATTTTCCCAAGGGCCAGGACTTTCGCCTTGTCTTCTTGTTGGACTTCGTTTTGCAAAACAACTTTCAGAGAAATTGAAAAAACCAATTGTTCCAGTTAATCATTGTATTGCTCATCTTGAAATAGGAAAAACAACAAATGCGAAAGACCCTGTGATGCTTTATACTTCTGGAGCGAACACACAGATAATTGCTTATTCTTCTGGAAAATATAGAATCTTTGGTGAGACTTTAGATTTGGGAGTTGGAAATTTTATTGATACATTTGCAAGATTAATTGGTGTTGGGTTTCCTGGAGGTCCTGCAATTCAGAAACTTGCTGAACAAGGAAAAAATTATATTGAGCTTCCTTATGTTGTGAAAGGAATGGATATTTCTCTTTCTGGAATTCTTACAAATCTCAAGCAAAAATATGAAAGTAAAAAATACAAGATAGAAGATTTATGTTATTCTCTTCAGGAAACAGTTTTTGCAATGTTGATTGAAACTGCTGAGAGGGCGCTGGCTCATACGGGAAAAAAAGAATTACTTTTGGGCGGTGGAGTTGCTTGCAATTCGCGACTTCAGGAAATGTGCAAAATAATGTGTGGGGAAAGAGGAGCTAAATTATTTGTTCCTTCGCGTGATGTTCTTGTAGATAACGGAGCAATGATTGCTTATCTTGGAGAAATAATGTTCAATTCCGGAATTAAATTCTTCGGAAAAAAAGCTGACGAACTTGATATAAAACCTCGACAACGAACTGATGAAGTTGAAGTTAGTTGGAAAAATTAATTATAATAATATTTTTATACAGATAACCCAATCAAATTAAATGTATATCTGTAAAAATCAATATCGTTCCAAAGATGAAACAGATCGAGAATTCGATAGATGTTGTAATCTATCTCTTGGAAATGGAGCTATCTTTCTTTGTCCTTATGAATTAAATGAAATTATCCTCAATGAATTGAGAAAATATTCCCTTAAACCTGTATCTTCAGAAAAATTAACTTGTAAGCTTTTCGAAATTAGTTCAGAAGCAGAAGAACATTTTATTTCTCTCTTGAAAAAGAAGAAGTAATAAGATTTATAAACCTCTTTTCTCTCAAATTTTTATCCGATGAACGTGAGTGAGGATTACTTACTTATTCTCGGAAGATATAAGATGGCAGACATATACAAAATCGTTGAAAAAGCAAAGAAAACAGGAAAGATAGAAAAAGGTACAAACGAAGTTACAAAAGCAATCGAGAGAGGAACAGCTAAACTCGTTGTTTATGCAGCTGATGTTGAACCTAAAGAAATTATTCAGCACATTCCACTTTTATGTAAGGATAAAAAAATTCCTTGTCATGAGGTTGACAGCAGACAAAAATTAGGACTTGCTGTAGGAATTTCTGTACCTGCATCTTCTGTAGTTGTAATAAATGCTGGGGAAGCCGAATCTGAGATTAAGGCTTTGAAATAAAAATGACAATTTACACACCAGCTAAAGAAATTAACTGTGAATATTTTTCAGAATGTTCTTTAATTAAAAATTCACAACCTGTTTTTGATTTTAAAAATTTAGTAAAGAATGAATGTTCTCGTAGGGGAATTACATGTGAAGAAAGAGTTAATTTAATTAATAATAAAATTAAACAATATGTTATAAGATGAAACCAAAAGCACAAGAAGTTCAACAGGCACCAAGAAAAGATAAAATAATGGGAGAAGTAGTTTCTGCTGTTGTTGAAGAGATAATTGGAAGAACAGGATTCAGAGGAGAAATTACACAAGTTAAGGTTATGGTTCAAGGTGGAAGAGATAAAGGAAGAAGTATGAGAAGAAATGTTAAAGGACCAATAAGACCTGGAGATATTTTAATGTTAAGAGAAACTGAAATTGAAGCAAGAAAAATTCGTTCTAAAGTAAGTAAAGGAGCATATAGTTAAAATGGTAAAATGTGTTTATTGTGGAAAAAATTATGAACCTCCGAGAGGACTTAGTTTAGTTTTGAAAGACGGAACTGTAAAATATTTATGCTCTTCAAAATGCAAAAAGAACATGGCTATGAAGAGAAGAAAGGTTAACTGGGTTAGAAAATCCGAAGAAACGAAAAAAGGATTGAAAGCGAAAGATAAAAAGAAATAAAAACTCAATTT
>DAHXOU010000003.1 GCA_027364705.1 Nanobdellota archaeon
AAGTAAATGCTCGCCCGCAATGAAATGAGGACACAGGGCCATAAAATTTGTTTAAAAAAATATTAGAATGGTTTGAGAAACACAAGATAATTCCTGCAATTTTATTAGTTATTACTTTAGGAGTTATAATTTACTGCTCAAACATCCCAGGAGGAGTAATTTCTGTTGGTTCTATCTGGCCATCAATATTTTATCATTTCATAGTTTTTGCAGGATTTGCTGGTTTATTCCTTATGTTAATTTCAACCAAAAAATTAAGAATGAATCATTTAATCATCACGATTCTTACATCATTAATTATTGCAATATCAGATGAAATCCACCAATCATTTATTCCGTTAAGAACTGCTGGCGTTGAAGATGTATTAATTGACTTAACAGGAATTTTAGTTGCAATGTTAGTTTATTCTTTAATCAAAAAATTAGGAAAGTAAATGCACATGATCATTTTCTCTTCGGGGCAAAATATGGAAATGAACATGATTAACAATCTGTCCAGCAGATTCAAAATTATTATTCAGCATATTAAATCCATCGGCAGAATATTCTTTCATTAATTTTGTAGAGGTATTTTGAACACAATCCAATAATTCGCTCCCAAAGTTTTCTGGCAAGCCCAAGATTGTTTCAAAATGATTTTTGCAGATTACTAAAACATGTCCTTTAATATCTTGATTAATATCCAAAATAGAAAAAAATTTTGAATTTTCATAAATCTTCTTGACGGGAATTTCTCCGACGCTCATTTTGCAAAAAATACATTCTGACATTTTAATGTAAAATTTTTCCAGCATTTTCAAATTCAATCTCGCCATTAATTAATTGTCCAAGTATTTTCTTTAATTCAGAAATTTTCACTCTAATTTGTTTTTTTGTATCTCTGTCTCTTATTGTAACATCTTTATTTTTTAATGATTCTTCGTCGACAGTTATACAATATGGAGTTCCTATTTCATCATTTCTTGCATATCTTCTTCCGATACTTCCAGATAAATCAGAAACAACATGCAAATCTTTTCTTAAATCATTAACAATCTCTGAAGAAATTTTTTCAAAGTCATCTCTTTTTACTAAAGGAAAAATTGCTGCTTTTATTGGAGCAAGAATTGCAGGAATTCTCAAAACAATATTTTGTCTTTCAGAATCATAAGTATACGCTTTTGTTAGAATAGCCAAAAAAATTCTCTCAATACCAAATGTTGGTTCAATAACTCGCGGAAGAACTTTTTTCTTATATTTCTCGTCGAAAACTTCCATACTTTGTTTGCTTTCTTTTTGATGCTGAGTTAAATCATACTGCCCTCGATTTGCATTTCCTGCCACTTCTTTTGAACCAAAAGGATATTCATAATCAATGTCAAAAGTTGCAGAACTATAATGACTAAGTTCATCTTTTGTATGTTCTCTTATTTTTATTTCATTAAGCCCCAATTTTTTAAACCAGATAATTTGTTCTGCAAGCCAATAAGCATGCCACTCATCAAGCTTTCCTTTTTTTAGTAATTCTTTTATTACAGTTTTTTTTAATGTGTCTTTTCCAGATTTCTGAGTCTCTTCATCCAAAAAATTAAATTCAGTATTAAGATGTTTATCGTCGAGAAGTTCACACTTTTTTTCTTCAGGATTTATGAAAAATTCAAATTCACCGATGTGAAATTCTCTGCTTCTAAATAAAAAATCTCTTGGTGCAATTTCATTTCTAAAACATCTTCCAATCTGTGCAATACCAAAAGGGAGTTGCATTCGTGATGTCTGCTGAATAAGTTTGAAATCCATAAACATTCCTTGTGCAGTTTCTCCACGAAGATAAGCATCAATAGGCTCAACAGCCCCAACTTTTGTTTTGAACATTAAATTAAATTCACCCTTAACTTCATACTCTCCGTTACATTTTTCACACCTTACTTTTCCAACTTCACTCTTGTCAATTTTAGTAGAAAGTTTACACTTCGGACAATAAACAGCAACATCACTGAAGTTTGCAACATGCCCGCTTGCAATCCATTCTCGAGGATGTCCGATGATACTTGCTTCCATTCCCACAACATTTTCTTTTTCGTGAACAAAAAATTTCCACCATTCTTTTTTTATGTTGTTTAATAATTCAACTCCGAGAGGACCAAAATCCCAGAATCCTGCAAATCCCCCATAAATATCAGAACTTCTAAAAATGAATCCTTTGCTCTTACAGAAATTAGTAAGTTCATCAATTGAAATTTCACTTGGTTTATTAGAAATCACTTTTTTAGTTTCAATTTTTGTTTCTTTTTTAATTTCAGATTCTGTAGTTTTTTTCATTTTTTCTGTAATTTCTTTAGTTTTTTTCTCTGCTTCTTTTTTTGTCTTTCCAAGATAAGCAAGAGTTTTTGTCTTCACCTTGCCGTCGATTCTTTTGTTTTCGTTAAGATAATAATACTCTTTTCCGTTTATTGTTTTCTTTACAATAAAGACCATTAAAATAATTAGGCACTACAATTTATAAATATTTAGACAAGCGCGGGACGGGACTCGAACCCGTGAAAATCTCCTATCTGCTTTCATAGAAAGTAGAGTATGAACAATTCCAATCTGCAGGGAGACGCAGTAGCCGCTGTGCCACCCGCGCATAGAAAAATAAAAAGGAGATGATATATAAAATTATTTGTATTCTCTTTTGAAAGAAATACCTTTTGCTTCTTTGATTATTCCTTTGCTTCCTTCAGGAATTTCTTCTTTCTCTGCAACTTTAAGATAGCTTAATACTTTCTTTTTTCTTAGCATCAAAGGAAGTTTAGAATTTATACATGGCCCGCCAATGCATCCGCCTCGACAAAAATTAACGTCGAGAAACTTTATTTTTTTATCAGGGTTTTCCAAAAATTTCATAACGTTATCCATCCCATCGATAATCACCGCTTCATCTGATTTTAATATATTCTTAAGATTTGCAGTTTTGTAAAGTCCCCCCGCAATAGGATAAATCTTTGTATAATCATTATAAAATCTATCAAAAAGAGGTTGCCCGCCATTATCTTTTTTATTTAATCCAAATTTATTGAACAATTCTCTAAGTTGCTTGTAATCAATTACGTAGTCTACAAAGTTAGAATTCTCTACTTCAATCTTTTTAAAATTGCATGGAGAGATAAAAACAATTTTATGCTCGGGATAAATCTTCCTGCATATTTTTGCCGTCGCAGTCATAGGGCTGTCAACAGGAATTAAATTTTTTACATAAGCAGGATATTTTGATTTTATCGTCTTAACAATACCAGGACAAACACTTGAAATAACCAATTCTTTTGATTTCTTCAGGATTTTATGATACTCTCTGTTTATCATCTTAGCACCAAAAGTAAGTTCAGTGATTTTATCAAAACCTAAACCTCTTAGCTGAAAGATTACAGAAGGATAAGAAAAGTCCACAACAAAACTCGGGGCAAGCATTGCAACATATTTTCCTTTTAGTGGAAAACTAAGATTCTCAACACCCTTTTTCATGATTATTTATAGAATGCAAAACTTTTAAAGGTTCTCAAACGGATTAATATTATATGCCCTGGTAGCTCAGCCTGGATAGAGCATTAGCCTTCTAAGCTAAGGGTCGCAGGTTCAAATCCTGTCCGGGGCGTATTCAGTTGAGTGAAACGAAATTACTTAATTTCAATCTCATCTAAGTCTTTAACCAAAACAGAATTTTTGAAAACTTTTTTCGCGCTATCCAAAATCTTCTTCGGATTTTTGCTATATCTCTGACTGATATGTGTCAGTACAAGTTTTTTAGAATTAGATTTTTTTGCAATCTCTGCACTTTGTTTTGCAGTTAGATGATTGCGTTCACCAGCTAACTCTTCAGATTCAGCGTCGAAAGTTGACTCGCAGATTAACAAATCAGAATCTTTAACAAAAGGAACAATTCTCTCATTTACCGAGGTATCAAACACAAAAGAAATTTTTTTCCTCTCTTCTTCATAAGTTAAATTCTTCGCCAAATATTTTTTTCCAGCATAAACAATATCTTTTCCTTCCTTTAATTTTTTTAAAATCGGCCCTTGAATTTTTATTTTCTCAAGTTTCTTTTTGTCGATTCTCAGATTACCTTTTTTCACAAAAGCATAAGCATTACAAGGAATTCCATGACTCATTTTTTCAGCTTCAATGTAGAAGTCATCTGTTTCAAAAAATTTTCCTTCAACTTCTTCAATTTCTATTCTGAAAGTTTTATGAAATTCAAAAGTATGAAAAAGATTTCTCATAAATTCTTTTGTTCCTTTTGGACCATAAATATAAAGAGTTTTTTTGTATTCGCTGAAGCTTAAAGTTTGCAATAATCCTGCAATTCCAAGAACATGATCACCATGCCAATGAGTTATCAAAATTCTCGTAACTTTATTCGGATTCAATTTTGCTTTTCTGAATTGTCTTTGGGTTCCTTCACCGCAGTCTACCAAAATATTTTCATCTTTATAATTCAAAAGAATAGAGGTGTGATTTCTCTCTGCACTGGGAATAGCATCTGAAGTTCCAAGAAAAGTTATCTTTAACATAGACAACTAAGTAAGAAAACATTTATATAATTTTACAAAGCGCTAAGAATCTAGTTATTTCTTCAGGGCAGTTGATGCTGGGGAAATGCAAATTATTGTATCTCCTCGTAAGAAAGTCAATCCGAGGTTTCTCTTTATTTCTCCATTCTGCATTTCTTTTATGTTATCCAGTACCAAATTAATGTGGATATCAAATGCTAAGAGAGTTCCTACAAATTGCTTGTCTCCTTTCAAATAAACTAAAACTTCTTTTCCTTTTGAACTATTTAACAAGTCCAAAGGTCTCTCGATACCACTAACCATAATCTAATTCGTCAAAAATCGTTTATAAATATTTCGTAAGAAAATGAATACAAAAGATATTTAAATCAACTTTCTTGTTTAAAATTATAAAACTTGGAAGAAAAATATCGGGAGGAAAATATATTGAACCTAGAAAAAAGAAGTCTTATGAAATAGCAGGACAAAGAAAAATAGTAAAACTAGGCGAAGAAAAAAGAAAAGTAAAAACAGCAAGAGGCAGAACTAAAAAAACATTTTTACTAGGAGCTAAATTTGTTAATGTAAAGATCGACGGCAAAAATAAAAAACTGGAGATAAAAAACGTTGTTGAAACTCCCTCAAACAGATTCTTAGCAAGACAAAATATTATCACAAAAGGAACAATAATTTTAACTGAAGCGGGAAAAGTTAAAGTAACGAACAGACCTTCACAAGAAGGAATAGTTAACGGAATTTTTTCTGAAAAATAAATCCGATTAATAAAAAATTTTAATTTTAATTTTCACTATTTCTTAATAACTAATAAAAGAAAAAGATTTATATAATGAAAAGATTTATAAATCATATCTGGAAAATCTGTTAAAATGAGTTTTGTAAAAAAATGTCCTGAGTGTGGAAGTATAAATCTTACTTATGATTCTCATCTTGGTGAAATAATCTGTAATGATTGCGGTCTTGTCGTTGAAGAAAAGATGGCAGATACGGGAATAGATATGCAGGGAAAATTCGACAAAGATGAAAAGAAAGGGAGAGGAGGAGCTCCAATAAGTATGCAAAAATTCGACAAAGGTCTTACAACCAACGTCGGAGAAATTTCTGATATTTACAAACTTGAACCGGGAAACACTAGAAAATTCCTGAGATTAAAAAAATGGCAGGAAAGGGTTTCAACTTCAATTGAAAGAAATTTAAGATTAGCGATGGCTGAACTTAGAGTTATAGCCTCATATCTTAATTTGCCAAATGTCGTCAGAGATGAAGCTTCAAGAATTTACAATTACGTTCTTCAAAGAGGATTAGTAAGAGGAAGAAGTATGGAATCTGTAATCGCAGCTTGTTTATATGCTGCTTGTAGAAGTTACAATATTCCAAGAACTCTCGACGAGATGGCAACTGCTTCAGATGTTGAAAGAAAAGAAATTGGAAGAACTTATAGATTCATAATCAGAAAATTAGGAATAAAAGTAAAACAAAGCTCTCCTAAAGATTATATTTCAAGATTCTCTTCTGTTTTGAAACTTTCTCCAAAGACTCAGAACGATGCACTTACTGTTTTGAAAAATGCAGAGAAAGTAGAACTAACTTCAGGAAGAGGTCCTGCAGGAATTGCTGCTGCTGCACTTTACGTCGCTGCACTTATGAACGATGAGAAAAAAACTCAAAGAGAAGTTGCAGATATCGCAGGAATAACTGAAGTCACTATAAGAAACCGTTACAAAGAATTAATAGAACGATTAAATCTTGAAGATAAGATAAAAGAAAAAGAATTCGATAAAGAATAATTCTAAAACTTTTTATATTGACAATTCTGTTATATCTCGTAAGCGGAGTTGCCGGAGTGGTCAAACGGGGCAGCCTTAGGAGCTGTCGGCTTAGTGCCTACATAGGTTCAAATCCTATACTCCGCATTCATAAATTTTATAAAAGGAAATAAAGATAAAAAAATATGAATCTAACAAAAAAATTAATAGCAGGAACATTTGCATTAACAAGTTTGTTCGGGTGTTCTTCAATTCCTATTCAGGAAAGAAATTTTCCAGAAGGACATATTTCTGGAGTTGAATATTCTAACCTAAATCAGAAAGCAGTTCCTTACAAATTAGAAGATCAGATAATTTACGAAACAAGATATTATTTGCAGGAAACAGAAAAAACAAAAGAAAGTCTCCCGATGTTATTCTATCCTTGGATAAAAACCCAAAGAGAATTGGACTTAGATTCTAAAACTATAAAACTAAATTGTTCAGAAGCATATATTCCAAAATTAGTTGAAGGAGAAACAAAAGGAAAAAAAGACAAATGGCTCGACGGAATAATCTTAGGGAATAACGGAATTTATGGAGTAAAAACTTATATGACATCTCCTGAAGAATTAAAGAAAAATAAAGAAAGTGAAAATAGTATTGGTTACAATTTTATAACAACAGAAGAAGATGCAGTTTTCGGAATTCCAACAATGAATATCCTCGGTGAAGAATATTTTGTTTCACTTGTCGAACAAGATAAAATCAATGAAAAAGAAAAATTACCATTCTATTTAATTCCAGTCAAAGGTTCAAAAATTAGAATAGATAATATCTGTGGAAATTTATCTATCTACAATGAAAATCAAGTTTATCGACCAGAATTATTCAAAGAGAAATTAGAAATTCCAAACCAGACTCAAGGTACAATTAGCAATTAATTTTGAATTGTTCCAACTGCCTGAGTTCCTTGTTTACTTTTCAAAACAGATTCAATCCACTTAATATCTTTTTGTCCAAACCCAAAAGCATTATCTCTTCCTATCTCTGAACATTCCTCTTCACTCAAAAGTCCGTCGATAATTAGCTGATCAATGAATACTTTATTCTTGTTGTAACTTCCAGTTAAAGGAGTTGAAGAAATTTTCAGTAAAGCAGATTGAATAGTCCATTTTTCTCTTGGAGGAATAACATAACCTTTCTCTTCTGCAGTTAAATCCCCAACATATCTGTAAGCTCTGGAGAAATAAAGATTCTCATTCAAAGTAGTTTCAAAATTATAAGTCTGTTCCTGCACAACACCGTTAAGATTCTGAGAAGAATAAAAAATAATCTTCCTTGTATTGTCGGGAATCATTTGTGAAAATATTCCTACTGAATAATATCTGTTACATCCTTTTCCAGTCAGAAGTATATCTCCTGATTGCAGATTGTTCATATCAACTTCCACAAAATTATTTGGCTGACTTTCAAATCCTTCAACAAGTGTTTGCAAAGAACGTATTCCAAGAGAATTAATTCCTGCATTAATTAAAGAACGACTTACAAATTCAGCTGAAGAAACATATTCCTTTCCCAAAAGTTTAGCTGCTTCAGTATAAACTTTTCCGCCTGTTTCTGAAGTTATTCCCTTAGTTACTTCTTCTCGAGTTATGGTACTTACAGGAGGAGCAGGAGAAAGATCTTTTCCAATTTCTGTTGTTGCAATGTCTTCAGTAACTCCTGCAATATAAGGGCTGTGAATCATATAAACAGGCTGACCTGCAGAATCCTCCAAAGGACTTGTATAAGTCCAGTAAGTTTTACAGAAATATTTTCCGAGATAACTACAATAATTATTTCCGCCGCCAGTACATCCATCTGCTCTAAAAAAATTCTCTTCAGTACAAATGTTTCCCTTAGAATCTTTCTGTCCAGCTACAACATAATCTCCATTCCAATCAAATAATCTTGCAATCCTTCTTGTTTGATCCTGCCATCCAATAAAAATAACCCCGTGATTATATTTACTATCCCAAATTCTAACAAGATAATCTCCTGGACGAATGTTATCAAATTTCTCAGAAATTGGTTTAAGAGGACATCCAGCATAAGGAGCATATTTCCCTGGAACAGTCATAGTAACTTTATCATTTTGATTATCTGAAACGTGTCCTAAATAATCTCTGTAAACGGAATAACTTGCTTGCTTATCGCCATAAACACATTTGAATGAAACTTTTGCATAAGAATAAAGTCGTAAAGCAGCAGCACCGCAAACCAAAAATCCATTCTGAGGTATAGAAATAATTGTTCCATCTAATCTTTCCGCAGCAGCCAAAACTCTTGCACGGGCATCATCCAGACTTAAAACTTCCGTCGGAGCTGTCGTTGTTGTAGAAGTTTCAGTTGTTTCTGTCGGAGTTTTCTGTGTCATCAAAATCTGTAATAATTCTGTATAAGCATTTCCTCTCAAATACAACAACTGAACTTTCTCGTTGCTAAAAAAAGTCTGGTCAAAAATTTCATTAATCAAACCAATTCTTTTGGAAGCATCTTTTTGCGAAGTTATATTCTGAACTTTCTCTGAGAACTGACCTGAAGTAAGATAATTAGTTTCGTTAGAAAGTACATCAATATAATTTTTAGAAATTTCATCTAAAGCCTCTCCTTCGACAGTTGTTGTTTTAATCGTATTCTCAACGCTATCTGTATCAATCCAGCATCGGACATTTTCTTTATCACAATAACCAACTTCAACCCATCTTGAAGCTTCACTTCCTGCATAAGGGTCTGTTCCTTTTCCAGGATTGTCTGTAGCACAGATTCTGATTATTCCCCTATTGTAAATCTCAGGGTCAATTAAAGATTCTGCACCTGACTGAATATTTGGATTTAACAAAGTGTAAAGATTAGCACTACCAGAAATACATTCACTTTCTGTAGTAATCTGTGACTTTGTTGCTTCGCTCTTTAGATATTCATCTTTGATATAATTAATTGCAAAATCTGTTGAAACTTCTTTGAAACCACATTCTTCCTGTCCGTTAACATTAATACACATTTCTTTGTAACCACTATTTGCGATTCTGTCAATAGTCTCCGAGGCATAATCATCAACGGCAACATAACCTGAAGCTATCATTAAATTCTGCTGAGTATCTTTGTAATACGTGCTTGTTGAACTTCCCTTAAGATAAACCTGATAATAAGCACCTGAATCTTTTCCTGCATAAATGTGATAAAATACTTTGTAATGTGAAGTAGGGGGAACAGTTACTGTGCTGAAAGGAATTTCGTCGAACCTTCCTGTAAATTGCACTGGTGAATCTGGCTGAGTCAGAGTATCAATGAAATCTGCTCCTGAAGGAATAACTGAAGAAGTATAAACTTTACAAACCTCGCTCTGAATTCCTTCTGTTGTTCTTGTTAAGAATGCAGATTTTGAATTAGCCCCATAATAATTAGTGAAATAATTAATTGAACTTTCGGCATTATTCCATGCATTTGAAACTCCAAGATATTCTCCTCCGCCTCTTACATTTTGTCCTGCAACAAGTTCCATAAGTTTAGGAACCACCATATCTGCAAAAGGAATTGCCTGCTTCCAGATAAAATCACAAAGGTAAATACTATAAACCTCGTCGCAGATTCCAACAAGTTTTCCTGTATCCAAACTTTCCTGAAGACAATCTTTGTAAGAATTCTGAACAGATAAAAGCCCGTCGATTCCTGCCTTTACTCCCGTAAGACAAACAGGCATTACAATTCCTTCCTGAAAGTTAGGGAAGCATAATGCAATACTTCCGATAATTCCCGTTTGAACAACATCTTTAACAGGATAAGAACCGCCCAAATCACATCTGCTCGACGGACAGATTACAGGGTCACAAAGATTGAAAATTAACAAACATTCTTTTGGAGACATAAAATCCTGACATTGAAATTGGGGTGTATCAACTGCAGGACTTCCGACAGAAATTAATTGACCGAGAATATTTATTTTCCCAGAAGTTGAAGAACCAGCAGTCTTTGCATGTTCAATTGCACTAACTCCGTTAGAAATTAATTTCTTAGCTTCTGATTCACTAACTCCAGGAAATTGATTGTATGCTTGTCCTGTTCCGGTGTTAATCATTTCACAAATATCATCACCGCCAATATTTTCCTCCAATCCATTTTCTCCGACGTTACATAAATAAAAACTGCTAACTCTTGCAGAAGCATCATAAGTAGCAATACTTCCGCCAGCAGCAATAGTTGGTTTAGTTGCAGAATACCATCCGTTATTCAAATCAAAAGGAACAATTGCAGGAAGTCCTTTGTAAGGTTCTGTTTCATAATATCTTACTTGAGGATTCTTGTATTCATTCTTGTAACTTGTTGAATCAAATTTTTTAAAATAAATATTAGTAAGTTCAGTCGCAGGATTATTTACAATAAGCCCAGTGTCATAATAATAAATCTGAGGAATATTATTTTCTCTTTTAATTGGCAGATTTGCAGTTCCCGAATCATCCAAGATAAACAAATATTTTTTTCCGTCGGATGCAGGAGCAATATAAACAGGAGTATTTGCAGGATAACCATTTATATTTTTATTAACATCACCGAGAGTAAGTCCAGTGTATTCTATTGGTCTTACTTTCTCCCCTAACTCGATAAATCCTATTTTATTTAATGACACACCTATGCCTCCTGCAAGATTAGTCATTTCAAGATAATCTTTATTATTTGTCTGAATATCAAAGAAATCAGAATACAAAGTTTTTCTGGCCAAATCTTTAAGGTCACTGCTTGCGGAAGGGTCATTCAAAACATTTGCATAAAGTTCAATTTCCCTTAATTGTTCAATGGTGTAAATTCTGTCTTTATATCCTTGAGAAGTAAGTATGCTAAGAATAGAATCTTTACTTAAAGTTTCACCATTCCCCGACGAATCGGAAAGAGCTTCATCAATATTATTGCTCGCGAGATAATTATTTACCTGAGAAGAATAACTTTCCATAAACTGGTCTGTATTGACAACCTGCTCTGTCAAAAATCCTTGTTTTGTAAATCCTCTTTCCATATTTTGAATTCTTGAATTTTGTAAATCAATTATTCCACCAAGTTTTCCAACATCTCCGTCAATTTTATTTGCATTTTCAATAAAACAATTATCAAGAGATGTGTATGTTCCTGCAGCAACCATCGACGCACATTTTTCATTCCATCCGTTTGAACCTCGCATAACTTTCTGTCTTGCAATTCCTGCTCCAGAAGTTCCTAATGCAAGATTCTTTGCAACCAATGCAGCACCAGTAATGAAACATCCTGTCTTAAGTCCCTCGACAACAGTTCCAAGAGTTTCTGAAATTCCTTTCCATTGACTAATCTGATTATCTAAACTACTAATTGTCTCCTTAATTTTTTCAGGAGGAAGTTGAAACGCTCTTTTCTCAACCCCAATTTCAAAACTAAAATTAGCTTCGGTAGTTGCATCTTTTATATTTGGAATAACTGAAATCTTTGCAATTTTCTGAAGATTAATTTCCTGAAGAGTGAAAGAATATCCTGGACTGAATTCATTAGGAACATCTTTCTGAAGTTTTACCTGCTGAGTTTTGATTCCAACATTTATTCTAACTGTAGCAGAAATATCGTCGAGAGAAATTAATTGTATGTAATTTTCTCCTGAGTTCTGAAGATATTCAACAGAATCTTTTCTTAAATTAAAAGGTTTATCTCCTTCAGAAGAAGTCATAATAACTCTTGCTCCATAATCTTCAAATGCAGGTTCATTAATTCCGTCGAAAGTTATTCTCTTGGTTTCTTTATTGATTGTAACATAAACAGAATCTGTTTCTTGACTTGCAAGTTTTGAAGCACTCTCACATTCTGAAATTTTCTTCAATGAGTTTGGATATGTGTTTTCAAATTCAGTACATAAGTCAAAAGCAGTTTTCTTTTGATTAGCAGTCCATGCAAGAATTATCTCTCGGTATAATGCTTCTTCCCCATAACTAGTAACTCCGTCATAATTCTCTGTTGAATATCCTTGAATAATTGTGTCGTAATCTTTCTTTGCATTTTCATAATCATCTAAAGTCTCGTCGCTGATTTCAGAATCTTGTGCTCTGGAAAATCCTGTTATTGAAACAGAAGTCCCAAGGAAATTTTTATTTCCATCTCCGAAATTGATTGTATAAAAAGTCTGGCCTTTTCCTATTGCTCTTGAAAGTAAACTACTTGCTCCACCGAGAGATTTTAAGATGTCAGAAGTCTGGTCAATAATTCCTGTTGATTTTTTTCCTTCTCCAACTAAATCATTAACAAGAGAACTAATTGAAGAAATATCTCCTGCACTTAATTTATCTCTTTTCTGTGAAGTAGAAACAAGGAAAATAAATAAATTTTCAAGTCTGTCTGAATTTTTTTCTGTTCCGACATATCCAAGATAAACACTCTTTCCTTCAGCATCGTAAAGCCAGTCACCAAGTTCAACACCTCTATCTTCACCGCCGATGTTTAAAATTAATTGGGGACTTATTGTCAGAACAAAATTTTTCATTCCTCCGTCGGCTTTACATTGAACTCCTGCTTTCTGAACAATTCCTTGACTTTGTAGACTTGTGACTTGACATTTATTGTCTAAAAATTTTTCTCCTTTTGCAATCTCAACAACTTCTGCATTAATCCTCAATGTAGCTCTTGTATCTGGATTTTCAAGATTATCAAGTTTTAATTTTAATCCTGCTCTGCATTCAAAACCAGGAAGATAAATATTCTCAGAACTTTTTCCTTTCTCGAGATTAACTGTAGAAATCAAATTATTATTTGAATAAAGAGAAACACTTGCTCCCGTATTTGTAATATCATCTACTCTCAAATATCCTTTGCCGTTCCAAAAACTATATTGAGTTTGTTTTTCACTCCAGACCTCATCAGTTAATTCGGGAAGATAAAATAAAGCACTTCCAATTCCAAATGCATTATTAACGTTATATTTTATTTTTGCAGTTAGAGTTCCAGAAACAGAATCTGGAATTGAAGACGCATTTGTTTGTTTTTTCAAATTAATAACAATATAACCAATATTATCCAGCGACGGAACATTAAGATTTCCTTTGACACCTAATGCTGCTTTTGCAGGATGAAATCCTATTCCTGAAATTTGACTTGACCTGCTTCCTGAAAAAGAAATACTGTCAATTGAATCGACGCTGATTAAAGGATTTATTTTTGTTGCACTAAGCTGACAGAAAACAGGAACATCATTTTCTTCAAGCAAATCCGTTCTTACAATTGCAGGAGTACATCCAAATGGAGAAAGTTGAATTATAAAATCCTGTCCTTCCTGACAAATTGCACTGCTGAAATTTTTCGAGATAGAAAGAGAATTAATCCCCTGAACTTTTGAACTTGTATAAGCAGAAGTACTTCCGATAAATAAAATTAGAAATACGAAAAAAATACCAAAGAATAAATTTCTTTTCATTTCAAGTTAATCTCCAGTTTTTTAGTTTCAAATGCAAGATAATTATTCTGAAGTTCTTCCATGCTTGTAGGAACTTTCATCTCCTCGGCATTTATTTCTATAGAATCTGAACTGCTCAAACTTCCCTCGGAAACAGAATAAATTTGTGTTCCTCCACCTGCTAAAACATTTGAAACAACTTGCGAAGGAAGATTAACATCAACACATTTCTTTTCAGTCATTCCGAATATTCCTCCAATTCCTGAACTTAAAACATCAACACATTGTTGAGTTGTTCCTCCGTTTAATTGGATTGAAGAATCTTTATAGACATAAACAGAAACATTGTAAGTTCCCTCGGATAATTTTATACTCTTTTGCTCTGGATAAGAAATTATTTGTGAATTATCTCCAGTAAAATAAATCATTGCTTTTCCGTTATAATTATTTCCCGCAAGTTTAAGATTCACATTCAAATCATAAAGTTTGTCTAAAATTATACTTGCACTTCCTCCTTGATTTGTCGAATATAAAATCTTAGATTCTTTATAGCCTTCTGCTCTTGCAATAATGTATCCATTAATACATTGTGGAAAGTCAGCGTTGATTATTCCTGAAGAAGTTTTTCCGATATTACAGCTCTCTCCAAAACATTTGTAAGAAACAGATGCTTCAATTAAATTTCCGTTGGAGTTATAAGTGCTAACAGTTACAGGAATATTTTTGTAAGAACATAATTCAGAAGTTTCTGCCTTTGATGTTGTGTTTAATGCATTTCTTGGTTTGTTCCCTCGAATTACAACTGCAACAGGAAATTGAAATGTTTCTTCTCCTTCGGAAATTTGGATTAAAACGGGATAATTAATATTATAAACAAAATGATAAGGAGCATAACAAAAACCAAGTATTCCTAATCCTTGCTGATTTCCGACGGGATTTGCAATAAGAATATTTTCCTGTGAAGGTAAAACTTCAAAACTGCTTGGCCAATCTTTAGAATTTATGAATCGTGTATTTCCATTAATTCCCGAAACATAAAAATATTTTTCACCATTATCTGAAGGAGCTTGTGTCTTTATAGCAAGAGTATTTATTTCAATTGCTTCCTGCAAATCGGTAAAAACATCGTCGGCATTCCATATCTGTGGACTGCAGGATAATTCAACTCCATCGACAGGAGCATAAAGTCTCATCGTATCAACGCCATAATTTTCGAGGAATAATTCTTTTTGTTCTTTGTTATAAACTGTTTTCGCAGAATTGTAAAGAGTTCCTAATTTTGAATCTATACTAATTTCATGATTATCTATCAAAGCACTGTCGTTTCCAAAGTTGACTGACATATCCATATTTATTTTAACATCAACATTATCTCCGTTGATATTGACGGTGGTCTTAGGTTCATCCTGAATTATTTCAAATCCTTGTTCATAAAAACTATTGAAGTTACAATCTCTTATTCTCTCATTAAGAAAATTCCCCAAACTAATTTCCATATCCTTTTCCGAAGGCATTTGTTCTTTAGCAATATTATTTCCTGAAACATAATACCAGTAAGGAATAGAATTTCCAAAGAAATTTAATTGAGAAGAAAACGGCATATAATTAGAACCAGGTTCTGTATTTGGAAGTTCAATATAACCGCCCTGACTTTCCAGAACATCAATCCCTGTTCTTGTTTTATCCTCGATGCACGATAAAAAACTGCTATAAACAGGCTGAATGCTCGCAGGAATTCCCTGCATCTGAATGTCCTGTCTGAAAACGAAAAAAATAGCGACACCGACTACAATAATCATTGCAATGATAATAAAAATTGTTACTTGCCCCTTGCGATTTTCTGAAATAAAATTACAAAATAAATCTGTCTTCACTCTCTTTTTCTGCATAGAAGAAGGATGGAAATTATATATATAAATCTTATTGGAAATTAACGAATTCGTCGATAAGAAAAACTTCGCATTGCAAGAAAGCCGCCAAGAATTAACAGGCCTCCTCCGACGATGTTTGCAGAATTAATTACAAAAGCAGGAAGAACAGGAAGTGTAATAAAATTTATTCCCATGTTCAAAAAATATAATCCAAAAATAGAATTAGCAAAAAATAGAATCATCCCCCACTTTATCATCAATAAATTAATTAAACAAACTTTTTAAACGTTTTCTGGTAATAAAATATTATGGTCCTGTAGTCCAACGGCTAAGACGCGTCCTTGACGTGGATGAGACCGAGGTTCAATTCCTCGCAGGACCATTTATTTTTATTCAGTTGAATGAAATGAAATTGAATTTATTTTTTATCATCGAATATCAAAATTTATAAATTAGGAGAATATCTAATTCTATGAAGAGGAGTAATTTGAAATTCTGTCCCAGATGTGGTGCTCAAAATCACGCAACAGATGCTTTCTGTATTCGATGTGGTTATAATTTTAGCAGGAGAAGGAAAACAAATTTAGGCTCGATTATTCTCGTTTTGATTCTTGTAATTGTCGGATGGATAGTTTTGAGAACATTCCTTAACAAGCCAATAATTCCGCCTGAACTTATGACTTGGATAAAAAGTTTGTTTAATACAAAAACCAGCGGATAAATACAAAACTTAAACTTTAAAAACCCAAATTCTCTTGAATTTCTGTAATTAAAAACTCTAATTTACGATGAAAATACCTAAGACAACAAAAAGACTTTGTCCTTATTGTAAAAAGAAAACCGATCAGAAGATAAAGGTAGTATCAACTGGAGCAAAAAGAGGAGCATTGAAGAGAGGTTCATTAATAAGAGGAAAATTAAGAGGACGAGGAGTTGGAATTGGAAATAAAGGAAAATGGGGATCAAAGCCAGCAGTTTCAAAGTTCAAAAGAAAAGCAAAGACAAACAAAAAAACAAATTTCATGTACACATGTTCCGTTTGCGGAAAATCTAAATACCAGAAAAAAGGACATAGAGTTGGGAAGGTAATACAAGAATAAAAATGGCTCAAGCAAAAAGAAAAAAGAAATTTTTCGACGTTGAAATGCCGATAATAGGCAAAGAAACACAAATGCAAGCTTACGAAATTTCAGAATTAGACGGCAGATATCTAAAGTACGACTTGACAAGATTATTGAAAGGAAAAAGTGTCATGCTAACTATGAAAGTAAAAGTTGAAGGAGACTCAGCAATTGCAACTCCAAAAAAAATGTTAGTGCTTCCTTACTTCATCAGAAGAATGATGAGAAAAGGAACAAATTATGTAGAGGATTCTTTCGATGCAGAATGTGAAGATGCTAAATTGAGAATAAAACCTTTCATGATAACAAGAAGAAAAGTCTCGAGAGCAGTAAGAAACGAATTAAGAAAAAAAGCTAGAGAAGAATTAATCAATTACGTAAAAGACAAAACATCTGAAAAACTATTCGATGAGATATTAAAAAATCAAGTCCAAAGACCATTAAGTCAAAGACTGAAAAAGATTTATCCGTTGGCTTTGTGTGAAATCAGAGCTTTTGAAAGTAAAGATAAATAATTATTCTATAAGAAATCTTTTAAACCCTTTTTTCTAAATGTATAATATGCGCCTCCATAGCTCAGTGGCAGAGCGACTGCCTTGTAAGCAGTAGGTCGGGAGTTCAAATCTCTCTGGAGGCTTGCACAATAAAAAAACTAATTGGAAACAATTAGTTTGTAAGTCATTCTAAAATGTGGCAAGATATTGCAATTATGATAGCCTCCATATGTTCTGGGGTGGCACTGGTTCCTCAAGTGATAACTGGATTTAAAGAAAAGAAAAAAATGATTAACTTTTCTACTGCACTTGTTACCTTCCTCGTAATTTACACAATGGCTTTTGTTCTTTTCACATTAAATCTCTATTTATCGACGATAATAAACATGATAAGTGGAACTCTTTGGCTCACACTTTTCATTCAGTCAATAATGTATAAGAAAAAATAATTATTCCTAAACAAGTTCAGCCTTCCGAAAATTTGAAACCTTTTCGCAGGATGAATTATTCCTCTATTAATTCAGCCTTTCCAGAATCAATTAAAATTTTAGCTATCTCTTTCGGAAGATTAGCCATCTGCCCTTTTTCAAAAGCCCCAACCTTTTCTCCTTCAAGTCCAATAAATTCTTCAACATAATCTTTGAAAACAATTAAATCATTTTTCTGTCTCTGCTCTTCAGTTCCTCCATTAATTAACTCATTAAGTTTCCTATCAGAAAGATCAATACTCTTCATAAGTTCTTCAAACAAAATCTTCTCAAAATGAAACATATTATCAAAATCCTGTTTAGAAATTCCAGTCTCAGAAGCGACAAGAACGAGATTTAAAATTTTCTTCTTTCTTCTCAACATAAGTTGTTTAAACAATAGCATTGCATTTTCCAACTGTTTTTTTGTCTTGAGAACAACATCGGAAAAAATATCATTATCTTTAGAAGAAATCTCTTTTTTCTCTTTCAAATATTCAGAAACATCTCTGACAAAATTCTTAGGTAACTGCTGAAGCTGATCAGAATATCTTTCTTTCTTCTCTGCTTCATAGATATCATTATAGGTTATCATGCCGTCAAAAATTCTAAGACATATTTAAGAATTGTTGTTCTATTTAAGAAATCCAACTTTCTTGAAAAGCTCTTTCCCATTAATTCTTCCTAGTTTTCCTTTTCTTGCTTCGCTCTCGTTGAACTTTTTTTCTTTGGGAATTAAACCGCTATAAAATAAAACAGGAACTGGGTCTGCAGAATGAGATTTCAATTTGCACGGAGTTGAATGGTCTGCAGTGATGACAACTTTTATTTTATTTGGTGGAGCAAATTTTCTAAGGAAATTAAAAAGAGTCTTGTCGATATATTCTAACATTTCTTTTTTTATAACCGGTTTTCCGTCGTGGCCAGGCAAATCAGTTTCCTTGATATGAATGTAAACATAATCCGCATGTTTCCTGTTTCTCTTAAGAACCGAAATGGAAAACTTGCATGCTTTTTTCAAACCTTCCCATAAATTTTCATAAACATCTATTCCCTTCAATTTAGGATAATCAAAAGAATAAGTCTTCATCCCACAAACTCTCGAGAATCCCCGTTCGAGAGGCATATAAGAAGCAGAAGCCCATCTTTTGTAAGTTTTTATTTTTGGAATTTCAATCCCAGCTCCCCGTATTAAAAGAAAATTAGCAGGAGGCAAACCCTTATCTCTCCTTTTTTCATTTATTGGATGTTTGTCTAAAATATCAAATACTTTCTCAAGAAATTCATTAACGATATTTGCAGCGTATTGTGAATTGTCTTCGTCATCTAGCGGTTTTATTCTGGAGATTTTGTTTGAAATTTTCGCTTGCCCAGGAATATAAACCATATCATTTCCAGAAACATTATCTGAAAAACCGCCCTTGAAAACCAAAACTCCTCTGTGTCCGATTGTTGCTTTGAAAATAAATGGAGAATTTAATTTAATTCCCTTATTAATCGATTTAGCAAGAATCTCTGCTTCTGCAGTTGAAAGATTTCTTCCAGCTCTTCTGTCAAGAATATTTCCTTCCTTAAATGAATCAATAGTTGCAAAATTAGCACGGAAAGCTAAATCTCCTCTCACGAGTTTTAAGTCAGTTCCTCTCGCTTCAAGTTGTCCTCTCGTTGAAGAAATTAATTCGTTCCCAAAAATAGAAACAATCGCTTCATCAGATTCGGGGATGAACCCTGGTTTAACAGAGTACATATAACCTAATTCGCCTCTTGAAGCAAGAAAATCTGCATTGGGCATATCCGCAGCCTCGAGAGGTGTCTTTTCACCAAGCTGTGAATTGGGTAAATCACCCATCCCATCAACAATCACCATCACACCTTTCATTCAATGTAAAAGTCATTTTTCTTTATAAAAATTTAGATTCACTCTATAGAGAAAGAATATTTCCTCATTAAATCTGACCCAAAATTTAATAACCCTTAGAAGACTCTTAAAATATATCACTATGTTTGGAAAATTAAAGGAAAAGCTAAAGAATTGGACCAAAAATATTAGCGAGAAGCTTGAAGAAGCAGAAGAAGAGAAAGTAGAGGAAATAACAGAAATTTCAAAAGAAGATGTAAAAAAAGAGATAAAGAAAGTTAAGGAAGAGAAGAAAAAAGAGAAAAAAGAATCTAAAGAAAAAAAGAAGCAGGAAAAAACAGAAGAGAAGGAAGAGAAAGTTATCAAAGTCAAGGAAGAAAAAGAGCCAGAGGAAGAAGTAAAGAATATTTTCAAAAGATTCGGAGAGAAAATAAGCACGATAAAAATTTCTGAAAAAGAATTTGATGTTTATAGTGAAGAATTAGAAATGCTGCTTCTTGAAAATAATGTTGCAATGGAAGTTGCAGAGAAAATTGTGAAAGATTTGAGAAAGAAAATAATCGGAAAAGAAATTTTGAAAAAAGAATTGGAAGATGAAATAAAAGATTCTTTCAAAGATATAATCAGGGAAATTTTAATTGAACCACCGAATTTGGCTGTCGAAATAAAAGATAAATTCCTTAATCAAAATGAACCTTATGTTATTTTATTCTGTGGAATAAATGGAACAGGAAAGACAACGACGATTGCAAAGATTGCAGATAATCTAAAGGGAAGAGGAATTTCATGTGTAATTGCGGCAGGCGATACATTTAGAGCAGCGTCGATAGAACAGATAAAAACTCACGGAGAGAAATTAGGAATAAAAGTAATTGCTCATGATTACGGAAGTGATCCAGCATCAATCGGATTTGATGCAATACAATATGCAAAAAAGAATTCAATTAATTGCGTTCTGATTGACACAGCAGGAAGAATGCACACGCAAAAAAATCTTTTGAGAGAAATGGAAAAGATTGTAAAAGTCTGCAAGCCCGATAAAAAAGTTTTTGTCGGAGAAAGCATAACAGGAAATGATGCAATCGAGCAAGTGAGAAGTTTCAATGAAACAATAGGGATAGATGGAATTGTGCTAACAAAAGCAGATATCGACGAGAAAGGCGGAACAGCACTCAGCGTCGGCTATGTGACAAAAAAACCAATTTTATATTTAGGAACAGGACAAGAATACGAAAAGATAGAACCATTCGACAAAGAAAAATTTATTGAGAGATTGGGGTTGTAATTAATCATTTATAGGAATTTCTATATATTTTGTAAAAGTCTTCTTTATGTTATCAACAGAATAAACAATATTAAATGTTATTTGATAGGGAAAAGAACTACCATAAAAACAATTTGGACAACCAGATAGAATTACAGAAACAGAATATTGTTTATTACAATTTTCAGGATAATAACTAGAAGATAAAGTAGAACAACTAAAAAAAGAATCAAAATAACAATCAGGGGCAGGATAATAGTTTTGAGTTATACAAAATCCTGAAGAGATAGCAGGTTGGGTATTTTTATTTTTTCTATCAATAAGAATATTACTTTTCTTTAATTCAAAATAAGTTATATTTAGTTGAGAATTAGGAGTTATAATTATTTCAAAAGGATAACCTTTATCATATTGTCCTTCATTAATTGAAGAAGGAGAAATTGAAATTTGAAATGTGTCCGAATTAGGAATGGAAGGGATATCTCTAAAAGAGTTTATTCCAAAAAAATTTAAGATAGCAATAAACCCCCCTATAATTAGAATAATTGTCAAAATAATCCCCAAAATTTTTACAATCTTTTTATCTTTTTTTCTCATTATTTTTTAATCTAATCG
>DAHXOU010000006.1 GCA_027364705.1 Nanobdellota archaeon
AAGTGCACAAACCGTGCCAAGCACTAAATAAATATTCCGGAAATTTACCGACGATAAACATATTTTATAGTATAAAAATTATTAAAAACCTTTTTTCTTTTATTGGTTAATGAATAAAATAGTTCACTATAAGCATTGGAAAACAGGAGAAGAACGAGAATATAAACTTAATTCAGACAATTCTTACAGTGAGCAATTGACAAAAGTTTTTTGTCCTTTTGATAAAACCCCTATAATCTTCAAATATAATGATTATTTTCAAACTTGTTTCTGCCCCAATTGTAGTTTAGAATACTCTAAGAACTCTAATCAAGAAGAGATAAATAAACAAGCAGAATCTCAAGTTAGAGAATGGCAAAAAAATCTAGTAAGTTTACATAAACAAACTGCAACATTAGAATTAAGAATAAAACATGCAGAAAAACAGGGACTTTTACAAAATTAATATTGTGGGTGGATAATTTAGATATCATTCTGTATTATAGTTCATAATTAACTAACTTAACCTTAGTGCGCAACTTGTGCCAAAGTACTAAAAATTATTCCAAAAATTCCGTGATTAATTTTGATTACAATAATCCTTAAATAATTCATTTAACCTTAATTTTAGTGGGAGAGGACATAAAAAAGGATTATCTCATTAAAGTAAAATATCCTGTAGAGTCAGAAGAACTAATTGAGATGTTTATTAAAAAATTTGAATCGGACAATCGATACCATTTGGTTGGATATCGTTCAGAAGAGGATAAGGAAAAATGTTCTGCTCGAGGAATAGGGGCCGATCTAGGGGTTATTGAAATTCCCAAAAATAAAAATAAATTAACGGATTTAATTCAAGATGAAATATTCTTTATCCATTCTAAAGGAGAAACTTATCCAGTAAAATTTATTTCTCCATAATAAATTATTATTTGATTCACCTTGGTTTTTAATTTGTTCACTAACATTAACTTAATGAACAACCTGCGCCAAGCACTAAAAATTATTCCAAAAATTTCTCAAATTTTTCTCCTATTTTAAAAATTTCCCTATTTTTTACTCAATAAACCAAATATTTATATACTTAGGGCACCCTAAATAGACAGAAACCAGCTTAGAAATACCCTAAGTTAACAAATAAAAGAGGAAAATGATACAAACAGCTAAGCCATTAGCAGCAATTTATATCCGAGTTTCAACTCAAGACCAGGCCCAGCATGGTTTTAGTTTAGATGCTCAAGAAGAGAGTCTTGTAAATTATGCAAAAGCTCTTGGATATGAAATTATCAAAATTTATCGGGATGAGGGAAAATCTGCAAAAAATTTAAACAGGCCAGAAATGCAACAGCTGTTGAAAGATGCAGAAGAAAGGAAATTTCAGGCAATTTTTATTTACAAACTTGACCGTTTTTCAAGAAGTTTAAAGGATTTAATCCTAACAATAGATAAACTAAAAGAATGGGGAATAGATTTTGTTTCGCTACAAGATAAGATAGAAACCGCTAGTGCTTCCGGAAAACTAATGTTTCAGATAATAGGGGCTTTTGCGGAATTTGAGAGGAACATAATTGGAGATAGAACTAAGTTTGGTATGGAGAGGAAGGCCAAAGAAGGCGGGTTCATAACTAAAGCCCCGCGGGGATATAAACTCTTAAACAAACAGCTGTTGGTGGATTCAGAAGAAGCAACAAAGGTGAAATATCTCTTTGAAGAATTTCTTAATTCAAATATTTCTTTAACTCAATTAGCCAAAAAACACGGGATGACTACATCAGGACTAATAAAATTACTAAAAAACACAACCTATCTTGGCAAAGTAAAATTTGCGAATAATGAAACAGAGGGACAACATGAACCAATCATAGACAAACAACTGTTTGAACAGGTTCAGGGAAAGTTAAAATAAAATTAACTTATAAGAACAGCATCTAAATATTTTTTTATCTCTTCTTCTGGCCTGTCTCCTGTTTTAAACAGGACAACTTTCCCTTTAGAAAAAACAAGCATTGTAGGGAGGCTCCTTACCGCATATTTTTCTGTGAACTCTTCATTTTTATCCATATCTATTTTAAAAAAGGCCAATTTTCCATGATATTCTTGAGCTAACTTTTCAAGTTTAGGTGTAAATCCCTTACAAGGACCGCACCATTCTCCATAGACATCTAATACAACGGGCAGTTGAGAGTTAAGAACATCTTTTTCAAAATTGGAATAATCTATTTGTTCCATAAAAAATTATTAAAAACAATAAATTTAAACTTTGTTATAACTAATTATTATAATGAACTCTTTTAATGAACGCTGTTATGAACTTCTTAAAAAAGTCCCGAAAGGAAAAGTCGCAACTTACAAAGAAATTGCAAAGGCGTTGAAATCAAAGGCTTATCGTGCTGTAGGAAATGCTATGAATAAAAATCCTTATGCTCCAAAAGTCCCTTGTCATAGAGTTATAAAATCGAATGGAGAAATTGGAGGTTTTGCTTCTGGAGCTAAGAATAAAATAAAATTATTACAAAAAGAAGGAATTAAAGTTAGAGAAAATAAAATAATTGACTTTGACAAACACCTGTTTAAATTTAAAACACCCGTTTAATCAGCTTGTACATACTCAAACTCTTTTCCTTCATAATTTTTCATAACAACTTTGTCATTGTTTATCTCTGTAACGTACTCGGGAAGCAAAGGAATTTTTCCTCCGCCGCCTGGTGCATCGATAACAAAATGGGGTACACATAATCCCGAAGTATGTCCTCTCAATGATTTGTATATTTCAAGTCCTTTCTCTACTTTCGTCCTAAAATGATTTGCTCCTTTTACAGGGTCGCATTGATAAATATAATATGGTCTAACTCGAATACTAACTAATTTCTGCATTAATTTTTTCATTGTTTCAGGATTATCATTTACTCCTCTTAGTAAAACAGTTTGATTTCCGACAGGAATTCCTGAATCTGCTAACATACCACAAGCTCTTTTGCTCTCAGCAGTTATTTCATTTGGGTGATTGAAATGTGTGTTAATGTAAATTGGATGATACTTCTTTAGTATATCACACAGTTCTTTAGTTATTCTCTGAGGCAAGACAACTGGAATTCTCGTTCCTATTCTTATAATCCCATTCTCTCTTTTGGAAATTATAGAATAAACTGCAGCTAAAATTTTATCTAATGTTCTGTCTGGCAACATCAAGGGATCTCCTCCTGAAAGAATTACATCTCTTATTTCTACATGTTCTTGAATATACATCAACGCCTTTACAATTTCTTTCCAAGTGGGATTTTTATTAGCATCTCCAACCTTTCTTTTTCTGGTACAAAACCTACAATACATTGCACATGAATTTGAAATTCTAAATAAAACTCTGTCTGGATACCTATGTGTCAACAACGACGGAACACCTTGCCTGACTTGATGTTCTGGTTCTTCATTTAACGGATCTTCTTCTCCAAATCTGTCAGAAATTTCTTCCACCGAAGGAATACACTGTTTGTAAACTCCGTCATCTTTTTCCTTAATTAAAGAAAAATAATAATTAGTAATTCTAACCGGATATTTCTCAAAAATATTTTTTAATTCTATTTCGTCTAATTTAGAAATATCAGAAATCTTTTCAACTGAAACAATACCTCCGGGCTCTATGGCCGGATTGGGAGGCTCATCCTCGGATTTTGCTACAGATGTAGAATCGCAGTTCATATTTTTTGAATGTGTGATAAACAGATAACCACTATATAAATATTTTGTACAATTTTTTAATTACAAATGACAAATCAGCGCATTTTAAAAATTCCTTTAACTTTCTTATCTTATGGAAGAGCTTGAAAAATTGAGGAAAGAAAATGAGGAACTGAAAAAAGAGATTGAAAGATTAAAATTAATAAATACGACGAGAAAAAATTCTATGTCTGAAAAAGCAATGCACGGAAATCTAATGTCCCGAGCTCCGTTCGGTTATCAAATTTCCGAGGGGAAATTAATTCCTGCAGAATATTCTCGGGAAGTCGAAGAAATATTTGAAGAATTTCTGAATAATAAGATTAGTTTAAGGACTCTCGCCAAAAAACATAAATTGTCTGTAAATGGACTAAAAAAAATTCTAAAAAATTTCACCTATCTTGGAAAAATAAAATTCAACAATCAGATTCATGAAGGAACTCACCAGCCAATTATTTCATCAACATTATTCAATCATGTTCAGAATAAGTTAGAACGATTAGGAATAAAGTAATTTATTTTTAATTATTCAGTATAATATTTTGTTTTATTTCCAGAAAATGTCATTCTTCCCCCTAGACCTTTCATAAATTCTTCTGGTTTTTTTGGGCTTTTACAATTATGGTATTCCGGGACTCTATGTTTAGAACAATAAATTCTATTACAATAATGGCATTCATATACTTCTAAATAATCCGTATATTTCATTTTACATTGATAACACTTTAACCTATCCCAACGATATTTTTCAGCTATTCGAAAAACTTCATTTTTTGATAACCTATAATCCTTAAAAAATAAAATAGGAATTCTTATTTTTTCCTGGCTATTCAAAATTAATTTTTCATATATCTTTTTACCTATTTCTATTCTAATTAAGAATGGTTCTTTCGGAAATTTTATTGATAATTCTTTATTTTGATTATCTTTAAAATTATTTTCAAAAATTATATCTTCTTTTCCTTCAAATAGAGAAGTAACATCAATTATAATAATTTTAAAATTTTTTATTGCTTGCTTAAAGAAGTTAACTATTTCCATCTTTAATTATCTATAAGATTTCTGTCTCTTTGATCTGGCTTTAGAATCTCCTGGCTTGTAAGTTTCTTTTCTTCTTACATCTGCAACAAGAAGATTTCTATCATAATCTAAGAATGCTTTTTCCACTTCGTCGGATTTTGAAAATTCTACAATTGCTTTAGATAAAGCTATTCTTGAAGCTTCAATTTGTCCTTTTTCTCCACCACTTCTTGCTTTTACTGAAACATCAAAATTTAACTTTCCTAAAATACTTTCAGCAATTCTTAATGGCTCTTCAATTTTTAATCTGTCGAAAATATGAAGTGTCTTGTAATCTTTTCCGTTGATTGTAACTTTTCCTGTTCCATTATCTACAACTGCTCTTGCAATTGCTCTTTTTCTTTTTCCAGAAGTAATTAACATTTTGAAACCTCCTTAACTAAAACACCTTTGCTTACATTTCTTGCCATTGAAATTAATTTCTTGCCTTCAAATTCTTTTGGGAATCCACTATAACATTTTATTCTCTTAAATGCAACTCTTCCTCTTCCTACTCTGTAATTAGGCAACATACCTCTTATTACTCTCTTTACAATTTTTTCATTTGTTCTAGAAACTTTTGGACCTTTCTGTGTACTTCCAACTCTCTTTCTTTTTGCTTCAAGACCTTCTATTATGTTCAATTTGTTTCCTGTAATTACTATTTGTTCACAATTCAAAATTGCAACGTCCTCGCCTTTCAATGCTTCTTTAGCAGTGTAACTAGCAACTCTTCCTAAGATTGCATTTTTTCCGTCAATTATTTTCATTTTATTATTTTGATTCCCTTTGCTTCGGGATTTTTTTTAATTTCTTCGATTATAGTTAAAACTTCACCTTTCGCTTTTAATATTTTTTCTTTAGCTTTCTCAGAAAAACCAAAAGCGACTACTTTAATCTTCTTACTAATATCTCCTTCAGCCAAAACTTTTCCAGGAACTACAATTATATCTCCTTCTTTAGCTTCTTTGTTTATTTTATCTAAATTAACTCCGACTTTATTTATTCTTGGGCCAGATAAAATTCCTGCAACTTCTTCCCATTTCTTTTTCTTTTTTGTCTCGATGATAGTCTTGACTAATTCAGAATTATTCTTTCTTCTTAACTGTGTTTCGATTTGTGTTTTAGTTTTCATCTTATATCTATAGAGAATTATTATTCTCTACTCTCGCTTGCGCTCGCAGATAAAAGTGTGAGAGAAAATGGGTTTATAAAAGTTTTTATATGCGGATAAAAGGATTCGAACCTTTGTAGGCACTAAGCCAACAGATTTTGAGTCTGTCCCGTTTGACCACTCCGGCATATCCGCGTATGGATATTTATTAAAATTAAGATATAAAAAGGTTTAGAATTACTTAGAAATATTTTTAGCAACTTCTTTTAAATCTTCTTCCAATGTCTCAATTGCTCTCTTAAAAATTTCTTCTTCACTAATTTGACCAAAAGATTCGACTGTGATAACTAATTCTTCTGTTGGAATTAATTCTATTGATTCTTTTCCAATTTTTCTACATAAGTCTGTACATGCTTCGCACATATCACAACTATCTTCGTCGATAACAACAACTTTTCCACCTTCATTTTTGAAAACATTTCTTGGACATGCGCTAACAACTTCTTTAGGGCAATCTTTATCTAACTTAACTTTCATCTTATTTCTGTAGAACATTAATCCGGGAGAGAATTTAGAATGCTTGCTTCCTTTTCCCACTCTTGCAGTTGCAACAATTTCTAATTCCTGTCCTTTTTTCAAAACTGTTATTGGTATTCTATCATGAACGAGTTTTACTTTCCCTTTCATATCTTCAGAATAAACAATTCCGTCTTTCTTTGCAACTAAAACTATCTGTTCTTCTGTTTTATCATCAAATCCCTTTTCCATTTTCAAAGGAACCATTCCAATTCTATGAGCGATTGTCTCGTCGTATAATGGAGAATCATTTTTTGAAATCTCAACTTCATCAACAGCAAGAATAGGAATCTGATCAACATATCTTCTTACTGCATTAGCCAGAGTTTCATCTATTTCTGCACTGAATGTTATCTGGTTGTTTTTTTTGTTTATTATTTTCATTTGATTAAGTTACAATTTTAATTTTTAAATTTATGGTCTTCTTCCACGTCTTCCGCCTTTCTTCTTTGGTCCTCCTCTAGGGAATCTTGTGGTGTCTAATATATTCAAAATCTTAAATCCCTCTCTTGTCAGGCTCTTCACAATTGCATGTGCTCCTGGACCCAATGCTTGACTGTTTGTTTGAGATCTTATTCTAACATAAATTGATTTTACTCCAAGTTCAGTTAAGTTTTCAGCAATTCTTTTTGCAATGAAAATAGCGATTGTTGGGTTTGCTTTAAGTCTCCCATGTTTTGTAACCATTCCCCCCGTAACTTTTGTAATTGTTCTTCCAGACATGTCTGTAACGTGAGCAATTGTATTATTGAAAGAAGTATAAATGTTTAAAACAGCTTCAAGTTCTCTCGTCTTTTTCTCTTTCTTAGATTCTTCTTTTTCTTCGATTATTTCTTCTCCTATTTCCTGTTCTTCTTGTTTCTTCATTATTCAGATTCCCCCATTTCTTCTTTATCTATTTTTTTCTTTTCTTTACTTTTCTTAAGTGAGATTTTACTTTCTAAATGAACAGGTACTATGAATGAAGGTGAATTAACTGCATTTCCTTCAATTAAAACTTTCTTGTGCGTAATTAATTGTCTTGCTCCTTTTGGAGTGCTTGCAATATGTTTTTCTACCAAAACAGTCTGAAGTCTTCTTTTCAAATAATCTTTTTTATCCAATGCAAGAACATCACTTATTGAATTTACTTTAAGTCCAATCTTTTTAAGTCTCTCAAAAAATAACTGTTTATCTTTTTCATCTGAAGAGATTAATTTTTTTGCTTTTTCTCTAATTGACTTTATCTTTGCATCTGCTTTCCAGATTTCTCTCTTGTTCTTTAATCCGAATTCTTCTTTGATTTTTTCTTCTTCCTGAATTCTCGGTTTATCAAAAGGTCTTTTCGGCCTTGAATATGTTTTATGTTTTCTTTTCATTATTGAAATTCTCCTGTCATTTATTCTTTCTTAATTTTCTTTTTAATTCCCACACTCTTCTTCTTATTCTTTCTGAAGTGACTCTTTGTTCTTTGTCCTCTTACTGGAAGTCCTACAACATGTCTTACTCCCCTATAACTCTTGATTTTCTTTAATCTTCCAATATCAAATTCTTTTTGCAATTCTAAATCTGTTCCGATAAGGTGTTTGTTTTCACCTGTTTCAAAATCAAATCTTCTGTTCATCATATATGTTGGAATCTTATTTGATTTCTTTACAAATTCACTTATCTTATCTATTTCTTCTTTACTTAATGAACCAATTTTTCTTTTCTTATCTAAGTTTAATAATTTACAAAGAGCATTAGACATACTCCAAGATATTCCTTTAATCTTTGTAAGTCCGACATAAACATTTAATTTACCTTCGATATCTTTAGATAATATTCTTACCAGTCTTTCTTCATATTTCTCTGCTGGTTTTTGTCTTTGATGTATATTTTCTACCATTTTATTTTACAAACAAATTGTGTCTCTCCATATTTATTAATTCCATTAATATTCTTTTCTGTATTGCTTTTTCTGGGTCAGGAAGATTCTGGATTCTTTTTTTCATATCTTCGAATGACTCAAATGCTTTCTCTTTCCTTTCCTTTAATATTTCTTGCATATGTCTTTTTCCAAAACCAGGTAGTAATTCTATCTGGTGTAGTCGTTTATTTATAGCTTCTGATTTATTAAAAAACTCAACAAATTCTTGTTCCCGTTCTTTAACTATATTTTCTATGAATTCCTGAAGCTGGTTTTTTGCAGGTTCAGTGAGTTTTTCTCTGTGCATTCTTCCGAGAATGTAATATATTTTATCTCTCTTACCTTCTCCGATATAGACTTCTTCTCCCGAATTTAAAGAAACTCCTCGTCTAGGAACTAGTTCCAACAAGACAAGGCTTTTTTTGCCAATAGCTTGAGCTACAGGCATCATTTTCCCTTCTAAAGGATATCCGTTCGGCAGATAATCTAATATGATTGCATTTTCTTCTTTTTCCATCTTCATTATCTAAATTTTTTAATTGTTTCGAGTATTTTCTGAACTTCATTTTCATCTAAACCCACATCCACAAAAATTTTATTTAATTCTTCTGCAGTCTCTGGAAGTAAATCCGCAATTTTAACTGCATGTTCTGGTTTTATTTTGATTATTCCTAAACCTTCTAATTCTTTTCTTAATTCTTTCGCGTTGTTAACATCTAAAGTATTAAATTTTTTTATAAATCCAACTATCTCTGGTTCAGTTTCTTCTTCCTTCATATAATCAATTACTTCTGCTAAACTTAATGGTTCACTATTTATTATCATGTTTTTTTATTTGCTTTATTTTTTTTAAATGTATTGGCTCAACCAATATTCTCTTCTCTTGGTTTCCGTCTTTAATTTTTACAACATAAACTTTTCCTCTTCTTTCTTCGACGATTCCGGTAATTCCCTGAAGTCTTTTTTGAAAATTTGATTGGACTGCAGGTTCTCTAGAAATAGCCACAAAATCTCCTTCTTTTAATTTTTGGAAGTATCTACTAAGTTGTAATTTTCCTCGGGTTCTAATTGGTTTTTTATTTGCCATAGATTACCCAAATTTATACCATTTAAAAACCTATCTTTTATTATCTTGCTTTTTGATTTCTAATGATTTTCACACGAATTAAATTCCAAATCTCCTCTCTCTTTTGCTTCATCTGTGGTTTTTTTTATCGCATCAAACATCTTCTTTCCCCAGACTTTTTCACCACATCGATCGCAGATTTGCATACTTCTATCATCAGAAATTTCAGAATTGCAATAGACACATTTACTCATTTTTTCACCTTCGATCTTAAAAAATAAATTTAGTTTTTAAAGATTCTTGTTCTGTCTTATTCATATCTTAATGCATCGACGGGTTTCAACTTCGATGCTTTAAATGCAGGAATTCCTCCTGATATTGCTCCAATTAAGAATGCAAAAGCCAAACTTCCGACGATTAAATAAGGGGGGAATACTACTTTCAGTAAAGTTGTATGCAATTGATTCACTGCAATAAATTCTATTGTCTTTGAGATAACAAATCCCAAAATAATTCCGATAACTCCTCCAATTAAACCAAGCAATCCAGATTCAAATAAAAAAATAAAAAGTATATCTTTATTCTTTGCACCGACGGCTTTCATTGTTCCGATTTCTTTTGTTCTTTCTAATACGGAAGTATACATCGTGTTTGCAATTCCAACTCCGCCGACAAAAAGAGAAATTGATGCAATTCCGACGAGAAAAGCAGTAATTATATTTAATATCATATCAAAATTTTTTAGGAGTTCTTCTGGTGTTGAAATATCAAAATCTTTTGTCTTCTCTTCAACATTTCTAAATTGCATTAATTTTTTATCAACTCTTTCGCTTATTTCTTTCATCTTATTTTCATCATCAACCTGAACAATTATTTGATCAACTCTATCTCCAGAATTAAACAATTCTTTGAAATCTTCCATTGACATATAGACATTTTTATCGTCTGAAGGATTTCCGATAGCCCCCAATATTCCCTCTACTCTAAATTCTTCGCCATTGATAATAATTTTATCTCCTGAAACTATTTGTTTTTCAAAAACAAAATTATATTTGTAATCATAACCGAGCATAATTTTCTTTTTGTCTCCCTCTTGTAAATATTCTCCTTCGTTCATTTCCAAATTGGCACTGTTAATGTATAAATCCATTTTGTCTAAAGGAATTCCTATAACTAGAAAATATTTTTTTTGATGATTGAATTCTACTTGTGCATTCCCTAATGTTACATAAGAAATGGATTTTACTCCAGAAACTTTTTCAATCGCGTCGACATCTGCCATCGTTAATTCGACCGCACCAACTCCAACTCCTGCACTTCCTTTTGGAGTTATAAATAATTTATCTGTTCCTAAAATTTTGAATTGTTCATTAATTGCTTCTCTTAACCCAAGAGACAGGCTGATTAAAACAAAAAGAACCGAAATTGAAATCACAATTCCCGTTATTGTCAGCCAACTTCTTAATTTTCTCTTTCTTAAATTTTTCAGCGCGAGTTTTGAATAATCTTTTAACATTTTATTTCCTCAGTGCGTCGACGGGTTTTAATTTACTTGCTTGAAAAGAAGGCATTAATCCTGAAAGCAATCCTATGACGAATGCAAATGCAATTGAACCAAGAATTAAATGGTACTCTAATGTAACTTTTAAAATTTCAGAACCAAAAGCTAAATTTACAATTCCAGAAATTCCAAATGCTAATCCAATACCGAGGACCGCTCCGATAATTCCCCCAATTAATCCTAACAGCCCAGATTCAATAATAAATATGTACAATATCTCTTTGTTCTTTGCTCCAATTGATTTCATAATTCCTATCTCTTTTGTTCTTTCTAATACAGAAGTATACATTGTGTTTGCAATTCCCATTCCACCAATAATCAAGGAAATTGCTGCTATTCCTGCGACAATTAAATTAACAATATCTAAAATTACATTTACTCCAGAAATTGATTGTAGAGGCGTCTGAACAGAAAAATCTTCTTTACCAATATCTTCCTTTCTATCTTTTCTTAATTCTTCCTTTATTTTTTCAGCAACAGTTTCAGTATATTTAGAATCAGAAACTTGGACAACGATCATATCCCATTCGTCCCCAATATTCATTAACTCTTTCATATCTTTTTCATTCATAATTATAAGATGATTTGTTTGTATGGAACCTGATTTTTCTAATGCTCCTGCAACTTCAAAATTTTTCCCATTAATTAGAACATTGTCTCCTGCTTCAATTTCTTTATCGAAAAGGTTTTTTGCCACGCCGAAACCAAGAACTATCTTATTTCTGTCTTCTGTTTTTAACAATCTCCCGCTTTCTGTTTTGATATTATTTAATGCTCCCCAAAAGACTTCTACTTTATTTTTATCTTCGGGTAAGTTTACAGAATAACTAAATTCCGTTTCTTTGTTAAATTCAATTTTGGTTATTCTTATTAGTCGAGGAACAATTTCTTCTATTCCTTTTACTTTATTTATTACTTCAATATCATGTTCGTTAAGTTTTGTTATTGCAGTGCTTCCTGGAGGTCCCATACCTGTTTCAGCATTTAATATTACGAGTTTGTCAGCAGATAACGAAGAGAACTGGCCCGTGACTGCATCTCTAAGTCCGTTCCCTAATGTTATAAGTGCAACCACCGCAGCAATTCCAATAAAAACTCCGAGAATAGTTAACCAGGATCTTATTCCTCTATGTTTAAGATTTCCCAGTGCAAGAACAAAATAATCTTTCTTCATCGGGATTACCTCCCTTGAGATTTGTTAATCCTTTTCTTTTTTCTTATTTTTCTAACAACCATCCAGGCAACAAATATTACTACTCCTGCTCCAAGATAAACTGGTGTATTATCTGGTTTTATAATTCCTAAAGACAATGCTTCTTCTGTAGAATAAACTGTAACTGGAAGAGTAACTGTCTTGGTCTTTTTCTCATTATTGAAATCTTTGTATTCTACCTGAGCAGTTAAAGTTGGATTTTTATCCTTAAAGATAACATCAAAACTTGCAGTTTCAGAATCATCTGAACTTACTGTTCCAATATAATTTTCACTTTCAGATAAAAGAGTATATCCTTCAGAAGTTATTTTTACACTAAGGAATTTAGCGTCTCCAAGTCCCTTGTTTACTATCTTAAAAATTATTTTCCCCTTACTTCCTACGATAGCGTTTTCTGTATTTACACTATAAACAAGTTCAGGATTTGCTTCTATTGTCAAACTGAATGTTCCTGTTTTTGTTTTAACTTCGGAAGTTCCTTCGATTTTATAATTTAGCGTATAAGGAATTTGATAATCTCCTGCTTTTGCATCTCCTAACGCTTTCAATGTAAAATCCAAATTTTCTGTATCTTCGTCGTTGATTTCAACATTATCGCTATCTGAATCAATAAGAGTAAAAGGAACTTTAGATAAGTCCAATGTTAAAGAAACATCCTCTGTATTTTCATTAAGAGTATTCTTTACGTTAATACTTATTTTCTGTTGACTTCCTGGTTGAAAATTACTTGCTTTAACAGATTTAACTGTCATAGCAGAAGCTAAACTTAATGTACTTATAACTAAAAGTAGTAAAACAACTACACTAAATCCAATTTTTATTTTTTTATTCATATTCTTCCTTTCAATGTTTTATTTATAAATCTTTAGTTTGTAACTTTTCTAAAGTTATTACACTATCTGTGTTTAATCCACTTCCCATTAACTCTTTTCTCTACACTTTCAATCTTCCCGTCTCTGACAGAATAAATTGTCTTTGCATGTTCTTTTGCTAATTCGGGATTATGTGTAACAATGATTATTGTTTTGCCTTCTTCATTCAGTTTGTTAAGAAATTTCATTACGACTTCTCCTGTATGTGTGTCTAGATTTCCTGTCGGTTCGTCTGCAAGAATAACTTCTGGATCGTTTGCCAAAGCTCTCGCGATTGCAACTCTTTGTTGCTGTCCTCCTGAAAGTTGGTTTGGGTAATGATTCATTCTGCCTTCAAGTTCAACGAGTTTCAAAAGTTCCTCTGCTCTTATTTCTCTTTCCGCCCCATCTTTTTCTTGAAATAACATGGGAAGCATAACATTTTCTTTTGCTGTCAAATTTGGAATTAAATTAAACTGTTGAAAAATAAAACCAATTTTCTTTCCTCTAATCTGAGCAAGTTCTGATTCTTCAAGGTATTCGATGTCATGTCCATCCAGATAGATATTTCCTTTAGTTGCTAAGTCAAGACTTCCAATTAAATTCATACTGGTTGATTTTCCACTTCCTGATGGCCCCATAATTGCGACAAAGTCCCCTCTCTTTATTTCAATATTAACATCATCGAGGGCTCTGACTGTGTCATCTCCCATTTCATAATATTTTGCAACATTTTTTAATTCAATAACATTATTTGTTTCCATCTAATTTCCTTCTCATCTTAATTTTTAAATCTTCTCTTTCAAAAGTTTTATAAACCAAGAATTAGGGATAATATTATGATAATTCCAGTAAGATGTTTTTCATGCGGAAAGCCAATTGGCCAACTTTGGGAAGAATACAAAAAAAGAATTTCTCAAGGAGAAAACTCAAAAAAAGTAATGGATGAGCTTGGCTTGGAAAGAGCTTGTTGCAGAGCAATGTTCCTCGGACAAACTGATTTAATTGAGTTAGTTGGAAAATTTAAGAAAAGTTAATTCTTTTTTCTATTTCGTATATATTCAATAATTGGCGGAATTAAAGAAATTATTATTACACCCAAGATTACAATACTTAGGTTATTCTTTACAAATTCAAAATTACCGAAGAAATATCCTCCAAATAAAAATAATGATACCCAAAGAATTCCTCCAACAATATTAAATGCTAAAAATTTAGAATATTTCATCTTTCCAACTCCCGCAACGAAAGGAGCAAAACTCCTCAAGATGGGAATAAATCTTGCATAAATAATAGTCTTTCCTCCATATTTCTCATAAAATCTTTCTGCCCTATAGAGATTTTCTTTATTCAGAAATTTAATATTTTTTTCAAACAATTTTCTTCCGAAATTATGTCCAATCCAGTAATTTACTGTATCTCCTAAAATTGCTGCAATAGAAATTATCACCCAAAGAATAAAATTATCCAATAAATTTTTTGCAGCAAATGTTCCAGCAATGAAAATTAAAGAATCTCCTGGTAAAAATGGAATAAAAACCAAACCAGTCTCGCAAAAAATTATCAAAAATAAAATAACATATGTTCCGATTCCATATATTGAGATTAGATTTCCCAAAGAGTTATCTAAATTTACAAAAAAATTTATTATTTGGCTAATATCCATATTATCTTGTTTTCCATCGACTTATCTTTTCACAATTTAGACATTCAATGCTTTTAATCTTATTCTTAATTCTGGTTTTTTCTTTTCCTGAATATGGAGTAAAACATTCTTTACAAAATAATTTTCTTTTTTCTTTAAGGGGAATATTCTGGCTCATCGCCAATTTTTTTATTTTTTTAACTTCCTTCGGAGATTTACTTTTTATTTTCTCCAAAAAATTATTAATCTCTTTTTCAGCCTCTGTTTTAGAAATTTTTTTCATAAAATTATAATCTATCTTGCATTATATATTCTTTTATGGATAAATTCCTTTTTGCGGAGGAATTAATAAATGTCCACTCTCAAAATATTCTCTGACCGCTTCTTTAAAAGAATACTTTGGAGAAAAACCAATTTTTTCTCTTGCCAAAGTCATATCACACTCTGTGTGATTTTGATATCCCTTGTAGGGATTATCCACATAGATTGTTTCTCTTTGTACGCCCAGGACATTTTCTAATTCTTTAATAATTTCATTAAATGTTATTGGTTTTCCAGAACCACAATTTACAATGCAACTTTCTTTTGCTTCTGAAGCAAGAATATTTGCTTGAACAACATCTTTCACATAAACATAATCTCTTTTTTGTTCTCCCCACTTGAAAATTTTTGGATTACCTTTTTTCATTTGCTGGGCTAATTGATAAACCATATTAGCCATTCCTCCTTTATGGTTTTCTCCCGGACCAAAAACATTGCAATACCTCAGTCCAACAATTTTAATATCTGGATTTTTTTCTGCAAATTTTCTTACCTCTCCGTCTAAAAGAAGTTTAGACTGTCCGTATACATTCAGAGGAAGTTCTCCTTTCCCTTCTATATATGGTGCAGGACTATTTCCGTAAATTGCAGTTGAAGAAGCATAAACAATATTTTTACATCCTAATCTCACTGCTTGTTCAAATAATTTTATTGAAGATTGAACATTAATAAAATTCATATATTTCTCATCATTAACTCTTGTATCTGCAATTGCTGCCTGATGAAATAATATTTCTACCCCAGATAAAATTCTATCTTCTAAATCAAAAAAAGGTTTGTCTACCAAATCTATTCCAAACCTCGTTAATTGGGGTTCTTTACTTGTTCCGACGGCAATAACTTCGTCCCCTCTTTGCATTAAAAACTTAACGAGATTAGAACCAATAAAACCTGTTGCTCCTGTGACAAGTGTCTTCATAAAAACTATTTCCCATCTATTTTTTTAAAGATTTATATTGGGAACAATATAAAGAACGACCTCTTTCTTCCTTATTTTAAAAATATGAAAGACAGCTTTATGATTTCGCACCTTGTCGGGCACTAATGTCATAAACATAGGAAGCTTAACTTCTGTGTTCGGAAAGGGAACAGGTGTTTCCAACCTATTATGGCCGTCTTCAAAAATCCAAGATTTTACCTGTTTATAAAACTTTTGAATGCGGAATAAAGGATTTGAACCTTTGCAGGCACTAAGCCACGAGAGCCTTAATCTCGCCCATTTGACCACTCTGGCAATTCCGCATATAATTTTTAGAAATTAACAATATAAAAACCTATAGAAAACTAAAAATTCCTTTTTGAATTAATAAGATACCGAGAATTAAGCAAATTATCCAGTGAACTGGAAAAAATATAAACAATATAAAAATAATCCCCGAGATTAAATCTGTCCAACTTGCAAAATTTTTCCATAGCCCGAAACTTGATTTTATTATTAGGATTACACCCAAAATTATTAGGAATATTGTGGGCAAATTAAATCCAGAAAGAAATAATAAAATTAATCCCCCAATAAGGTCTATTGCTCCTAAAATTTTAACCAGCATATTTTTTAAATCCGGATTCTAATTTAAAAATGTGCGCCCGTAGCTCAGCCCGGATTAGAGCATCTCCGTCCTAAGGAGAGGGTCGTAGGTTCAAATCCTATCGGGCGCATATTAAATTAGATTTGAATCGAAGGTTTCATTTGCTGAAGGCGAATGAGAGGGAACGAAGTGAACTCCAAATCCTATCGGGCGCATAAAGAAATATTCCGGAAAAATCCATTATCATAAACTTTATTAAATAACATTTTACTAATATTTTATAATGCGC
>DAHXOU010000009.1 GCA_027364705.1 Nanobdellota archaeon
CAACAGGAGAGTCTCTTGATAAGGACGTGTTCAGGTTCGATAAAGGCGATTTAGTGGCTGCTTATCGAGAGGTTGCAAGAAGGGTAGTGCCAGAGATATTTTGAAGGATCGACTCATTTCCAAGTTTGGAATAAATTTGGGGGAAATCCACAAGCAATATTTGTTGGAAGATTATATACGGAACTGCAAGAATAATCATATAATCTATTCATAAGTATTTAATTTATCTTAAAAATTAGCTCTTATAAAATTATATTGCGATCATCCCTAATAGTATCCATACTCCTTAACTTACAGAATATTTAAAGGAAAAAACTTTATAGTCATACCAAATATATATCATATTATGGAATCTTATTATTCTGATACATATCAATATAAATCCATTAATTCTGTTTTAAATTCCTTTTCATCTGATTTTTTTGAAGGAATTACAATGATTGTGCGACCTGTAATAGGTGGTATTGACTATTTATGGTCAATGCACAGAGCTTTTTTGGTTCAGAAGGAATTAGATATAATTTCGAGATGGAATTTTGAAAAAAGAGAACGGTTTTTGGATATTTTAACTGATGCGGCTGCTATCGATGTCTATGATGATACTTTTCTATCTAAGTTGGAGACCAAAATATCTGAGTTTGCTGAGTTTAAGGAAACATTTGAGCAATTAAGTCAATTAACAACAAGATTAAATCCAACTCAAAGAAACGAAATTTTAAAAATATCCCTAAATAAACTTAGTGGAAAAATATCTTCTGTGAGGGATAACATAAACCTAAAAATGTGGGACAAAAACGAGAATGTGACTCATCTAATGGTTTTAAATCAAATATTGTACTTAATCCAAGAATTAATAAGTGAAACGATAAGAAAACATGACAATAAAATTTTAGCTTTGATAGTTTATTCATTGTTAAAGATCGAAGCTTTTCATAGAGGCAAAATTACTTTCGAGGATTTCCAAGATTATATCTCTGAGTTAAGTTTATTCGATTTTAAAGAGAAACCACTCTCAAAAAACTATAGTGCCGTTTTTGAAGCGTTGGCTGTTTAGAATGAACTTTTCTTTAGATTCAAACATAATCATTGGCTTGGTAAATACTAAACATCCACTTCATGAAACATCAATTTATTTGATTCAAGGTAAGCGAAACGATAACTTCTTTTTGTGCCACACTGTATTAAAGGAATCACAAACCGTCTTAAGAAATAGAATTAATGAAATAATGGCAGAAATGATTCGGTTTCTACCAAGTTTACAAGAAATTTCTAAATTGGGCTCATTTAAATTAACTTCTTTAATAATTGAAGAATTTAAACAAATAATAAATACAAATCCAAGATTAGAAGATTTTGTGAATTTGATATATGAGGAAATTGAGATTTTTTTAAAAGATAACCCAACCGAAAGACTTCCTGATTTTTTGTCTCAGCTTTCTTTGAGATATTCAAAATCTATTCAAAGAAAATTAGAAGAAATTCATCCAATTTCTTATAAAATATCATTAAAACGAAAAAATCTTAGCGCTGTAAAAGAAGCACTTACTGAAATTGAATTCGAAGATACTAATGATTTGCGAATTTTTCAAGAATTGATGACAAACCTGAATGAGATTAAACCAGCCGAATTCTTCTCCAATGACTTAGAATTTATAAAAAAATGCGAACAAGGTTATGCCAAAATAGTAAATCATTTGGGGTTCGATAACAGAGCAATATCTTTTAAATTGTTATGAGAAATTTTAAAATTCTTCAGTTACCTTTATGTACTATCATCACTAACTTTAGGTTAGTAACCTCAAGTCACTAACCTTGGGTGAAGCAAATGGAATCAGCAACGTTGTTGGACATATTGGGAAACGAAAATCGCAGGAAAATCCTGCAGTTGCTTGCGTCTCGACCCTGCTATATG
>DAHXOU010000020.1 GCA_027364705.1 Nanobdellota archaeon
TATTCACGAAATTAAATTTTAATTGTATTTTTTAGAACCTATTTATTTTTAAATTACCAACTTGTTAAATATTTATGACAAACGAAAAAATTTTTGAAAAGATGGTAAATTCGCAACTTGTTCCAGTGATTAATGGTGGAAATTATGCTGAGCATCTTCAGAGAAGCAGTTTTCTTTATTCAAAATTATTGGGTGGACAGGGAAAAGATTTGTATGTTCTCAATGCTCATTGGAATGATATTTATGCTGTTGCTTTAACTAAAAAAGAAAGAAAAACCGACGAGAAAGGGGAAATTCTCGATGTTGATGATACAAAAGAATTGCTAAAAATGTTTCCTTTATGTTCAAAAGGAATGAGTCTGACTTCTTCAGAAATAATTGGCAGATATAGAATAAAACCTTACACTGGTGAAAATACCAAGAAACATCTTACAACGAGCGATTTGGAAAAAATCCTGCAAGGTGAACCTGTTGAATTATTCTAATCTTGCAATTTCGCTCACCTCCAAAACGGAAAATAATTAATTTCTCGAAATTAAAACATAATTATGTCAGACATCAAATTTGAAATTATAAAAAAAATAGCAGAAACAAAGTTTAGATATCAGGATTTGGGAAAGATTTCAAAATTAGATAGCAATTCTCCGCCTAGCGTTTTTGTCGGAAGCAAATTAAAATATCCTCTTGTTAATGTTGGGATTCTAAGTCCTATTGAGCGCGATGAAAATGCGTGGGTTTACGACGATGCAAAATACTGGGCAGGAAATAATTTTGGAATAAATGATGTTTTGAGATTAAGAAACAGTTTACTTAATTCAAGATTTCAATCAACCGTTCATGATTCGAGGACAAACAAAAAGTTTGTCGAGATTGCTCAGGAAATTGCGCTAGCATCAAAACCTGTTGACGTTGAAATTGAACTGAAAAATAAATTAACTCTTGATACAAAAAAAGATAGAGTTCTTACGCCTCACGGAATGAGAGGAAATCTGAAAGAAGCGAAGATAGTGGGGAATGTAAAAATTAATCAGCATGTCGACAAAGTAATTAATGATGAGGTAAAAGCGGTTGAAGGAATGGAACATTTGTATAAAAAAGGATTCAGTGAATATGTTCTTAATAAAATTCTCAGCGTCGGTGTTTTGGGGCTGAAGAAAAATAAAAAACTTGTTCCAACGAGATGGAGTATTACTGCTACTGACGATAGTCTTGGAAAATTAATTCTTAAAAAAGTTAAGGAATTTCCTGTGATTGAAAATCCAGAATTATTTTACGGGGAATTTTTAGGAAATCAATATTTAATTCTGCTCTTTCCTGATGTTTGGACTTATGAACTTTTTGAATTATATCAATCAGGAAGTTCGTGGAATCCTTCTGCAGAGCTGAAAGCATCTACAGATTATGAAGATTTTTATGGGAGAAAAGAATATGCTTATGCAACTGCTGGAGGTTATTATGCTTCTAGGTTTCCTATAATTGAATATCTTAATTCAATAAAAAGGCAGGCAAGTGTTCTTGTAATTCGAATTGAAACTCCGTCGTATTGGGCAGGGCTTGGAGTTTGGGTTGTGCGTGAGAGTGTAAGAAAAGCACTTTCAAATAAAATGAAATTTTCCGACGATAACGAACTGAAGGAAAGCGCAAAGAAAATAGCGACGATAAAGTATAACTTTGATATTACTTCAATCCTTGGAAAAAGTATACTGTTGAATCATATGAAGACTCAGAAGAAACTGAACGAATGGTTTTAAAATAAAAAATAAAAAAATTTAATATCCGTGAAAAATGATATTATCTTTTTTTCTTTGTTGTTTTCTTTGCTGTTTTTTTAACTACTTTCTTTTTTGCTGCCATTTTTTCACCTCTTTCTATTTTATGAATACAAGGTATTTAAAATTTTGTATATTTTTTAGAAATAATTATCCTAATCGATAAACTGCTGTAACATAAGCACTAACTTCTTCTTCCGACGGAGTTATTCCTGCAACTGCAGTTTTTGCACCTTCCACTGAACTTCCTCCAGAAACTGATGAATCAAAAACTCTTGTTGGATAATAATTAAATGAATCTAATGATACTGATACTAATCTTCCTAATCTTTTACTAAATCCTGCTGCAATTGCTTCTGCTTTTACTTTTGCATCTGCTGATGCTGTCTGGATTGCCTTTGATTTGTATTCTTGTTCTAATGAAGGAGAAAGTTCAAAATTTATATAACTTATTCCTGCTCCTGCACTTGCTCCAGCGTCGATAACTTCACTGATTTTATCTTTTTTATCTGTTGAGAATTCTATTCTTAAGGAATGTGTTGCTCTATATCCTTTAATTCCTCCTGTTGAATAATCGTAGTCAGGGTAAATATTGTAATTTTCTGTTTTCAAATCATTTTCAGAAAAGCCTAATGCAACAATTGCATTTTTTAACTTTGTAACAATTTCTGAATTTGAAGATTCAGCAGCTCCTGATGTGCTGGCTTTTGTATCGACATTGAAATATACTGAAATTAAGTCTGGTGTTACTTTTTCAATTCCTTGTCCATTTACAGCGATTGTGTTTTGTGATGAAAAATTTGACTTATAGAAATACATACCTCCGAAAGTAATTACAAGAACTGCAGCGATTATAATAAGAGTAACCTGAACAGATTTCTCTAATTTTAATTTCACCATAACTTATTGAAGCGATTGGAGTTTTTAAATATTATTCCATATAAGGTTTGCAGATTTTCCATGCTTCATCCATAGAATTTTTTGACCGATGTAATCTCTTTGATGTTTTATATAATTTTGATGATAACTTTACTCTTCCTCGTTGATAATCTGCATCTGCCTGTCTTTCAATGTCTTCAGCTAATTTTTCTAAAAATTCTGAAACTTTGTCATAGCTCATATTTCCGACGGCTTTTGCTAAATCCTCAAGAGTTTCATAACCTTCAACTTTATTCGGATGTCTCATTTTGTTCCTGTTGTTTTTTCAAATTATATTCTTCAATTCTTTTTTTATTTGATTCACATTCCGAATTGAAACAAAATATCCAAGGGCGTTTTCCTTTGCTTAATCTCATTAGCATGGGGAATCCACAGAATTCGCAAATTTTATCTGTCTTTTTTATAATTCCGTTTGGAGGAAGAGAATATGTTTTTTTACATTCGGGGTAAGCATTACATGCGATGAAACTTCTTCTTGTTTTTCTTGAATACAT
>DAHXOU010000016.1 GCA_027364705.1 Nanobdellota archaeon
ATCCCCTACTCCGCGAAATCGCTCGGGAATCAATACCAACGGTTCGATTCAGAAAAATTAATTTTGCTTTCAGCAAAACAAAAACGCCCCCGCCCAGCATTCTGAAAAAGTATAACGCCTTTTTATTTAATTAACTTTTCTAACTCTGTGAACCCCTCCAAGAGTTCTTTTATTTCTTTTTTGGCTTCTTCAATGATAACCTTGCTGTTTCTATGGTTTGTTTCTTTCTCCTTTTCTTTTCTGTAGCGGTTTATTGAAAGATCCCAATCTTTTTCTTTGATCTCTTCAAAAGGAACAAAAAAGTGTTTTTCAAATCGGTTATCATTATCTTCTTTAAACCTGTTATCAAATTTTTTTAAGATGTCTGGAATATCATTCTGTTCAATCTCATTTCTTTTATCATCCAAACTAAACCCATCATTTTCCATCTTATAGAACCAAACCTTTTCTGTTGGCTCTCCTTTTGTAAAATAAAGAACTGCTGTTGAAACTCCTGCATATGGCTTAAACACTCCTGAAGGCATTGAGATTACAGCATCAAGACGGCATTTTTCCAGTAAAAGTTTCTTAATTGATTTGTGAGCATTTGAGTTACCGAATAAAACCCCTTCTGGGACAATTACAATACATCTTCCTCCTACTGAAAGAGAATTATACATTAGTTCTAAGAAAAGCAGTTCTGTTTTGCTTGTGCTAATTGTTAATTCATCTGATTTCTCGCTTTCATTAATAGAACCTTTGAAAGGAGGATTTGCTAAGATTAAATCATAAACTCCGTTTTCATTGTATCTTTTTGATAAAGTATCCTCTCCAATAATGTTTGGGTTAGTTATTCCGTGCATCATTAAGTTCATTAACGCAATTCTAACCATTGTCCTGTCAATATCATAGCCGTAAAGAGACTCTTCATCAAGGATTTTCTTTTTTTGAGGGGTTAAGGTGCTTACTCCGTCTTTTTGATTTGACTTTAAAATATATTCATAAGTGTTAACTAAGAATCCAGCAGTACCACATGCAGGGTCTAAAATCCTGTCTCCAAATTCTGGTTTTGATAATTCAACCATCATTTTAATTATGTGTCTTGGAGTTCTGAATTGTCCATTTTTTCCAGCTGTCTGCAGTTCTGATAAAAGATATTCGTAAATATCTCCTTGAGTATCCTGATTCTGTTCTTTAATATGCAATTCATTGATTATATTTACTGCCTCAATTAAAAGAGATGCTGTAGGCAAAGAAAAACTTGAATCCTTCATGTAATTATTATAATGGGAGTTTTCTGATCCAAGTGTTCTCATAAAAGGAAAGACAACATCTCGCACATGAGCTAAGATTTTATCAGAAGAATATTCACTCCAAACAGACCATTTACAGTTTTCATGTCCTGAAAATATTGATTTGAATTTAATTCCTTTAAGAGTTGCGTTTTGTTCATCTAAGATATCTTTATCTTCAAGTTTCTTCATAAAAATTAAGTAGGATATTTGTTCAATTGCCTGAAGAGGATTACTGATTCCTCCGCTCCAAAATTTATCCCATAACTTTCTAATTTTTGATTTAAGTTCTGTGTGTAACATTTTATCTAATATACTCTGATGTTATATCCTCCTTTTTGCCATTTAAGTCTATTGCTTCAATTCTTGTAACATTCTTACCTTCAACCCATTTGGTTAAATTATAAATTATTTGATTACTTGACGGATCTAATACAATCTTTGTTCCATCAGGAGTATAGTATTCTGCCCAAGCATGATCCCAACCAGTAGGTCTTATTTTATATGATTCATACCCCAGTCTGTCCATGACACCTACAAAATAATTAGCATCTTCACCACATCTTCCAATTTTATGAAGGATAATCCAAGATGCAGGAGCATCTCTCCAAAAGAATTTAGTTTGATTGTTTACCGTATAAAAAGTAACTCCAAGAATATTCTTTTTACCTTCTTCAGTTGGGTAACCTACATTGTCATGAATCCATTGCATTAATAACCCCGTTATTTTCGCATGATCTGTTTCATTCCCAACAATTTCTTTTATATGTTCATCAACAATTTTATCTCCCTGAAAAAAATCATAAATCATAGGAATATAACATATTAAAAAGAGTATTCCAACTAAACCTGCAAAGAATAAAAAGATGTATAAAACAGGAAGGAATTCTTTAAGAGTTTGACGCATTTTTCTTTTTCCTCCTTTTAAAATACCACAAAGTTAATTCTATTAATCCAACACTAATCCCAGTAACACCTAATATAGAAATTCCAACTTCAAAAGTAAAAATGCTAAATTTGTCTCCTAATTTTGTTATATTCTCATTTGTTTGATTGAGATTCCACTGAAAATTATTGAGTGTATTAAATATCTGAATCAGTTCACCGTGAGTAATATTGACTTCTTTACTTTCATAAAGATATTTATAATATTCAGAAAGGTTTTGATAATAAGTTAAATTTTCTTGTAAAGAATTTATTCTTTCATTAAGTTCTAAAATGTTAATTTCTAAAGGAGTAGTCTCACTACTGCAATTATACTGTGGTTGTTGATTTAATTCTTGAACTGGAGCGGAATTAACAAAAGGAATTATGATTAAAAGGGCTATAAATAAAGAAAAACATTTCATTTTATTTAACATTTTTTACCTCCATGATTATATCTCCTTCGCAGATTCCTTCTGTTGTTTTTGCTAAAACTCTTATTTTATAATTTCCTTCTTCTTTAGGAGATTTGCATGAAGAAGTTTTTACTTCTGACTTAGAGGCTTCTATTGTAGGTAATTCTTTTGGAGTAGAAATTTGATTTATTGATGGGGGGGTTATTATTGAAGTATCTTTTAATTTACTCTCCTCCTCATATCTCCAATAACAATAAGCAGATATATCCTCAATTTGAAGGTTTTTATCTAAAAGATTAATAAATAAATATTCAATATCAAATGCCGTATCATTGCCTACACTAAATTCTTCTACAGGAAAATCTATTCTGCATGGAGGACCTTGCATATTTTTGTCAACTATATTGGATATATAAGTATTAATTCCTGCAGAGAGTATTAAAACAATTATTCCATAAAAGAGAAAAACTTTCCATTGTTTTTTAACTTCTTTCCAAAATTCACTTTTTTCTTTTTTATTTTCTTCTTCCATTTTACAATTCCCCCTTAAACGCCTTGCTCATAAAAGAGTTAAATAATTCTTCAGAGTTTTGTTTAGTGTTATTTATTTTTTCTTTCATCTTCTCAACTTGTTCAACAGTTGAAGCAAACTTTTTTTGAAGAGGAAAAGGGGGAAGGGGAATATCTAAAGAAATTACATCTTTATTAGAAACTGCAGGATAATTTGCTCCCCTACACTTTTTTATTAGCTTATCTATAAAGAATCTTTGTTTTGAAATAAAAAATAAATATTCTGAAATAAAATTTTTATTATCTGCTCTAAGAATACAAAAACCAGTTGAACAAACTTGATTATCTAATTCCTTAGGTACTACGGCAACAGCGTTAAGATTAGGTCTAACTGTTGATATTAAAACATCTCCTCTTTTTATTAATTGCCTTGCCCTACTTGGAGCTTCCTCTCCAGGAATATCTTTAACATCAAATATTTTCTTTAGATTATTATCTATTGAAGCAATATCTACATATTTGAAGGTTTTATCTTTAAACTCTACTTCGGGGTTTATTTTATTTGCTTTTAATATGCCCCGCCCTATTTCTAAAGAGGATAAATTTTCTTTCAAAAACATCTCCGAAAAAACACTTTTCAAAAATTCATCAAGTAATTCCTCTGCTTTCTTTCCTCTTTGATTTAATCTCTCTGATTCTTCCAAAATTTTAACAATTCTTTCCTGTTCGGCGAGGTCGGGTTTTCCGTCGGAGAAAGGAATTGGAATATTTCTTTTCTGATAAACAGAAAGATAATATCGTTTATGGGTTGAGAAGTTCACATTAATGCTTTTCATCATTAAGAAAATAAATTTCAAATCTACATCTTTTGATTTTGAGGTCAATAATTTCATGGCACTTGATTTAACTTTAAATTTAAAATCTACAAATTTTATATCTGTTGTAAAATCATCAAAAATTATCACAGGAGATTTAGTATAGACGCCTTCTTTTTCTTCAGTGTAACCTAAGATAAAAGATTTGTTTGCAGTTAAAACAGGCACTGAATTTTTAGTTTCAGATTTATGAATCTCTCCTTCAACAATATATTTTCCTGGCTGTTCATAATCCAAGAGTTCTCCGATTTCAACTTCTTTCCATTTAATTTTATTTGTTTGTATTTGTTTCATTTTTTTTGCTTGTCTCTTTTTGTCTCTTTTTTATTCCTTCAATAAATTTCTTTTCTTCCATTTGTTTTTCTTTTTTAGTTTGTGTGATTACATTCAATTTATGAAACCCAGAAGAAAGATGATGAATCTCTGTTTTTATCTTTTCTATATTTTCTGAAATTTTATATAGAGGTTCTTCCCCTAATTGAGACATATCCATAAATTGCCCGAAATCAATAGAAAATTTTTTTCTATAAATATTCTTTTTTTCATCTTCATATTTGAAAAATAAATCAAAGTTTATTTCTTCTGGTTTTATAGAACCACCAACAAAGTTATAAAAAAACTGGATAATCTCTTGTTCAGGTCTCAGGTAATTTATCTTTTTAAGATATTCTAATTCAGATATTTTTTTATTGTTGAAACAAACAACATCTCTTTCCACTTTTTCTAATTCAAGATTATAAATGGGACTTTTACCAATATTTTTTATATGGATATTTATCCATTGAATATACCTCTTAGAAGGGTCAAAAGTAACACTTAATTCAGGTTTGTTTAATTCAATTTGGTATTCTCTGGTTTTTCTTGCTTCAGAGTATAAATAATATGTAAAAATTGCAAGTACCAAAGTAAAGATTGCTAAACAGATATTCGCAATTATCAAAATTATTTCACTTAATTCCATTTTTTTTCTCCGCTTCTTCTTTAATTTCTGCTTGACTTTTCCCAAGGAAAATTTGCGATAAAAGTTCTTTTTTTAATAAAATCCCCCTATTGTAATTCAATATGACCTCAAGAAGCCATTGAAAGTGACCAACAAATTCCTTATGGGCAAAAAAGACATTTTTCCAATTTTTATCTAACTTAAAAAAATGTTTGTAAGGTTCTTCGTCAATAAATTCTAAGTTTTCTTTATTCCAATCTACAGGAACATGAGCAAAAATATCTCTTAATGCTTCAAATTTAGTTAAGGAATCAGATAAGTTCGTTTTTGCATCTTCTTCCAAATTTGGGAATGCCTCTGAAATTAATTTCTCCATATCTCTTGATTTAGTTTTAAATTTAGGCATATCTCTTTTTTCTCTTACCCCCTTAATCAAATATAATTCTTTTTTCTGGTGATCAAAAACCATCTCCTTACCTGTTGCAGAGATAAGATTATTAAAACACATTTCAATGATTATTGAGAATTCAATTGTAACCCCCCTTACTTCGGTCATAAACTTTTGTTTTTCTCTTAAGTTAGGAATCCCCTCAGCAATCTTTAATGCTTTCTCTTTCATTTCTTCTATTGTAGGAATTTCAGTTTCTTTTGTCATTTTTCAATAAAATTTTCTTCTATATATTTCCATATTTGAAAGTATAATGTTGGAATGTTAAAGATTATACCTGAGAAAAAAGCAATCCACCAATAAGGATTTTCGGATTTTATTTCCAAACTCCAAAGAATTAAAGCAACTCCAAGACCACTTGCAATTAAATCAACATACCATGCTTCAATTAAATCTTTGAATTTCATTCCCCTTCCTCCAGCCCAGTCTCTTCCCGAATCATCTCACGAAGTTTAGTGTTTATTGTTTTACCTTCTTGGTCGCAAAGTCTCTTGAAAAAAAGGAATTCACTCTTATACAATCTTGTAGAAACAATCTTCCTCTCCTCACCACTTAAATCATGATCCTTTAAAACCATAATAAACCAAGAAACCGCTACTATTTAAAGATTTAGGTGTATACACCTTTTTACTCATTTCCACTTCAATTTATTACACTTTTGGGCTATTGCCTCTAATTGTTCTTTACTGAAAACATCCAAAGGTCTGCCTTCAGCCAGAGGATGCTCTGCAAAGTTCTTTAATTCAATATGTTTCGCCCTTATAAATACTTGTTCCAGCAATCTCAAAAACTTTAATTGCTGAGAGTTATAATGCTCATTCTTATCCATAACAAATTTATCAAATTCCCACTTAATCATTTCTTGAGGATCTGGCAATCCCTTCACTTCTAACAATTCCCTTAAGAATAGAATAAAATCCTTGCTTTGCTGTATATTTTCAATAGTTAAAGTAGGATTCAACTGCTTCAATTTCTTTTCAATCTCAAGAAGTTCTTTGGATGTAACTCCTTCTCCATCTTTAATCTTCTGCATAAGTTGATTATTATTTAGGAAAGCCTTGAAGTCTTCATCTTCCTTAATTTCCATTACTTCTTTCTCAACTTTCATAACAACATCAGGAGCATTAACTCGCACCATTCCCTTTCTCTCTTCTTCGTAAAAAATCATTAAAGGAGCAATCTCCCTAACTAAAAAGTCAACATCCTCAAAAGTAATATCTTCCCAAAATGGCTCTTTTTGAATCATAACCAATTCTTCTCTTTTTTGTTTTATTGCGTCAAGATTTTTATCCCAAATTGCTTCTGCTCTTGTAACGACAAACTCTTCAACTTTAGCAATCTTATCTTTATTTCCTGTTTTTATATAATCAAAAAGTTTAACACACTGAGAAATAAAACTATACACTTTTGCATTTTCCGACGGAGTATAAATTAAAAGAGGAGTGATTTCATTTCTTAATTCTTCAATATGTTTTCTCAAATCAAATTTAGAAGAGATAACTTTCTTAACAATATCTCTTTTTTCAAGAACTAATGGAGAATCAACATCAATCTCTTTAATAGTGTCAAGAATTTGTTTCTCAACAATTTTTCTCTCTTTATCACTGAGATTTTTTTCCAAAGCATCAACTTGCTCTAAAAAAATTCTTGTCTTAGCATCTGTTCCAGAAGATCTTGGTTTAATTGCATTTAATTTATGTTGTAAAACATTTGACCAATCTCCAAATTTAAAATCAAGAATTAAAAAATCTTCTTTAATATGCTGTCCGTCTTTATTTGTTGGTAACCATTCCTTATTTTCACATGCTGACAAATCTCTTGTTCCACGCCCTAACATTTGCCAGAATCTAATTGAAGACATTACAGGCTTAACAAAAACTAAATTCATTACTTCAGGAATATCAACACCAGTATCCAATACCCCCACAGATAAAGCAATTCTCGGACTATCTCTCTTCTCAAATCTTTTAACTTCATCCATGTAACGGGATTTATCAGAAGTAATATCCTTTACATCTTTTGCTAAATTAGGATAAAATCTTTGGAATAATTTTTCTAATGATTCAGCATGTTTTACACTTGCACAAAAGAAAATACTTTTACATGGTCGGTTATCATCAGATTTATAGCATCTATCCATAAACTCTCGGATAATTAATTCATTTGTTTTTTCATCAGTAAAGAATTTTTCAAATTTAGAACCGGGAGTTTGAAATTTCTCTGGATCTTCTTCTTGTTCCTTTAATTTTTGTTGCAATTCTTTGCTTAATTTTTTCCCTTCAATTCCTAAAGCTAAAATACTTGTTTCTATAATTTCTGCAACATAAGGAGCTAAAATTTTATCACGCACTGCAGAATCATAATCATATTTGAAGGTAGGTTTTCCATTTTCACAATTAAATAAATCAAAAGTATTTCTTGTCTCTTCCGAAGAAGGTGTTGCTGTTAACCCAACTTTCAAAGCATCAAAATATTTTAAGATATCATTATTTTTATCATAATAAGAACGATGTGCTTCATCAAAAATAATTAAATCAAATGCTCCAGGACCAAATTTTTCATAAAATTTTCCTCTTGGTTTTTGAGGAGACATTAACGTTTGAATCGTTGAAACATAGAACCTCGCACTGCTTGAAAAACCTTCTTCATTTAATTCACAGATTGGAGATTCTGGGAAAAATTTCTTAAAACCTTTTTCCTTTGCCTGATTTCCTAAAGAAATTCTATCAACAATGAATAGGACTTTTTGAATATAATCTGCTTTTATTAAACAATCAATTAAAGCCATTGCAGTTCTTGTTTTTCCTGTTCCAGTTGCCATATTGATAAGAGCTTCACGATGCCCACTTGAAAAATGTTCCAAAATTGTTTTAACTGCTTCAACGCACATTTTTCTATTCAAAATTGTAGAACTAACTTTTACATTTGCAGGATCTTTTCTATTTTTCATTAGACTAACAATTCTGTGCAAATCTTTTTGGGAAAAAGGCAAAGAAACTTTTCTCCTTCTGTCTAAGTCATCAACATAATACCAAGTTGTTCCATTGGTAAGAAAAATCGGGATCTTAATTTTAGTTTGTTTTTCAATATCTTCTCTATAAGTTCTTGCCTGAATCTCGCCTTTTTCAACACTTACAGAAGTTTTTTTCGCTTCAACAATCGCAAGAGGACTTCTATCTTCATCTAATAAAAGATAATCTATAAATCGGTCAACATTTCTTTCTATTCCTGCTTCAAGCCCAACATATTCTTTAGTCTGAAAATTAGATTTAACTGGATTAATTTCTTCTTTTACATAATGTCCTTTAACTTTCCATCCTGCTCTTTCTAAGATGGGATCAATTATTTTTTTTCTTGTATCTTTCTCTGAGATATTTACCATAAAAAAGTCAGGGAACTTAAGTATAAAAAGTTATTTTTTAGATTGGAAGGTTTTTTGTTTCTCAAGAATCTCTTTTCCATATTCGCTTATAGTATATATCTTAGATTTCCGAGATTCTGGAGTTAAACAGATTATTAATTTTCTCTCAATCAATTCAGAAAGGGCTCGGCTTATATGGGTTTTATTAATGCTTAACTCTTTGCTTAAATAAGAGGGGGTTTTTGGCTTGTCTAATTTTTCCAAAATTCTTCTTCTGTAAGAACTGGAATTGATAAAACTTATATCTTCCCAATTAGTTACCTTTTTCATACATAAAAGTTACCAAAATACTTAAATAGTGTATTTACCAGATAGTTACCATCTAAGAAGATTAGTAAAATGAGGAAAAATAAAATCTTAATAGGTGCATGGATTTTTATGATAATAGATGCACTGATTATTGTTTTTTCTATCTTATTTACTTGGTTAAACAATGGAAATTAAAATGGCAAGAAGATTAACATTATTTTTGATACTCTCACTGATTTTATTTCCCTTTGTCAGTTCTTTATACTGTGATGAATGTTCTGAAGGTTGTGAGATAATAAACGGAGAGACAATTTGTAGAGAGAACATAGTAAAAACAAGCGTTGTAAGTGATTTCATTTTTCCTGTAGGGATAATTGTTCTGATTATAATTATTACAATTCTAATTTATTTTAAAGTGTTAAAGTGTAAAAAGAAAAATTAAAACTTAGCTCGTTTAACAATTACTTTTGGCTTTACTGAAAAATCTGGACAATCTTCTAAGCCCATATCTGTTGTTAATTGACAAATTTTTGCATTCTTAAATATCTCTCTAAATCTTCTTAAATCTCCTGCATTTTTAACCGCTTGTTTTCCAGTGACTTCAATCTCAAAAGCCCTTGCCTGATTATCCTTAAAACAAACCAGATCAATCAAAGCAAAATTATTTTGTAGAGGATCAAATAAGGGAAAATTCTTTTTACATCTAAATCCCTTCTTGCAGTATTCTTCTTCAAGCTGATTTATCTTTTGCTCGTGGCTTTTAGTTGGCATTTCTCTCCTCTCTTATTTTACGAATTAAATTTAACAATCTCCATTGCTTAAATGAAGTATTATTATTAATTTCAACTAAAATTTGCACGGGAGAATTACAATATCCTGCATTTTCATTTTTTATTCTTATTTTTCTGATCAATCCTCTACGAACTAAATGATAAATTGCATTATAAATTTGAAATGGTTCAAGAGGGAGATTTTTAGATAATTTTCCTATTGAACAGGGCTTACCCTCCAAATATAAATCATATAAAACTAATTCTTGTTTTTTCATTTTTACTATATAGAAAAGATGAATGGGGTTATATATGACGATCCCCTTTTTCCAATAAAGCAGTCAGCAAAGCAATTATTCTTTTGAGTGAATCATTAATCTTGTCTTGATCACTTTCTATCTGAAATATAGAGTTGGTCAAATCAAGTGAAATTGGAACATTAATCAACATGGACATAATTGCTTCAAATGGAAAAGGCACTTTTATTTTATATTCTGCCCTTATTCCAAAACCCTTTTGATATAATTTAAATTGGTCCAATAATCTTTCTAATGTTATTTCTTTGATTCCTCTCAATCCTAAATTTGTATAATCTTTATTAAATTCAATTGAGGAGATAAGAGTATCTTTTATCTCTGGAAAAAAATTAGTTCGTTCTTTAACCCAATAAGCAAAAAAAGAATAACAAGCAAAGATTGAAGAGATATTTATCGGGATATTAGAAGAGATTACAACTGATGCTTTTTTGCTTCCTTTTCCGATTCTAAAGTGATATTTAATTGTCCCATAATGAAATATTTCTTCTATCATCTCACCAGAATAATCTTTAATCAAACAAGAAAATGTTGTATCGTGAAAATTCCAGTCAAAAATAGATCCGTGTATGTCTTTTTCAACTAAGCAATACAATCCCCTCATACCTTCTTTTTGCGAAACAACTCCTTTATTTTTTAATTTGATTAGTATTGATTTAACAGTATTCTCATTAATTTTCGTATAAAGTGCTATTATCTTAGGAAAAATGCCCTCTGGATATTCCTTTAGAACATTTAATACTTTATTCGCCCTTTCTCTGGCGAGTAGTTCATGGTTAGTTGAAACTTTTAGTTTATTCATTTTTTTTCTAATTTATATTTTAATTTAATTCCTACAGAAGATATCTCAACTAAACCATGTCTGCTAAATTCTTCAAGAATCTGCCTTAGTTCAGGTTTGTGAATAGAAAAGTTTCTACAAAGTTTTTCATAGAGATAAGAATAAAAAACAAACCCTTCTTTATTTTTATGAGAATTCCATACTTCTTTTAACCGAAGCAAAAAGATTTTGTCCCAACATCGTGGATTATATACTACCTTAACATTATCCATATTGTGAATCCTCCATTGGATTTACATCCTTTATATGCTGAGAAAGAGATTTTTCCTTCTCTTTCTCTTTTTTTAATATTAAGATTTTATCAACCCAAGAATTATTTTTAGATAATATATTTGCTTCTTCATTTATTTCTCCCCAGTTCTTTTTTGTATTTTTCATTTTCTCGTGCCTCCAATTTTTCATTTGTAGGTCGGTCACGAGCAAGAAGAAATAAATATAAACTCACCTACTCTTAATTAAGAGAGTTGAACTTTATAAAGACTCCCTACTAAAATGTGATAGGAGAAGTTTTTTAGCGTTTTGTCGTCGGAAGTATGATAATATGACAATATGATTTTACAAACTTATCTTTTTCTTAATTAAACTCAAAATTTCTTCATCTTCCATTAATTTATTCATAACTTCATCGGCAACAGATCTTTCAGTTTCTCTTTTTAGAATCCCTTCCGCTTCTTTTTTATCCAATGGAAATCCACAAATTCTACAAAATTTATTTGTAAACTCATTTATGGTTTTGCACTTAGTACATACTTTGGGTTTCATTTCAGATTCTGTTTTAATTGTAGAGATTTCAATTCCGTTTGCTCTTAAAATTGCTTCATCAACAGACTTCCCATTCATATGTATGTATACTGCGCACATTTTTGAATCCTGCCCCCATCCCATATATTGTTTCATGCATGATTCAGTAAGCGTAGATGCCAAAATTGTTGCCCTGGAGTGTCTAAAAGCATGAGGGTGTATACGCTTATTTATTCCAGCCATTTTTCCCGCTTGTTTTAAGATAGCAGAAAATCTTGAATCCGTGAATAAATCTCCATTATCTTTAACCCAAAGATAACTTTCTCTGTCATTTGAAAATGGATGATTGTTTATCCATTCTTGCAGATAAGGTGCAGAGTTTATAACAAGAATTTTTCTCATTCCAGTTTTTCCTGAAAGGGTTAATCTTGCACCATATCTCTCAAAAGAAACATTCTTTATCTTTAATGTAGCAATTTCTCCAATTCTTCCTCCGCTCTCTGAGAGGACTGCAACAAAAGCTTTATCTCTCAGACAAGAACACTTTTGAATCATCTTGCTTATTTCTTCTTCAGTCAATAATTCTTCAGGTAAGATTTTATGATTTTTCGGAATTGCTATTGAAATCCATTTAACTTTATCTGGATAAACTCCTTTTTCTTCAACTCCTTCAATAAAACGATAAAGTTTTCTAATCATTGTCTTTATCCCTTTCTTAGTTTCTTCAGCCAGAGGAGTTCCATCTTTTTTCTTGCAAGTATTAACTTCTCCGACAACTCTTCTAAGATCCTCTTTAGTTGCTTCAGAAAAAGTTTTTCCCAGCAATTGATTAAATTTAATTATATCTTGGAGATACCGATTAATTTTTGCTATGCCTATATTTTCACTTAATAGATAATCTCTAAAACCAAAAATTATTTTTTTATTCTCTTCTGAAAAATCTTCTGATTCTTGAATTCTCTCTAATTTTCTGTCGCATTGTTCTTTATATCTATGTATATC
>DAHXOU010000032.1 GCA_027364705.1 Nanobdellota archaeon
ACTTTTTCCAGAACCTCGCTTCCCCGCAACAAGCACAACGTGGCTCCTCGCGACGTCCATAAGAATTTTATTACTCAGCGAAGTATATCGCCCCATCTGAACATAACCCTTTCCAAGAAATATAAGTCCCTTATCACCAAAATGCTTTTTGTCAGACTCGTCCCTCCCTAATGTAATATCATAAGTCATTCAATAAATTATTCCTCCGACTTTTTATATTTACTGAAAGTCCATAAAGTTTTTAAACAAGAACTTCATCTTTCTGAAATGGATGAAGAAAAAAAAGAGCACGAACATGAACATCACGAGCATGTCGAACATACTTCTAAAAAAAATTTCACTGAAAAAGTAAGAGAAAACCCGTGGATGCTTGGAACATTAGTCTTAAGTGTTTTAACAATAGCACTCTTATTAGTCACCTTTACAGGCGGAATTACTGGACACACTATTTCAATAAATGATGCAAGTAAAAAATTAATCAGTTTCTATGAAACAAGTGGAATCCAAGGCTTAACCCTAAATTCTACAAAAGAAGTTTCGGGACTTTATCAGGTTAATTTAAACTATAAGGGAAGTGTAGTCCCAGTTTATATTACTAAAGACGGAAAAAATGTAATTGAATCATTAATTCCTACTGAAGTTACTCAAGACAAAAATACCAAGACAACCGAAGTTCCTAAATCTGAAAAACCTTCTGTTGAACTTTATGTTTTCACTTACTGCCCATATGGAACTCAAATGGAAAAAGCAGTAATACCTGCAGTTAAACTTCTTGGAGATAAAGTTGATTTCAAAATAAGACAAATTGGTGCAATGCACGGGGAATATGAAAAGATTGAAGCAAAGAGACAATTATGTATAGAGAAGAATTATCCTGCTAAATTTTTAGAATACATCTTAGCATTTGACAATGATGCATCATGTTCTAACGGAGACGCAACTTGTGTTGCTACAAAGACAAAAGCAATTTACACTAACCTTGGAATTGACGGTACAAAGATAAATTCTTGTATGGAAACTGAAGGAGATGCTTTGTACGAAGCTGAAGTAAGTAATGCTAACTCAAAAGGAATTGGAGGTTCTCCAACATTGGTAATCAATGGAGTTGAAACACAAGCAGATAGAAGTCCTGAAGGAGTTAAAGGTGTAATCTGTGCAGCTTTCAATAATGTTCCTTCTGTATGTACACAAACATTGAGCACATCTGAAGCATCAGCAGGATTCGGAGCAGGAACAAGTTCTGGTTCAACTTCAGGAAGTTGCTAAATTAATTTTATTTAAATTTTAATAAAATCAGAAATTTTTTTATCTTCTCGCCTTACGCCATTTCTTAAGAATTATCTTGAATCCAATTAATTTTGCAGTATAATTATTCCCTAACTTTCCTAAAAGCTCTTCGGAAAATTCCTTTATCTTTTCTTTCTCATGCCCAGCACTTTTCAAAACAGCAATTCTGACAGTTTCATGTTTGTCAAAATTACTTTTCAAAGTCTGAATAAAATTTTCCGTAATTCCGTTTTTTCCTAATTGCATTTCTGTATAACTCATAAAGAAATAAATTTTATCTGCTTTTTATATCTGTCGCGTTAGCTTTTCAATATCTTTTTTCTTAACATTAATAACTTCTGCCTTCCCAATTATTTTCCAAGTTCCTGCTTTTGCAAGAATTGGTTTCTTAACATCCTTTCCAGTAAAAAGATGAATATCAACATCGTTTTTGTTATCTCTCCAATCCTGGCTTTTAGATGCACAGATAATTCCAGCTTCCTTAATTTCTTCTTTTGTGGGATTTATTTTATCAATAACACAAAAAGGACTTCCTGAAGCAACTGTGTGCATTATGATGTTTTCTTTTCCTCTGAACTTCTTAACAAGCTCGTCGTTGCTCTCGGCATTTTTCCCAAGAAAAATATTTGTTCCTGATTTTAATTTTATTTCTCTGAACTTCATAATAACCTCAAGAAAAGCAAGTTTTTATTCTTTTTCAAATGAATTTTATCGACGATAAAATCTTTTAAGGGAAAAACTTTTTAAATAGGGTAAAATTAAAATAGGAATGAAAAAAATAAATGTCTGTAGAATCAAAAAAGATTTTACTTACACCTTGAGGAAGTGAGATTTATGCAGAATGCCCCAAGGTTCTTCTATTAACCCCGATTTTCTTGCAGGAGATATTCTTAAAGAAAAATATACTGAAATTTTTTTCGGAGCAAAAGATTACAATTTAAAATATAACCTGAGGAAATAAAATGTTAAAAATAAATAGATACAAATCTCCTGAAATCGGCCACGAGGTTACTTGTACTCTGGAAATAAAAGATAAGAATCTATTAAATAATAAAGAAGGAAGGCTCAAAAAAATTCTTGAAGATGCTTTGCGTGCAGATAAGTTTACAATTTTAGGGTGGAACGAAGAGCATTTTTCTCCGCAGGGTTATTCATGCATTGCACTTTTGAAAGAATCACATGCAGATTTTCACACTTATCCTGAACACAAATCTCTCGTATTCAATATGTACAGTTGCCGTGGAGAAACTGACGCAAGAAATACTTTGGAATATATTATGAATAGATTGAACTACCCAAAAATTATTTTTTGCAATGACATTAAAGTTCCAGTTACAAAAAGATCCGCTAAAAAAATAATTTAATTCTTTAACCAACTATCTACTATTTTCAAACATTCTCGCTGGTCTGGCCAGGTTAATTTTTTCATTGCTTCTCCGAATGAAACCCATTTGTAATCAGAATGTTCAAGTTTGTCAATTTTTACTTTTCCTTTTTTTACTTCGACGCCAAACAAATGGTAAGTCTGTCCGATAATTCCAGGTCTGTCTTTTAATTGTTTTTGGTATTTGTAACTTCCGGATACATTAAAATTTTTTATCTTCAGAATTTTCAAACCAGTTTCTTCTTGCGTTTCTCTTCGAGCAGCAGCTCTTTTCATCTCAAATTTTTCAATTTTTCCTTTTACAAATTCCCATCCTACCCAATGATGTTTTCTTTTCAGAATCAAATATTTAATTTCTCCATCAAGAGTAGAATATGTAACTGCAAAAATTCCTTTTCGATATTTCATTTTTTCCAAAATTTGAGAGCCTCTTCTAATTCAACATGTGTTTTTGCATATTCATTCAGCGGAATTCTTTTCATCGTCGCATCAACTGCCTGTCTCATTGCAATTGCACCTGCTTTTGTTCCAAGAGGATGTCCATGAATTCCTCCGCCTGCTTGAATAACTAAATCTTTTCCTAAATTATGAATTAAAAATGGAACGTGCCGAGGATGAAGACCGCCAGACGAAACTCCTAAAACAGGTTTTATATTTCTCCATTTTTGTTCAAGTCGTTTCTTAGTTTCCTTAACTTCCATCTTTTCAATTTCTTCCTGTATCTCTTGAATGTCGCTTATTTTTCCCTCGAGTTTTCCAATTCCTGTTCCGATATGCAAAGTATCGACGCCAATTAATCTTGCGAAGTCAGCAATAACCATCATGTCCATTCCGTGTTCAGAATTTCTGTCAAACGCTGCATGCATTGCTCTGTGTGCATGAATTGCCATCTTGAAATTTTCTTGTCTCAATGTCTGAACCGCTGCCCAGCCAGCAGTAAGAATATCAATCATCACAAATTTTCCTCCTTGCTTTTCAACCAGCTCAGCTCTTCTGATCATCTCTTTTGTTTCTGCAGTTACATTTACAAGATAAGCTTTTTTCTCTCCAGTCTCACTTTCTGCTTTGTCAGCCATCTCCAATGTTTTTACCATCCGATTTTCAAACATATTAAATTTCTGCGACGACAAATTCTCATCGTCCTTAACAAAATCACATCCTCCGCTCCAGGATTCATAAGCACTCTTCGCATGATGTTCGGTGTTCAATCCAAGTTTCGGTTTTATTATTGTTCCAACTAATGGTCTGTCTTTTATTTTCATAAGTTTTCTGACACCTTCAATTCCGTGTTTAGGTCCTTTGAAACCTTTCAAAATAGAATCTGGAAAAGAAACATCTTCTAATCTAATTGTCTTGACCGATTTCATGCCGAAAATATTTCCTGCTACCGACGATAAAATGTTCGGAACATTGTTGCTTTCAAAAAGCGCTTCAGGATAAGCAATCTTTATGTAATTTCCTTTTATCGAAAAAACTTTGGCTCTGAATTTTTCAACATATTCCTGTCCAGTAACTTTTGTCCATGTACCGACGCTGGATTCAAGTGCAACTGTGTTCGCAGCCTCAGCAACAGACATCTTATTCGGAGAAATTTTAAACAAGCAAACTAAATCGTTCTTTGGTCTGTATTTTAAATTAACAAAATCCATTCCTCTTTTCATAAAGCTAAAACGCAGAAAGGGTTTTTATATTTTAGTTCCCAATTTTTATTATCTTATATCCTTCTTTATTATCGCCGATAATAAATCCTTTTTCTTTAATTTTTTCCCTGAGCTCGTCGGATTTTTTCCAGTTTTTTTCTTTTCTCGCCGCCTCTCTTTCTTCAGCGAGTTTTTTTACTTCCTTTGGAATTTCAAATTTTTCTTCTTTTCCAAGATTCAATCCAAATACTTTGTCAAATTCCAAAGCAAGTTCATATTTTTCAGAATCACTCAGTCGTTCATCTCTCAAAATTTCCCAAAGAAAAGACAATGCTCTTGAAAAATTTAAATCATCGTCCATAATTTTTGAAAATTGTTCTATTGCTCCGTCAATATTCTTTTTATTTTTCTTCTGATTCTTGTCAAGGTTAGATATTATATTATTTAATCGAGTAAGAGAATTTTTTGAATTTTCAAGATTTTCCAATGTGAAATTTATTTGTTGCCTGTAACTTTTTGAAAGATAGAAATACCTTAAATCCATCGGAGAATAATCTTTTCCTATTATATCTTTTAGCGTATAGAAATTTCCCAAAGATTTTGACATCTTTTTCCCGTCAGCCAAAACCCATTCATTATGAATCCAATAATTCACAAATTTTTTCCCTGTTACTGCTTCGCTCTGTGCGATTTCATTTTCGTGATGAGGAAAAATCAAATCAACTCCGCCTGTATGAATATCAAAATTTTCTCCGAGATATTTCATTGACATAGCAGAACATTCAATATGCCAGCCAGGTCTTCCTTTACCAATTTCAGTTTCCCAGAAAACATCGCCGTCTTTCTTATCATAAAATTTCCAAAGCGCAAAATCATTTGCATTTTCTTTATCATGTTCATCTTTCTCGACTCTTTCACTCGCACCAGCTTTAAGCTCATCTAAATTAATTCCTGAAAGTTTCCCGTAATTCTTGAATTTTTTTATCGAAAAATAAATTCCATCGTCGGTTTTGTAAGCAATTCCTTTGTCAAGAAGTTTTTTTATTATTGCAACCATCTCTGGGATATGTTCTGTCGCGCGAGGCATTATTTCTGGCTTTTCCAAATTCATTGATTTAATATCTTCAAGAAATGCCTTTTCATATTTTTCTGTGAATTTTCTCAAACTCTCGCCAGCTTTCTGACTATCTCTTATTGTCTTATCTTCGACGTCTGTCAGATTCATTACTTCTTTAATTTTATATCCTGAAAATTCTAAATATCTTCTTAAGATATCTGGAAAAATATATGCTCTCAAATTTCCTATGTGAACATAATTATAAATCGTAGGTCCGCAGACATACATTCCAACAAAATCTTTTTTTATCGGTTTGAAAACTTCTTTCTTCTTCGTTAATGTATTATATAATTTCAAAGCCATAAATCTTCTAAGAACTACCAATTTTTAAATCTTCATTCAGAAATTATTTGGCCTTGATTGTCAGGTCAAAAAAGTCAGTAGCATAATTTGTATCATCTGCTTGAACATTTATTCTATATCTTATAGTACATAAAGGAGAGCCAATAGGGATTTGAAATAATACTTTCTGCGTTGAAAAATCTCCAGGAGGAATTGGTATATTACTTTCTGCTCTTCCTGTTACAATCCAGTCTTCTGCAGTCTGTTCGTCAATTCCACATTTTCTTTGGAGGTCTGAATCTGAAACAGAAACTGTATAAGAAAAATCTTTATTTGCTGTTGCACCAACTAAAAGATTTTTAATTCCAAGACCGACTCCGCCCATTTGTTCCTGTTTTATTTCAATAAGTCTTGTCTGTGGGTAAATTGAGACTTTGCTCTCGTCAGAAAATAATTTGTTTATTTCATTTCTTAACTGCTGGTCTGTTAAATCAACAACACCTTTAGCACTTGTAAAAATATTTCTTATCAAAACAATTCCGAGAATTAAAAGGGTAACTAGTAAAACAATTGTGACTATTGTTCCGACAGACATTTCCATCTGTCCTTTTTTTTGTACCATTTTATGCAGAAGGGAAACTATTATTTAACAAAGGTTCAAGAACCGTTGAATAAAGAATAATTACCGCAAGACTCAAAATAATTCCTATAACATTAACTATAAATCCAACTTTTCCTAATGAAGTTTTATGTCTTTTTTGCTGGATGAAACAGAATATTGCACCGACGATTGAAATTATAAGACCAACCCATCCAGATAATATAAGTCCTAATACTCCAAGAGTAAATCCAGAAATTCCAAGTCCTTCAGTTTTTTTTTCTTCTACCATCTTTTGATAATGTAACTAATTATTTTAGTTTTATAAATGTTTTCTAAAATATAAATGGGACCTCCGGGAGTCGAACCCGGCACACCTACGTCTTCAGCGTAGTGCTCTCCCGCTGAGCTAAGATCCCAAGCAGAATTATAAAATAATAAATTAAACACTTTTAAATGTTTAGAATTAAAATGTAAGTCGGGCGTAGGCCACTTTCTGTCGTTCATCGTAATCGAACTGAACGTGTTAACATTCAACTATGCGTAGTTTTCTACTTGCACCAGTCAAGTTGCTCGTTTCATCAAATCTTTCGCTTCGAAGTTCAACGCAAGTTTCATTACTCGACGAAAGCTGTGTCGTTTCTGTAGCAGAGCTTTGCTTCGCAACAATCCATTTTCACGGATGACTTTATGTGGTGAGCGGACCTTCCTCAGAAAATCAGAAATCATAATTTTATTTCTTGACAATTTAATGTCAGATTCTCCGAAAGTTAACTGCCCAACTTACAAAATATCAGGGAAGAAATAGTTTTTAAACTTTGTTGAATATACTTTATTATGAAAAAGAGTGGAAAGAAATCTAAATGTAATTTTAAAATTGATTGGAAACTTTTTATCACCTGTTTGGTAATTGTTTATTCTGTCGCTATCATCGGAAGTTTGCTGACAATGAACAATGTGAATTCTTCATGGTATGAATCTATTCGCCCTTCAATAACTCCTCCAAATTTTGTATTTCCTATTATCTGGAATATTCTTTTTTTCCTTATTACATTTTCATTGTACTTTGCTTTATCCTCAGTAAAAAATAAGAAACTTGGACTTAAACTAAAATTGGCATTTGGAATTAATCTTCTTCTGAATGTTTCCTGGAGCTTCTTTTATTTTTATCTTCAGAATCCTGCATTGGCTTTTATCGATTTAATCATTTTACTAGCTTCAATTATTTTCATGATTTATATAACAAGAAAGATAAATAAGAAATCCGCATGGCTCTTGGTTCCTTATCTTGTTTGGATAATTTTTGCTGGTCTGTTAAATTATCTTAGTATTAAATAAAAAGAGGTTGGATACAGAAGCTAGGCCTCTGTATCCGAGGGGTTGATGAGGTTAAATTTTCGTTTGAATATCTAAACCTTTTTTATAATTATTTTAATTAAAACTTATTTATAAGGAGTCAGAAAGAATAATATATAGTAATCCTACATATCCTACATAAACTTTAAATAGGTTTAACCGATGTGAATTTTATGGATTTATATTCGCTGTTGATAGGAAATAAATATTTACTTGAAATTATTTATACCTTATTCATTGGACTAATCTGTGCAGTAGTTGTTCTAAAGACAGACAGATTTTTCAGACTGAGTCTTCATCAGGGAATAAGATATTTCAGAAACGCATTTTTATTTTTTGGACTAGCTTTTATCTCCAGATATATCTTTGGTTTATCTTCTGATTTGTCAATAACTTATTCGTGTATGTTCGGAATATTATTTGAGTATCTCATTGTAATGTCTGGATTCTTTCTCTTTTACAGTTTAATCTGGAGAAATTTCGAGTCTGCAAATTCAGAATATGTCAGTTCACTTTTCAATTCAAGAATTTTGGTCTTTCATCTAATTGCATTATTTATTTCTCTTCTCGACTTCCTCTTCGGTGTTTATTATTTTATGTTCCTGTCTCAAATAATAACTTTCCTATTCGCTTCAGTTATTGCCTGTCTCAATTATAAAAAGAGCGGAGGAAAACGTAAGTTCCTGAAATTTTATTTCATGGCGATGTTGCTGGCTTTTTCAGCGTGGATATTAAATTTTCTCGCAGCATTATTTTTTGACTGGAATCCTCTTCTTTTAATAAACATAGGAATAATCAACGTGACATTTTTCCTTCTCTTCTTATTCGGAGTTTTAAAAATTACAAGAAAATGACAACCAAAAAACGTGAGCGACTGGAAGTTATACGAGATATATTAAACAAAGTAAAAGAAAGCAAACAGATAAAACCAACTCGTTTGCTGTACGCATCAAATCTTTCTCCTCAGATGTTTAAAGAATATATTAATGAACTAATCAATAAAAAATTTCTTAAATTAGAAGTCGATGAAAATGAAAAGAAAAATTTCACACTCACAAAAAAGGGTTCTGATTTTCTTCAGGAATACAGAGTAATTGAAAGTTTCGTCGAGAATTTCGGGCTATAATTAAACCATACTCTTTTTTACATCCCCTATCCAACCACACTCGTCACAAAAATAAAATAATTTTTCATATTCTGCTTTTTTTCTTTCGCGCTTAACCTCTGCTCCTATTCTCATGAGATTTTCTTTGCAATACGGACATTCAGGAGTTAATGCAAGAGTACCTGCTTTAAGTCCTCCGTGCTTTATTATTCGGATACTTTTAATTGATGGGTCTTTTATTCCAGATATTATATTAGAAATTTTCTGTTCTAATCTTGTTTCTCTTTTTCCTCGCATAGATATAACATTTTCTGAGATCAAATCTGTTGCAGAATACATTTTTGAATTTTTGTAATTAGGATCTCTTGAAAATAATAATCTTCTCACAATAATCCTTGGAACTGAAGTTTATATATTTTCATTATACAAACCTTTAAAAATAGGTTTTGTTAGAGATAAATATGGTTAATAAATTCGGCAGTAAGTTATTTCTGTTCATACAATTGTAAGGAGGAATAAGTAAGATGAAGTTACATATAGGAAATTTACCCTTTTCTGTTGGTGAGGATGAATTGAAGAATCTTCTTTCAGCATATAGCCCTGATGAAGTTACTTTAATCAAGGATAAATTTTCAGGAAGATCTAAAGGATTCGGTTTCGCAAATATTCCATCAGATGAAGATGCTCAAAAAGCAATTTCAGAATTGAACGGAAAAGATATGGGCGGAAGAGAACTTAAAGTTTCTGAAGCAAGACCTATGGAAGAAAGACCAGAGAGACCAAGAAGAAGTTTCGGTGGAGACAGAGGTTTCGGCGGTAATAGGGGCGGAGGAAATTTCAATAGACAAAGAAGATATTAATTATAATATCTAACAAGAGGTGTTTTTTTATTTTTATTAAAAATTTATTTTTCTAAAACTTTTTAAATTGTTAATTCCTTAAATAGACAAGGAGGTGAATAATTCACATAGTGAATTAAGAAGATGAAATATCTACTAAAATGGATCGCGTGGGTATTGGTTGTCATCGGAGGTCTTAATTGGGGTCTATATGGACTTTTCGATTTTGACTTGGTTGAAACTATATTCGGAACGATGTCCGTAGCGTCAAGAATCGTCTATACCTTAGTCGGAATATCTGCAATTGTTTTAATTGTATACAAGGCTAAGAAAATGATGAAGAAGAAAAAATAAACCAATAAATTTTTTATTTTTATTTTTATTTAATTTCTAGTTCTTTTTTATTTTTACAAATAACTTAAATACGAAATAGTAAATTCATTTTGAAAACAAAAGATATAAAAATGATTTTTTATTTATCTAATTAAGAGATGATAAGATGAACAAAAAAAATTCTAAAAAAATAATTTTAGCCGATTTAATTATCTGGGCAATTTTCTCGGTTGTCGTTATTTACGACGGAATTATTAGCAAAGTTATAACCAAACCAACTTGGATTATTATAATTCTTTTATTGGTTGCTTCATTAGTTTTGAAAATAATCGCAGTAACTTGGAAAAATAAAAAGAAAACTTCAAACAAATTAATGGTATGGCTTCCAACAATTATGAGATTTCTTGATTTAGGAATCTTGTTGATAATTTTTTCATATTACATTTTTTTCCTTAGAAATTTTCCTCTTAAAGATATGTTATTAATTGAAACAATGATTCTTCCTTTCGTTATTGTAGCAAAAGTTTTATCTATGGTCTTTAGGAAAAAATAATTTTAATATGGAACTTTCAACCAGCCATGAGCAGAATTTTAAAGGGAAGGTTAAGCGAAGGAAACCGATAAGGTGTCCTCGCAATTTTAATCCACGTGTCGTCGCATTTTCTTTAATCGCACTGGGTTTTGTCGCGCTGACATTTTTAATAAACCCGTATTTTATCATCGGTGCAATTCTGTTTATGTTGCTCGGGCAGAGAGAACTGATTAAGGCAGGAAAACGGAAATGAAAGATCGGTAAATGCGTTGCAATTTTTAATTTTAATTATTCTGGGATAATAAGTTATTTTTAGAAATTAAATAGTTATTTAAAAAAACCAATAGATTTTAGAAAAAGATAAAGTAATATCGCTAATAATATCCACATAAGAATTCTTGGATCTATTGATTGCCCTTTTTTATTTTTTTTTATTAAACTTTCTAAAACCCTCATTCTTACATCCATACTATTCCATAATTCTTTAAAGTTTAAATCTTTTTTTATTTCATCTATCTCTTTTTTTGTATCTCCAATATCTTTACCCATTATTTTCCATTTTGTAACAATATAGGTTATCCCCCCTATACCC
>DAHXOU010000010.1 GCA_027364705.1 Nanobdellota archaeon
CTTAATGAGTCTTGCTGTTACAAGCACTGCAACTTTAGCTGATAAAGCTGGAGTCGGAGAAGCAGTTGCACGAAAAGCAATTCAGGCAGCAAGAAAAATGCTTGACTTGGGTTTTGTCGACGGAACAGAGTTTGAAAAAAGGAGGGAAGATATTGTACATATAACAACTGGAAGCCAAAATCTGAATAATCTTCTGGGGGGAAAGGGAATTGAAACAAAAGCAATTACTGAAGCTTATGGTGCTTTCGGAAGCGGAAAAACTCAGCTGGGATTAACATTAGCTGTAAGAGTTCAACTTCCTGTTGAGCAAGGCGGAGCAAACGGAAAATGTGTTTTCATTGATACAGAAGGAACATTCAGACCTTCAAGAATAAAACAAATTGCAGAGGGAATCGGAGCAAATCCTGAAAAAGTTTTGAAAAATATTTTTGTTGCGCGAGCATTTAATTCCGACCATCAAATTTTATTATTGGAAAAAATTTCAGAAATGATTACTAATGGAGAACCCATCAAACTTTTGATTGTTGATTCTTTGACTGCACATTTCAGAGCAGAATTTACAGGAAGAGGAGAACTTGCAGACAGACAGCACAAGCTGAATAAATATTTACATAATTTAATGAGTCTTTGTGAGAAACATAATATTGCTATTTATGTAACAAATCAAGTAATGGCAAATCCTGCACAAATGTTTGGGGATCCTACAACAGCTGTCGGAGGAAATATTGTAGGACATGCATCAACTTACAGAATGTATCTGAGAAGAGGAAAGCAGGGAAGCAGAGTTTCAAAATTAATTGACTCTCCAAATCTTCCTGATAATGAATGTGTTTTCTTTGTAACAGAAAAAGGGGTTATCGACGAGGATGAAAAATAAAATTGAATCTTATAACTTCTTTTCAAAACTTTATACGGATAAAGAAACTGAAAGATTGAGTGATGAATATGATATAAGCAGTTGTCCGGATAATTCTCTCTCAATGACGTTGGGACAAACAGAAGCTGAAATTGGTGCATACAAATTATTAAGTCTCTCGAAATGTTTTGGCAAATTTGTTGGTATTAAACAAAAAGATTTAGATAAAATTAGTTGTTTTGAATCTAACAATTTTTATTATGTTGGTTATTTAGACGATAAATATGTTAGAACAGCTAAGAAAGGAAAATTGGAAATTCTTTTTCCTACGGAAGAATTGTTAATTAATCAGAAAGTTAGAAAGAAATAAAATGAAAATTCCTCTTGGTAAAAAAAATTTAGAAATAAATCTGACAATTTCATTGACGCCCAATCTTAAAAAATTGGAAAAAGAGCTTAAAGATTTTTTTGATAACAATTTAATTAACGGATATTATAAAATAAAAGAATTTGAAATTAAGAATGATTTTTCTTACAAAATAATTCCCAAATCTCCGCGTTTGGAAGAGTGTTTAACTGGCGGTGATTACGAAGAAAAAATCAAAACTATCGGTGAAAAATATGGGATTGAACATCTCGGGTTTCCTTATTGGTGTTACGGAAAATAATTATTCAACAACTTCATCTTTCTTGAACCACAAAGAAATTTCTCTTTCGGCATTTTCAGTAGAATCTGAACAATGAATCACATTCTCAAAAACTTTTGTTTCGGAATGAATTCTTCCGTATTTTCCCCGAATTGAAACAGCAGATGCTTTCTCGGGATTTGTTTCTCCTGCGAGTTCTCTGATTTTACTAATCGCATCCTTTCCCCCATAAACCATTGCAAGAACTCTATCTGTGTGGAATTTTCCCTGAATATAATCAAGAGTATTTTCAAAAATTAATTTTCCTTTTTCTTCTCCAAATTTTTTTACTAAACTATCTTTTAAATCTGCATAATGTTTTTCTGCAAGTTCTCGAGATACTTTCACAATCTTTGCACCGATGATTTTCAATTTAGATTCCGACAACATTGTAATTATATTTCCTGTTAAACTTTTTACAAGTCCGTCGGGTTTTATTAGAACTAAAGTTCTTTCTTCCATATTCCTTATTAACAATTTTATTCTTTAAAAGATTTGTTGTCATTTCCGACGGAGAATTTTGGTTCTACTAATTTTAAAAAAAAAACATTTATAAACTATATTTGATTATACTATTTTAGAGGTTGATGATAGTAATGGAAAAAGAGGGAAGACATAAAAAACAAATTCTATTCTTATTGGGAATAATTTCCATTGTTGGATTTCTTGTTTTTATCTTTGGTGCTTCTTTAATGTCTAATACTGTCGTCGGTGGAAATTATTCTACTTCCATACCATTTAATTGTTCATTAAATTCTTCTGAAATGGTTATTTTGAGTAATGTCTCTATTTATTATAATGCAAGTGGTGGTGTAGCAGGAATTTTCTTATTAAAAAATGCTAGTACTGACGGAAAAGGTAATTATACTAATTGGACCGTTGATGGAAGTATTAATTATAGTATTTCTGCATTGAACTTTTCTCCTGTTGGATTTTTAACAGGCGGGTTAAGAACTTACAATTTTAGTTGTAAATTCTGTAATTCTACTGGTGCTTGTTGGTATGAAGGTAGTCGTCACAATGTGACTATTGATTTTACTGCCCCTTCTGTTACCTTTATTAACATAAAAAATTATTCGACAGATAATTTTGTAGATATGAATGTTAGTGTAAATGATACAACGACGGGTTTATTATTAAGTTCGGTATTTTTCAATATAAGCAATTCTACCGGAGGACAACTTAACTTAACCCTTATTGCTAATCTAACTAACAATGTTGGGGGGGGAATGTATAATTATTCTGTTAATCTTAGCTGTTTTCCTGAGGGGAAATATAATCTTACTGTTAAAGCAAATGACACTTTGAACAATGTAAATAGTACTACCTTTTCTTTTGCGATAGATAGAACTCCACCTACAGCATCTTATACTTGTTCTGTTTCAAGTGTGCAAAGATTTGGTACAATCGCATGTACTTGTACTCCTTCAGATTCCTTAGTCGGAATAAATTCTTCTGCAACTGTTGCAGAAAGTGTTGATGTAAGTACTGCAGGGATTCATACCTTAACTTGTACATACAAGGACCTTTCTGGAAATTCGGGGTCAACCCAAGTCAGTTATACTGTAACTTCTTCAGATAGCAGTTCTACTTCAACTTCACAAACAACTACAACTACTCCTGAAAAAATTAATACTTGGACAAAAGTAGTTGTTGGAATTCCTGTAGTTATGCAGGATTTTTCCAGTCAGAGTAGTATTAGTCAAATAGAAATTGAAGTAAGTAGTGAAGCAAATAATGTTCAATTGACCGTTAATGAATATTCTTCTAAGCCTTCTGGAGTTTCTGTTTCACAGGCTGATTCATATAAATATCTTAAAATTGACACATTAAATCTGGTGGATAAATTAAGCAAGGCTATCGTACAGATCAAAGTTGAAAAGTCGTGGGTTTCACAAAAAGGAATTGATAAAGAGAAAGTTGGTTTGTTTAGATTTAATGAAGGTACACAAAGATGGAATGAACTTACAACAGTATTCAGTTCTGAAGATGCAACTTACTATTATTACAATGTTGAATTGACTGGCTTCAGTTATTTTGTAATTGCTCCTAAGGCTACAGTTACTACAACAGGTGGAGATAAAACTACTCCTTCTGAAAAGGAATCAACTTCTTTCGCTTGGGGTTGGATTATTGCAGTATTAATTATCTTAGGAATACTTGCTGTTCTTTTTGTTATCCTTGGAAAGAAAAAGAAGAGAAAATAATTTTCAATAATCTTTATTAAAGTATTTTTATTTGGATGTTAATGATTAATTTTGATGAAGTCCTCATCGGTGATTTACATATTCATTCAAGATTCTCCAGAGCTTGTAGTACAAATATAACTTTTGAAAATCTTGTAAAATGGGCGAAGGTTAAAGGACTTAATTTATTGGGAACAGGAGATTTTACTCATCCTTTGTGGCTTAAAGAAATAAAAGAAAAGTTAATCGAGAAAAATGGTTTTTATTATCTTGGAGATTTTCCATTTATCATTACAGGGGAAATTTCTTTAGTTTACACCCAAGAACACGGAAGAAGAATCCATCTTGTTATTCTTGTTCCTAATTTAGAAATCGCTGATAAAATAAATTCTTATCTTGATACGAAAGGTAGGAGAGATTATGATGGAAGACCAATATTTAGTATTTCAGGAGAAGAGTTTGTTAGGGAAATGATGAAAATTTCTAGAGATATTGAAATTATTCCAGCACATATTTGGACGCCGTGGTTTGGGCTTTTTGGAAGTATGTCTGGATTTGATTCGTTGAAAGAATGTTTTAAAGAACAGATTGAAAATGTTCACGCAATTGAAACAGGAATGTCGTCTGATCCTGAAATGAATTGGAGAATTAAAGAATTAGAAGACAAAGCGATTGTAAGTTTTTCTGATGCACATAGTTTCTGGCCGTTTAGATTGGGAAGAGAAGCAACTATTTTCAAAAAAGTAAATTCTTATTCTGAAATAATTGAACAGATAAGAAATAAAACTTTTGTAGGAACTATTGAGACAGATCCTGCTTATGGAAAATATCATTTTGATGGACATAGGAACTGCGATTTTTCATGTTCACCAGAAGAGAGCAGGAAATTAAATGGAATATGCCCTGTCTGCAAGAAATCTTTAACCATTGGCGTCGATAATCGCGTCGGAAAACTTGCATCATTTCCTGACGGACATAAAATAAACAACGCAAAACCTTTTTATAAAATTCTTCCACTGCATGAAATTATTTCATTAAATCTTGGAACTGCAATGGAAAGCAAAGGTGTTTGGATTTTATACAATTCTTTAATCGGCGATTTTGGTAATGAGTTTAATACCTTGTTAAATGTTTCAAAAGAAGAATTTCAAAATAAAAAAGTCGATGATAAATTGATAGAATTAATTCTAAAAAATCGAGAAGGAAAAATAAAAGTCAAGCCAGGATACGACGGAGAATATGGAAAAGCAATGATTGGCGAAGTGCAAGGAACTTTATTCTAACTATTTAACTGCAAATTCAACATTTAATTTCTTAGCTTCTTTTTCTGCAACATCAATTAGTTCTCTCATTTTTTTGTCTGCTGTTTTTGCATCTTCAGATTCGGATTCGAGGCTGTATTTTCCTGCCGCAAGATATTTTACTTCTATTCCTTTAAAGTTTTCCAGAATCTTTTTTATCAGAGTTATTCCATTTGGTTTTGTTGTAGTTAAAGCCAATTCTTTCTTTATTCTTTTTTTTGATTTTTTTTGAGTATTCAAAATGTCAATAATCTTTTGTGCATTTTCTTTTCCTGCAATTTTTTCCAAATCTGCAGAATTAGTTCTGGCTTCTTCAAGGAAGGAATACAATTTTTCTTTTTCTGAAATTTTTTTAATTAGCTCTTCTGCTTTATCGCCTAAAACTCCTTTTACTATACTTGTGTAACTTTTTTCCTGCTGTTCCTGTTCCAAGACTTCTTTTCTTTCTTTTTGTGAAACTCTTCTTAGAGATAAATCAATATTTCCTGTTGGAGATATTCTTAAAATTTTACAAACTATTTTTTTCTTTGGAACAACATAATCTCTGAGGTTTCTTATTCTTCCGGGAGCAATTTCGCTCATGATGATTCCTCCTTCAACTTCTTTTCCATCAACATTAAGTTTTACAAATACAACTGTTCCGACTATTCGGTCAACAATACATGAAACTAAATCTCCAACTTCTAAATCCATAAAATATTGAGAAAAAACGGAGTTTTAAAGGTTGTGATGAACGAGATAAATATTTAAAAATTCTTTATACAAAAACTTTTTATGGAAACTGGAAAATTAGAATTTAAAGTGAATGATGAATGGGAAAAATTCTCTAAAGAAAATTCTTGGGCTGTTTTCATACCTGAATTTGCAAAAGACGAACAAGGAAATAGATTCATGAGACGGAAAGGGAGTTCATTTGTATACCGAGTTATACCAGAAGGTGATGATTATAAATGCATATGCGCGAATTGTGATTCTGAAATAATGTCTGCAACAATTGCCCATTCAATTTGGGACGGATTATTTCCCTGTTCTGGCTCTGGACAATGTGAATATGAATATGTTCCTTATTGCCCAAAATGTGAACAAATACCTGATTTTCGCGGTTCTCCGATACAATTTCATTAAATCTTTACTAACTCAATTTCAAAACTTTTCTTTAGTCTATCGATGAAATCTTTTTCCTTTTCTTGATTTAAAGAACACCCTGCTGCGAAATGGTGTCCTCCAACTTCTCCGCCGATTTCACTCATGACTGAAGTAAGAACCTCGCGGATATTTTTTCCTGTTCTCCCGACACTTCTTGCAGAAACTTTTATTTTATCCTCGTAATAGGCCATTGTTGTTATCATTGTTCCTTCCTGATATATTGCCGAATTTGAAATTATGCTTGCTATTGTTCCAATCATCGTATCTTTTATTTTTTCTCTCGCGTTAATTATCACAAAACCATTTCCTTCTACTTTTTCCAGTTCAGAAACAGATTTTAATCCCGAAATAATTAATTGCTTGTATTTTGTCTGAATTAATTCTGCTCTTTTTTTTATCTTTGAAGATTCCATGCAAAATTGCAGAGCAGTTTCTGTCTCTCCTAATCTTGAGCATGCATTTATTATCGCACTCAGTTCTCTTGCATCTTCAAGTTTATTGAAAAATTTTATCAAGAAAATATCTCCGATTATTTCTCTATTTTTTACTGTTGGGTTTTTCAGCATTATTGTTGTAACTAAACGAGACATTTCATCGTCGTCAAGTTCTATAAGACTTTTGTATTTTCCATTTGAAGGACTAAGTCCGGTTTCTCTTAACAACTCTATTACTCCCTGCGGATTTCCTGTTATTCCCGGAATGTAAGGGTCAGAAGAATATTCTAGAATTCTGTTTAATGGACGTGTTGAAGGATAAATCAAAAGACCTCTTTTCCTTTTTACTTCTCCGTCGTTAATTATTAAATTATTTAATTTGTCTAAACTTTTTTCCATTAAGTCTCCAATCATTCCTAAGACTGCGAGTTTTGCAAATTCTTTATTCTCTTCGCTGATAGCTTTGCAGAAAAGATAAACTAAACTTGAAGCGCTTAATTCTTCTTTGCCATTTAGATGTGGATTGATAATGTTTATTCCTTCAGGTATTTCTTGAAATATTTCATGATGGTCAATTATGAAAACGTCTTTCAGATTTCTTTTTGCGAGATGATTTAAACTTGCTGACGCAAGGTCGAGGAAGATTACTACTTTGTCCGAAGGAAGGTTTAGAATATTTTCTTCTTCAAGCCTCTTCAAAATTTTTACAGAAAATCTCTTGTCCATTTTCTTAAGCGTTTTAATTAATATTGTTGCAGAAGTTATTCCGTCTGTGTCAAAGTGACTTATTATCAGAACTTCTTTTTCTGAAATCGCCTCCACAAACTTCTTTGCAATAAATTCAATTTCCAATTCAAGTTTTTTAGATTCCATTCTCACCCCAATTTAAAATTATTTACCGAGATACTTTCTTAATCTTCTTAACTTAGCAGAGATTCTTGCTCTGTCTCTCATTGCTCTTTTATCTTTTTTATTCTTACTAAAATGAGCTTCAAGTTTTGTCAATTTTTCTTGAATATTTTTCTCATCAGGGTTTGTATATTCGTTACCTAATACTTGAGATATTTTTTTATTAAATTCTTTAGAATGAATTCCTTCTTTTCTCAGCTTTTCTCCTATCTTTTCTGCAGTTAATCCTTGCTTAGCTAATTCTTTTACTTTCTTCTCGAAATCTTCTTCAGAGATTCTTTTATTCTTCGTATTCTCTTCAGCATCTTCTGAAACTTTCTCTTCAGTTTCTTCAGTTTCTTCTTTTGCTTTTTTTGGCATTTTAGTTAATCGAAATTTAATCTTTTAAATCTTCCTGTCTATTTTTATTTAGATAATCTTATAAATTACCGGAGAATTTCTATTCTGAAAGCCCCCTAGTACAG
>DAHXOU010000019.1 GCA_027364705.1 Nanobdellota archaeon
ATTCGGGGTTTTCTGGTGCTGGGGGAAGGGGATGGTTTTCCATCGATGGTATCTGCTTGGTACGCAAAGGAGGGATGGAAAATGAATAACGAACTCCACGAACTCATACGAACTTCGAGTCAAATATTTTCAACTGTTCGGCGCGCGATAGGGAAACGATGCAGTCTTAACGTATCGGAATCACGAACCACATATAAATGCATCCTATATCTTCAGGTTATTTCAAAACCCAAAGAAGGATTTCAGCTTTTTCCAAAAAGACATGTCAATATCTTCTTCTTGAAAATCTTCTTCATTTTCTATTTCGTGATCAAATCCCGTATCCATACTTTTAAATTCCTGAATTGTTCTCTGCCAATGGAATTTGCTTCTTGCTTCCTTTCGATTCAAGAGTTTTCGTTGAATCAAATCATATTCGTAAAGGATTTTTCCGTTTTTTAGAATCGTTATTCTAAGTAAGTGCTGTTTAATATTTGGCTCTTCTTTACTTTTAATGTAGTTCGAGATTTTTGAAAACTTGTTATCAATATCTTTGAACGCTATTGTGGAGTGGAAAGAATACTTCTTTTGACAATCAAAATTGGATTTTGTGTTCACTATTTGACGTAAATTTTTAGAAAGTTCCCATCTTAATTCTTCAAGCTTATCTGAGGGGTCAATTTTCAAGTAAATTACTTTATTCGCCCAATTATTGAAGTGACTGAATCCATTTACACTGAAAGGAACTAACTCATATCTTTGACCTATACTTGCAACTGTAGAAACCATTCGTCTTTCATTATTTGTTGTAAAAGGACCGAATAAAGTTATATGCGGGACTGCTCTTTTTCTTGTCACACCCCTAACTCTGAATTTCTTTGCAACATCAAATATCAAACTTCTAGCATATTTTTTTGCATAACCATGAAATCTAAACTCTATTAAGTAGTCTGCCACACTCTTCACTCATTATAATTAAAATGTTCTTTTTTATATTCATAAAATTTGTCGATTATTTCCTTTGTAGTTCTTGAGATTTTGATTATTGAATTAGGAGCATAAAAATCAACATATCTTACTTCATGTTTTGGTCTCGGAATTCCATCAGCTTTAATTAAGCAAACAGTATGATGATCTTGAAAGAAACCGCCAGAGTGTGATTTGTGGACTCGTCCAACGTATCTGAAGAGAACCTTTGCATAATTAGCAATTAACCCTGTTTCTTCTCTTAACTCTCTGATTGCGGCTTCTGTTCTGGTTTCTCCCTTCTCGGCTCCGCCACCTGGTAAGATAAATAACTTACTTCTGCCAGCAGTTACTAAAATTCCTTCTTGGGTCTCAACAATTGCTGTTCCTCTGCGTCTTTTCGTTATCTCCATCTAATGCCTCGATGAATTTAATCATTGAAAATCTCCTTTGCTTTGAAGGTTTCTTGTTCTGGGAATTCGAGATAATTCAATTCTTTGAAACCATGAACTTTCGCTACAATTTTTCTTGGGAATATGTTTACTCTTTCATTGTATTGTTGAACAATTCTGTTATATCCGAGTCTTGTTTCTCTTAATCTTGATTCGACTCTTGAATCTTTACTCATTAAGTTTAGATGAAGTGCATCAGCTTTTAACTGAGGATATTTCTCAAATATTGCTTGTATTTTTAGATAATTATTTTCTATCTGAGATGCAAGTTTGACTTTTTCATTAAAGTCCATATCTTTTGTCCATCTGCTTCTTGCTTCAGTTACATCTTTGAGTGCTTTGTATTCATGAATGTCATATTTCTTTACCATCTGAGCAAGTGCATGAATCTTATCGATTCTTTCTTGCATTATTACATCAATATCTGCGAATTTTCTTTTTGCTCTGTTGTACCAATACTGAAATTTGTTGTAAATCACAATCCATCCGTTTATCAACCAGAAGAGAACGATTGCAGCTACAATTACAATTACTAACCTTATTATTGTTGATTGATCCATTTTCATTCCTCCTTAAACAGAAAAGTAATCTTTTTCTTTAACATTTTTTGGTTTTACTTCAGCCTCGAAATAATTAATCATTTGCTTGATTGCCTCCTGTTTTGTTTTCAGATTATTGACGAGTTTGTATATCTCAACAGTTTTATCTTCTTCTTCAGACAGGTCAATTTGAATTTTCACCATTTTATAACATCTTGTTATATGGTAATATACTAAGATATATAAATCTTTCGCTTGAAAAAAAGGCTAAACTTTCGCTTCTCAAGGCAATTATACGACGAATCGAATCCGCCTCTCCCACTTACATATTATTTTATATCCTCCCCATCCTAATATGACCCTGAATAAATAATGTCCACCCGAATCGAAGTCGCTTTCAAAAAAGAAATGACTGATGCCCTGGGCGAAGGCATCAAAAAAAGGATAGTTGAAGACCTGCACATAAACGTGGGCTCCGTAAGAACGCTCGATGTCTATACCTTCGACCC
>DAHXOU010000022.1 GCA_027364705.1 Nanobdellota archaeon
ATTCAGATGATTTCAATAAACTGAAATGCGGTTCAATAAGAACTCTGGCTTAACGGATAATCTACCCTTAGATAATTTTATTAATTAGTTTTGTATTTTTCTATTATGAAAAAGAGAGGAACAATACTAGTTGAGAATGTTATATTCATTGTTTTGAATTTACTTTTTCTTTCTATTCTAATGTTGTTTCTATTCAGACAAGGAAGCGGAGCAGTTTTGCTTGAACAAAGTTATTCCAAAAATATTGCTTTGCTTATTGATTCTGCAAAACCTGTAATGGATTTAAAACTGAACATGCAAGATGCCTTTGAACTTGCTGAGAAAAATGGAGTTGCCCGAGAAGAGATAGTAAAAATAATTGGGAACAGCGTGAGTGTAAAGTTAAGCCCCGAAGGCGGTTATCAATATTCTTTTTTTAACGACGTTGATGTCAGTGTTTATCCGGATATTTTTCCGAATCAGAATTATCTAATTAAAATAAATGGATACAGAGAAAATGTGGAATAAACGCGGACAGGATGTAATGTCTCTTTATTGGTTTTTAATTCTTGCAGTTATAGCTGGCGGGATTTTTGCAATGGTTTATGTTTTTTACGGAACTCCTTTTGATGTAAGAGAAATTGAAGCAAACATTTTAACAAATAAAATTTCTGATTGCGTTTCTTATGGTGGGAAGATAAGTTCAAATATAATTGCCGACGGAGTTTTTCAACCTAATTCAAATTTTCTTGGTCAATGTCATTTAACTTTCATTTCTAATGAATGGGAAGACCAACAATTCTATTCGGAAATAAATTTTTATAAAATAGGAGATTTAGAAAATTCAGTATTCAGAATAAAAGAAGGAGATAACAAGTGGCTTCCTTACTGTTCTCTTGGCAATGAAGAAGATTTGGTAAAATGTTTCGACCGAAGTTTTTATTCAGTTGATGATTTGAATAATCAATATATAATTAAAATTCTGAGCGTCGTCAGGAAATCGGAAAAAAATGTCAAGATTTAATTTAATTAAAAATAAAAGAGGAGACATTTCAAAAACAATAACTTGGATAGTTGCAACTGTTCTTATCGTCGGGGTTTTGATTCTTTTTATCTATATTTCTTCTGTGATGTCAAATATCAAAGTTGTTAAAGTAGGGGAAATTAATAGCGATATTGGAAAAGAATCTCTAGTATTATCTGTAAAGACTTCTCTTGCATTTAACAGAAACAACACTAATAAAGAAATTATAGAAAATATTCTGGAGGAAAAAAATGAATAAGCAAGGAGATATTCCAATAACTATTCTCGTAATCGGAACGATTGCAGTTTGTTGCATAGCTCTGTTTAGTTTTTATTCTTCGACAGTTCAGATTAGAAATTCTTTTGTTGGACTTGGATTAATGGAACAGATGAATGCACAAATAGAAAATCAAACTTTTTATGACCTAAACTCAAATGGACTTTATCTCGAGAAAAATATGAGTTCAGGATTTTTTGGATTGGGAAAAAAAGTTCTTTCATTTTCGGTTGAGTTTAATAATCCGAGTTCTTGATTTTACAACACAACTTATTCTTAGAAAACATTTTTAAACAAAATAATCTTCTGTAGAGTATGTTAAATAAAAGGGGAGATGTAAACTGGGTATTAATCTCATTAGTTTTGGGAGTAATTGTTTTGGTTGTTCTTGCTCTTGGATTAACTGGCGCTTGGAAAACTTTTTTGCCGTGGCTTTCTATAGACAATAATGTTAACACAATTGTAAATCAATGTCAAGTATCATGTACTACTGGGGATGTTTATGGATATTGTAATATGGAGAAGACATTAAGGTCTCCAGATTTACCAAATAAAGAAGTAAAAGGAAATTGTACTTACTTTGCTACCGAAACAGGTTATGAAAAGTATGGCGTAGCACAATGTTTGGGGCTTTGTCCTGAACCTTCTGCTGAATAAATTTTTCTATTAAGACAATGAGTGATTATGCTTGTTCTGAAAAAAGAAATAAACGAAAAGATAAAAAAAGAGAAAAGAAAAAACATCCATATAAAAAAGGCGGAGTTCAGCGAAGTATGGAATTTGTGAAAAGCAAATCGTAAAACTTTATTAATTCAATTTTATTTTCTCTTTAATGTATGAGGTAATTTTTTTATGGGTGATGGCTTTAATATTCATTATCTTTGCCGTCGTGCAAGATTTGAAGACGAGAGAGATTTGCAACTGGATTAGTTTTGCTCTTATCATTTTCGCAATTGGTTTTAGATTTTTCTATTCTCTATTTCAGGAAGATTTTACTTTTTTTTATAATGGATTAATCGGATTGGGAATATTCCTTGTTCTTGGAAATGTATTATATTATAGTAAAGTATTTGCCGGAGGAGATGCTAAGTTAATGATTGCTCTAGGAGCAATACTTCCTTATTCTCCACACTTAATTTCTAATCTTCAAATTTTTCTTAATTTTATTTTAATATTCCTCTCTGTAGGATTTGTTTATATTTTAGTCATAAGTACTTTTCTCTGCATAAAGCACATGAATTCTTTTAAGAAAGATTTTGTTAAACATTTCAAGAAAAATAAAATAATGATGTTCATCCTTTTGTTTTTCAGTATTGTTCTTTTAGTCTCTGGATTTTTCCAGATCATTTTTGCTTTCCTCGGCGTTTTGGTATTTTTAGTCTCATACATTTATCTTTATTCAAAGGCCGTCGATGAATCCTGTATGATTAAAAAAATAAGCACAGACAGACTGAGAGAAGGAGATTGGCTTTATTCTGATGTTAAAGTTGGAAAGCATATTATCAAAGCAAACTGGGACGGACTCAGCAAAAAAGAAATAAAAGAAATTGCTGGAAAATACAAAGAAATAAGAATAAGACAAGGAGTTCCTTTCTCTCCTGTTTTTCTAATTGGTTTTATAATTTTCGCTATACTTAGTTTTTTAAGTGTTAATCTATGGAATTCTTTTGGGTAACCATCTGAATTCTTCTATTTTTTCTTTTAATGGTTTTTCTTCTTTGACTTCCTCTTTTTTTTCTAACTCCTCTTTTACCTTTTCAAGATTTTCCATTGTTTCTCGATGCCTCTCTGAATTGAGATTCTCATTATTGTAAACAGGAAGAACATTTATAATTTCATGTCCAAACATTTTTGATTTTAGAATTTCTATCTCTTTCGGAGAAAATTTTTCTCTTATTTTTTTTGATATTTTTTTTGCAAGTTCCATTGCTTCTTTTGGTGCATAATCTGTATGCTGAAAAGGAACTACAATAAAATGTCCTTTTGAGATTGGATTTATTTCTAATACTGCTACTGCGTTTTCATCTTCTCCCAATCTTACTGAATTTATTTTTCCCGATGCAATGTTGCAAAAAACACATCCTGCGTTTTCTTCTTCGGGATTTTTTATCAGTTTATTTTTTTCAATAAAACTTTCGAGCTGTTCTAAGTTCATCGCTTCAATTTGGCTTTTTGCAGATAAAATCTGTTCTGGTGGAAAAGTAGACTCTATGTGAGAAATAAGTTTTTGTTTAATATCTATTATTTCTTCATCGGATAACATGTTTTAATTAGAGCAATATCTTTTATATTTTTATCTTCTTTCTAATGACTCTTCAAGTGCCAGATAATTCATATAATCTCCAAGAGTTTCGAATTGGCGTATTTTTTCATTCGGGATTTTTATATTATACTCTTCTTCAACAGCAAAACCAAACTCATAAATTTCTAAACTGTCCATACTCAAATCGTTTATAAGATTTGTTTCTTTTGTTAGTTTTATTCCTTCGGGTATTGTGAATTGTAATTTTTTATTTTCTAATATTTTTACTAACTTTTCTAATATTCCTTTTTTAAAATCAGAATTCATTTTGTTTGTCCTATTTTTACCCAAAAGCTCTTCTCATATCGACGACCTGTATTGAGCTGACATCTTCAACATCTGCAAGAGCGTTTTCCAAATTTTCTAATTCCTGATCTTCAGACCATGCAAAGAATGCAATTAATGCTTTCAGACCGAATGCAATAGGCTCTTCTTCAAACTTACAATTCTTTCCGCCTGAACTTTCAACAAGATCTTTTACTGTTTCTTTTATCCTTTCAAGATCTGCTTCCGGAGAAGTAGGTAAAATTTTTATTTTAACTGCTGCGATTCCCATAAATTAATGGAAGACACACGCTTTATAATATTTTCTATTTTTTTAACCCGATCAAATTTTACGAAAATACTTAAAAACATTGGGAATTTTTTTCTGAGATGGTGGTTGAAAATTATGACAGGATTGTGGAGAAAATTTCTAAAAAATCCGGGTTGGAAAAAGAAGAAATTGAGAGGAGAATTGAAGCAAAAAGAGCAAAACTTTCGGGCTTAATCAGTAAAGATGGAGCAGCGCAAATTGTTGCGGCAGAATTGGGCATTTCTTTTGACAATGAGAAACTAAAGCTTGAGGAACTTCTTCCTGGAATGAGAAAAGTAAATACAAGAGGAAAGATTACGGGGATATCTCCGGTTCGAACTTTTAAGACTAAAAAAGGAGATGACGGGAAAGTTGCAAATTTATTCATTGCAGATGAGACTTCAAATATAAAAGTTGTTTTATGGGATACTAATCACGTTGCACTTATTGAAACAGGAAAAATTACTGAAGGAATTGTTGTAGAAATTTTAAACGGAAGCATGAGAGAAAATGAAATTCATCTCGGAAGTTTTTCAGAACTAAAAATAACTGCCGAAACAATTGATTCTGTAAATATAGATAAAATTTTTAGGGTAAGAAATATTTCCGAACTTAAAAATTCTGACAGCGCAAAAGTAAGAGCATTTATTGTCCAGACTTTTGACCCTAAGTTTTTTTATGTTTGTCCGAACTGCAGAAAAAAAGTAATCCCTGAAGGAAATGCTTTTGTCTGTGCAGAACACGGAAAAGTTTCTGGAGAAAAAAGAGCACTTTCAAATGTTATTATCGATGATGGTACAGAAACAATTCGTGCCGTCGCTTTCCATGATAATCTCGCTAAACTTGGACTAACTAGTTTTGAAAATCCTGAAGAATTATTTATTCAGAGAGAAAATTTATTGGGGAAAGAAATGCTATTCTCAGGAAATGTGAGAAGCAACAAAATGTTTAACACTCCTGAATTTATTATTGAAGGAGCAGAAGAAATTAACGCAGATGCTCTGATAAGTGAGTTGGAAAAACATTAATCCTTTTTTAGTTAGAACATTTTAAAGATTTATATTATTAATTTGATAATATTCTTTATGCTCTTCAGAACTCATTTGATAATTGCGCTTTTTTTCGCTCTGGTTTTATTCTCTTTAAATTCTATTCCTTTTGTAATTGTCTTTCTTCTCTCTTCGATAATTCCTGATATTGATTCAAGATTTTCCAAGATAGGAAAGCATTTCAAATTCTTTAATTTTTTTGTCAGACACAGAGGAGCAATTCACAGTTTTAGTTTTATTTTTTTAATTGGAATTTTTCTTTTCTTTTTTGCAGAGGGATTTTTATTTCCTTTTGTTTTTGGATATTCTATTCATTTATTATTGGACGGAATTACTGTTCAGGGAATTGTTCCGTTTTATCCTTTGAAGTTTAGAATAAAAGGATTCATAAAAACAGGAAAAATTGCAGAGACGATTATCTTTTTCTTTTTTCTTGTTGGAGATTTATTTTTTCTTTTTAAGTTATTCTAATTCTCGAAGATATATCTGACATCCAAATAATCTTTATAAAGTGAACAGGGATTTTCTTATCATGGCAAAAAAGACTGAGGAAGAAGAGGATGGGGAAGAAGTAAAGAAATCTAAAGACGGAAAAGAACCATCATTAACCGATTTGCCCGGTATTGGTCCTGCTGTCGCTGCGAAACTCGAGGCTGCTGGAATTTTTGACTTAATGAGTC
>DAHXOU010000024.1 GCA_027364705.1 Nanobdellota archaeon
TCCCATTTCTTTTTCGGGCTGACTTCTGTGTTTTTTTAGAATTGCTCTTCGTTTTCCTTTTTCATTTCTCAATTCAATTATGCACTTGCACCAATACTGAAGCAAATCTCCTCCGACGATGTTTACTTCTCTTTCCATTCCTTTTTTCCAATCTTCTTCAGAAAGATATCCCATATAAACTTGATTCGTAACAACAACAGGAATCTGCTGGTTCTTGGAAATTTCTGCAAGAAGTTTCATCTGTCTTGCAACTTCTAAATTAACTTCTCTGATAGTATTATCGCCATCTTGCCGAGCATCACCCAACTCAAGTCGGTAAAGCATAGCCATTCCATCGACGACAATTAAACTTATTTGTTCTTTTTTCAAATAGTTGTTAAGAGTCTTAAAAACTTTCTGCTGTTCGTTAAAATCTGCAGGAGTTATTAGTAAAATATTTTTCAAAATTTCTTCATAATTCTCCCCAACAATTTGTTTCACCCGGTCAGAAGAAAATCCTCCCTCAGTATCAATGAAAATAACTTTGTTCCCTTTTTTTGCCTGACTGCAAGCAGCAAGAATCGACATGTTTGTTTTCCCGCTTCCAGGACTTCCGGCAATCATTGTCACAATTCCTTTTTCATAGCCACCATAAAGCCATTTATTCAAATCGTAACTACCCGTTGAAATTCTGTTGTCTGACATGCAAAATGAATTTATCTCGAGTTAATAAGAATTACTATAAGATTAATTATGATTATAAACAGAATAAATTTCTTCGCCTAATTTTTTTCCAAGAGGACTTTTCCATTTTCCTAACCCAAGAGCAAAACCCAATTTTTCATCATTGTTCATTTTAAAACATTGATAAGTTTTCATAACTTCTCTTTCTTTATGAGAAAAGAATTCAAAGAGAGGAGAGAAATTAAATGCAATACCATGAAAGTCTTTTAGTTCATTTAGAGGATTCCCATTTCCGTTTGCCAGAAAAAATTCCAAACTTTGTCCAAGGTGTTCTGCACTATTACCAAAGTAAAAATTAACAGAGTCGCGGTTAAAAGAAGTCGAGTTATCACAAACTTTTGGAGGCATAATTAAAATATAAGAATAATTTCTCAACATATCTTTTAGTTTTTCATATTCAGCTTCAGTAGGAATAATCATCGGAACATCTCGTGGTTTCTGAATTCTGTATGGAGAAAAAACAACAAGTTTAGGAATAGTTATATCACCCATAAATAAAAATCGGAATAATTCTATTTAAAGATTATTGTATAGAATTATTCAAATCTGCTTATCCACTCAATTCTTGAAAATGGAAAAGGCCTCTTATTGGACATAAAAGTCATATATCGAATAAACTTATACACTTCGGTATTGAAGTATTCACAGAAAAGAGCCAAAGATTTATTTCTCTCTCCGCTTAGCAAAGTCATGAACCAATTTATTATCATAAGAATACAAGTTAAATTCCACCACAACCCAAGAATTAATCCACTGATTATTGCAATAGGAATTCTTAACAATGCTTCAATTCTCTCAGCACTATGACTTATCTCGGGAAGTTTAGAACTACCTCGCCTCTTTTCCTTTTTTACCATAATAATATATATTTTAGAAGTTTATAAATTTTATTTAGGAAGGTTTAGAAATAATTAAATAACTTTGTCGAAATCTTTTTCTAAATTAACCAAATCTTTTGTTATTGCAGAAACAGCGTCGTCGATTGCTTTCTTTGCAGTCTTTCCTTTTGTCTTAACAACAACGATTGGTTTCTTAGTAGGATGTTCTCTTTTCCATGCAACAAAAGTCACAGCAGAATCTTTGTTAAGATAAACTCTAAGAATTTCTGCAATTGTCAAACTCCCAATTTCAAATTCAATTTCATCTTTTTCAGATCTGATAATATTAAGTTCCATAATAAGAATTCAGAAAAATAGTTTATAAAAGTTTGGTTTCTATGGTTTTTCTTCTTCTTCCATATTCTCATCTAAAAATTTCTCGTCATCCTGAGAATACTCTTCTTCCAAGCCATCAACAGGCTCAGATTCAGTTTTCTTTTCTTCCTGTTTTTTTCGGAAAAGAGAAAAAAATCCTCTTTGTTCCTTAGTAACTTTTTGGTCCATTGCTTTCAAATCTTCAATTTTAAGTTCTTTAGTAGTATTCTGATCAAAAGCCAATTTCTTTTCTGAATCACTAACCATAGAATTATCAAAACTATATTTCTTCATAGGGTCAACAGGCACAGATGGAAAACCAGGTGCTCCCTGTTTGTGCAAATTAACTCTCAAAAAGTTTTCTACTTTCACAATAATACGATAATCATTATTTGGTACAAACCCCTGCTCTAACATTCTTACAGAAGCATCAGATTCCCCGATTCCTTTTGCAAATTCTTCTCTAGTTATTTTTCTAAGTCTTTTTATTTTCTGAATTGTCCAGTGAAAGTTTTCAACTAAATCAGGATAATGTTGAACTCCTCTTTCTTTAAATTTCTTGTCAACCAATGACCTAAGATTAACCTCTCCTCCTCCAGAAATGCTTTTATTCATTCGCTCGAGTCTGTCTCTAACAGATTTTTGTCTCTGAGATTCCTCTATCTGTTTTTCAGTTGCCTTTTTGATGAGAGGCATTTTTTCAGTGTTAGCACAAGAATCACAAATATTTACAATTCCATGATCAGAAATAGCTCTTGACAATTTTACATTGTCCCCCGAAGCACCGCATCTATAACACTCGTCCATGCTAACTGAAAAAGAGATTAGTTTTTAAGGATTTATATAATTAATTAAGATATTTTTCGATATCTTCAATGGTTTTAACGTCGGTAATTTTTATTTTTTCATCAATCAAAATAGTCGGCAATTTATCAATACCATATTCTTTAACAAGCAGATTTACAGAAGGAATATTATTATCTGCAGCAATTGGAATTAACATAACATTTTCTTCCTGATTAATTTTTATTTCACTAAGCAGATTAGAAAAAAATCTCTGTTTTGATTCTTGCTCAATTGAAGGGCTGTTATACTTGTAAAAATAAACAACATTGTGATAATCTGAATTACATTTTTCTTTTATTTTTATGCTGTTTATCCAGAATAAAGTTCTGAGTAAATCAAATCTTTTATGTTGGAAAATTATATTATCATTAATCTTATTTGCTTCCTCATATTTTTGGATTAACAATGCCTCGCTAAAAATCTTGTCTCCAAAATTTATATTCTCTTGAATAAGTGAATTACAATCAAGGTCAATAATTGAAAGTGCATCTCTCTGAATCATCTGGTCAAGAAGTTCAGTTTCCGCATTTACATAAAGATTATTTATTTTATCAATACGAGAAGATTCCAGCATGTATCCCATAAAAATTCCAATATTAAAAATTACAATCGTCAGAATTAAAGCATACAAAAAAAATCTCTTTTGATTCATGTTATCTCCAACGCTTATCCCTTTTAAAATAATTATATATTGCGCTGATAGTTATGAAAGGATATATAGAAAGATAAACTAGAGAGAAAAATAATAAATCTATAAGAGTATATTTTCTCATAGCAGTTTCTTTCATCTTCGACAAAACAACAAGAGTAAATAAGAAAGCAATTATAAAAAGAATTATTCCGAGATAATTAAGAAAACTTGGCGTGATGTAAATATCTTCCATAGTAAGGAGAGGAGACCCAACAGGAAGTGAATAAAATGCAAAGAGATAATTCTTGATTATTCCCCTTATAGATAAGTAAAGGAAAACACCTAAACCTAAAAGTCCGAGAGCATAACTCATAAGAAAAAAGGGAATGATAAAAGTCCCGAGCATTCCTTTTTTAAGAAAATTTTTTCTATGTTTTTCAATGCATTGCATCCCTCCGATACTCCATCTTCTTCTCTGCCTATACCAAATTTTTAAATTGTCGGGAGCAGTGGTTGTTGCATGAGTTGCAAGACACATTTTTATCTCCCATCCCTGTTTAATTAAATGCCAAGCGACTTCAATATCTTCCGTCATGTTTCCAGAATCAAATCCGCCAAAACTTTCAAGAGCTTTTTTTCTATACATAGCCAAAGGACCAGGAGTCACATAAACTGCATCAATGTACCCCAAAAGTTTCCTCGTGAAAGCAATAATATTATATTCGATAAATTGCATTTTCTCAATGAATTTATTTTTATTTCTCGGGACAAAAACACATGTCGCTGCACCAACTTTTTCATTGTCAAAATAACCAACTAATTTTTTAAAAGAATCTTTGTCGGGATAACTGTCAGCATCGACAACCACAACTAATTCTCCAACCGCCATTTTGATTCCGCGATTTAATGAATCTCCTTTTCCAGAATTTTCTTTATTGATTAATTTCAGTTTAGAATATTTTTTCAGAAGCTCCTCGGAAATTTCTCTAGTCCTATCAGTAGAACCATCATTAAGAATAATTACTTCTTTTATTGGGTAATCTATATTGAAAATTGCTTCAATAGTTTCCCTCAATGTTTTCTCCTCGTTAAATGCTGGAACAAGAACTGAAATAGAATATTCTTTTGTCATTTTCGGAAAATCAAATAAATGTTTCCTGTTATGAAGATAAAGCATAATAAAAAAAGAAAGAGTGTAAATGGATACAAACATGTAAAAAAGATAAATTACCGAAAGAATCTTCATTTCACTCTACAGAATTATTAATTTTTAAAGATTCTTGTGGTGCATTTTCCTGGAAAGTAAAATAGTCATAAAAATCGTCGCTGATTGAAAGCTCGTTGGTGTGTCCGACTTTTTTCTTCTTAATCAATTGAAGGTCTTCAAATTTCTTAATATGGTCGTAAGCCTTGTTCCCTCTAATTTTTATTATCACGGATTGTTTTATCGGTTGTTTGTAAGCAATTATTCCGAGAGTTTCCTGTTCTGCTTTTGTGAATTCACTTCTTCCGCCCGCTAATTTATTTATTATGTTATGAAACTGAGGTCTGACATCCATCTTCCACATTTTATTTTTCTCAACAATTTCAATTGCTGAATCTTCTTTTTCATATCTATCCTGCAGTTTTTCAATAAGCTCTTCAAGAATAATTGGATTCAAATCTGTAAAAGAAATAAGTTCCTGCATTGTCAGAAATCTCCCACTCACAAAGAACACAGCCTCAAGTTTTTTCAAATCTTCTTTTTCCCTCGCCTCGTCAATCTCTTCAATAGTCCTGCTTGTTGGATCCATAAAGATAAAAGAAGAACCAATATTTTAAAGGTTATCCAATTTGTCAAGAGGAAATTTCTCTATAATTTTCTCAACAAACTTTTTTCCTCGAGGAGATATTTTGAAAAACAAAGCGTGATGAGATTCCACTCCAAAAATACGCGGATTTTCAACAAACCCTTTCTCTTTAAGATTGCTGGCATAAACAAGCAAATCATAATCTCCGAGAAGAGATTCCTCTGCAAGAGTAGAACAGTGAATTGGTTTTTTAGAATTGTAAAATCTCATTAAAAGTTCAAAAGAGACCGCCTTATCTTCGTACTCCACGAGATTAAATTAAAACTTTGGGGTTTAAAAAAATATGTGGGTCACACTTTAAATCTCAAAATAGCACCGACACCAGAAAGATTATTGAATTGCTCTCCCTCAGGAGTTTCTGTAGAAACTATTTCAATTGTAGAACCAATATTCTCAGCAAGTTCAGAAAATTCTTTCATTACTTTTTTATCGAAAACTTTTGACATAATCAAAACATTAACTGCTCCATACTGCAAAGCTTTCCTGATATCGGCTTCTTTGTAAAAAGCAAGGTCTGGTTTTTCTCCGAGAGTTTCAAAAAACTTTTCCAAAACTTTTTTCTCTTGAACAATTTCCTGTCCCGCAAGTAAATCTCTTGATTTTTCAACAAGTTCTTTAAGACCAGACTCATCGCTGTCTCCGATATCAATTCGTCCAATAACTTTCTCTCTTAATTTTGTAGGCAAATATTCTCCGTCGAGAAATTCATCTTTTGTTGGAATGGGACCGCCAACCAAAATACCTTTTAGTTTAGGCATATCGTAAAATACTTTTTTCATTTCTTCAGAAATTCTTTTATAAAATTCTTTTGTCAAACCTTCTGTAATTCTATGGAATCTTTGTGAAGACTGTCCTCCTGCTCTGACTTTTGATGGAATTCCAGAAGTCATCTTCTGCACAACTTCAATTCTCTTTCCTTCAAGATAACCAATCGTTGCTTCTTTTCTGTCCATAACCAATAAACCAAAAATTTCAGAAACTTCCAACATAGCCTGAAGAGGTTCAAGAACAAATTCCTTGTCACATCGATACATTCTAATTTTCAGTGGCTGAGGAGGTTCAATTTCCCACAATTGCAAATCCATTTGTCCTTCAACCTTAGAAATATTTCCCGAAAATAAAGCCAAACCATGCGGAGGAGTTTGTTTCAATCCCTTAAGATAACGCACAATTTTTTCAAGAGCTTCAGTAACATTGTTTCTCGTCGTAGTTGATTTAATATTTTTAGCAGTAGACTTTTCAGCTTCAAGTTGTCTCTGAACAGAATTCACGTCGTAGTCCGCAGGAATGTAAACACTGATTAATTCTGTATGTCTTCCTTTGTGACTTTCAAGTTCTATAACTTTTTCCCTTAATTCATCTATTGATATTTTCATTCTACTTTCTCCGTTCCAGCCTTAGGAAAATTGACTTTATGTTCTTTTCCTAAATCGATAGTGATTGCTCCAGAAGCAGATTTAAAGTCATCTAAATAAGAAAGAATAATTTTATGATTAGGAGTGGTAAATTTTTCAATAGGAGAATTTAATGAAAGTTTCTTTTCACTTTTTTCTTGTCTGACAATAGTTAAGTCTTCTATTAAGATATCAAAATCTTTAGAAAATTTTTTCTTCTTATCAAATTCAGGCCATTCACAAAGATGAATTGATTTCACTTTTTCATTTTTCTTAAAATAATTCTGATAAATTTTTTCTGTAACAAAAGGCATAATCGGAGCAATTAATTTCAAAATTGTTAAAAGAGAATTATAAAGAGTATATTGTGCTGAAAGTTTTTTCTCGCCTGTTCCCTGATAGACTCGTTTTTTAACCATTTCAAGATAATTGTCACAAAAATATTTCCAGAAAAAATTTTCTATTTCCGCTCTTGCTTTATTATATTCATAAGTTTCAAAACTTTCTGTGATGGTCTTAACAACTTCATTAAGATTGCTCAAAAATAATTCATCCAACGGTTCCAATTTTTTCGGCTTTTCTCCTCGGTAATTTTCCAAATTCATAAAGACAAATTTCGCAGCATTTTCAAGTTTGTTAATAACTTTTTTTCCAGTAACCAAATCTTTTTCCTGATAATCTAAATCTTCTCCGAGCTTTGAACCTGCTGCCCAAAATCTCAAAGCATCTGCACCATATTTCTCAATTATATTCTGTGGAGCAATTACATTACCTTTACTCTTAGACATTTTTTCCCCGCCTAAAGAAACAATTCCTGAAATCATAATATTTTCCCAAGGAATTTGTTTTTTATGAAGATAAGATTTTACAATGGTATAGAATGCCCAAGTTCGAATAATATCATGAGCATTCGGCCTTAATGAAAACGGCAATTTAATCTTGTCATTAACAAGAGAAGAAGCAATTTGTGGAGTCAACGATGAAGTTGCCCAAGTATCAAGAACTTTTGATTCTGGCACAGCAAGTGAATTACATTTTGGACATTTTTTCTTAATCTCTAAAGGGTCAACAGGTAAATCTTTTTCAGACGGAAAAATTAATTCATTACATTTGTCACATTTCCAAACAGGAATAGGAATTCCAAAATGCCTGTCTCTCGAGATACTCCAATCCCATTCAAGTCCGTTAACCCAATTATCATATCTCTTATGCATAAATTCAGGATACCATTTTATTTTCTTTCCTTGTTCAATAAAAATTTTCTTCTTATCAATAATTTTTATGAACCATTGTTCAGTCGGAATGAATTCAATTTCTGTCCCGCATTTATCATGAACATTTACAACATGAGAAATCTCTTTTTGCTCTGAAATAAGATTCATATTTTTAAAATCTTCAAGAATTTTTTTCCTTGCTTCTTTTATTTTCATTCCCTTATATTTTCCTTCAGTCAATCTTCCGTTTTTATCTAGGATAACATTTGGTTTCAGTTTATGTCGATTAATTGCATCAACATCAAATCTGTCTCCGTAAGAACAAATCATCAAAACTCCTGTCCCTTTTTCCATCTCTGCAGATTTGTCAGCAATGATAGGAACCTCATAATCAAAAAAAGGAACTTTGGCTTTTTTACCAATAAGTTTTGTATATCTTTTATCGTCGGGGTTTACAAAAACAGCAACGCATGCAGGAAGCAATTCTGGACGCGTGGTTGCAATTAGCAAATCTTTTCCGTCGCATGAAAATTTGAGAGTTGAAAACAAGCTCGAAAGTTTTTTGTCTTCAAGTTCTGCCTGAGCAATTGCAGTCTGACATTCAGGACACCATATTGTCGTAACTTTTTTCTCATAGATTTCCCCTCCTTTGTAAAGTTCAATAAAAGATTTCTGTGAAATTTTCTGAGAGTTTTTATCAATTGTAGAATAAGACATTTCAAAATCGCAAGACATCCCAAGATTTTTCCAATCCTGAACAAAAGCAGGAGTAATCTTCTTTAAAGTTTTAAGGCAGAGTTCAATAAACTCCTTTCTCGACATATTTTTACTTTTAACATTATTTATTTTTTCAACAAGTCTTTCTGTAGGCAAACCATTATCATCAGTTCCGAACGGATAAAAAACCCCTGTCTTCATTTTGTGAAATCGGGCAATAAAATCCTGTTGAGAATATGAAAAAGCGTGCCCCATATGCATTGCTCCAGAAACCGTAGGCGGAGGCGTGTCTATTGGAAAAAGATTTTTATTACTCAGGTCTGTTTTGTAAATTTTTTCTTTCTCCCAAAATTCTACAATTTCTTTTTCCTGTTTGGTGTCCATTCTTCAATATGTCAAGAAACTTTTAAATACCTTGTCCTTTTAATTTCAATATGACAGAAAACAGAGAGTTTTCAGCACAAATACAAAACAGGAGTTTTGCATAATGGCAGACAGCGGAGTAAATATGCCGTCAGGACTTGGCGGATTAGTAAGATTTAAGGAAGAATATCAAAGTAAATTCAATCTAAGCCCAGTACATGTAGTGGTGTTTATTCTTCTTCTTGTAGTATTCAGAATTGCTCTGGGAATTTTTATAAAATAAAATGTTTCCAGGAATTAATCCAAAACAAATGCAGGCAGTTATGAAACAAATGGGAATGTCCCAAACAGAAATTCCTGCTTCTAAAGTTATAATCGAAAATGAAGATGGAACAAAATTAATAATTAACAATCCTTCTGTAACAAAAATAAAAATGCAGGGACAGGAATCTTTTCAGATAACTGGTGATGTTTCCGAAGAAAACGGTTTTTCCGAAGACGATGTGAAAGTCATTATGGAAAAAACAAATTGTTCTAAAAAAGATGCTGAAAAAGCATTAGAAGAAACTGGTGACTTAGCTGACGCGATTATGAAATTGTCAGAATAAATTTATTATTTCCAAATTCTATCGATAAGTATAAATACTTCTGCATATTGAGAAATTATAGTTCTAAGAGGGGGTTTTATGGAAGACATAATTCAAGAAAAAATTAGTGCAGACCACTTGCTGTACGTCAGTCTGAAATACACAAAAACGTGCGATGTAATTATGAATCTAATTCTGCGATGGCGAAGAATGATTGAAACCAGCATAGAAAAAATTCTTGAACATGCAAAGAAAAAGAAAAAAATTTCATCGGTTCCGACAAATCCAGTAGGACAGATTAAAGAGATAAGAAATTTATTCAAGAACGATAAAGAGTTCTTGGCTGTTATCGACCTCTATGAAATGTTCAGAAAAATAAGAGAGTTAAGAACAGAAAGAATAGGTGAGTTCAGAAAGAATGTAAGTTTGAAGATTTTTTATCAAGGAAAAGAAATCGATGTCAATTTAGAGAAACTAAAAGAGTATGCCGAGCTCTTAGAAAAATTTATAAGTAAGGTAAAGCAATTCCTTCTATCGTAGAATTCGTTCTACATTCTAAAGATGAAAAAAGTAATCGTAATAACCTCTGGAAAGGGTGGTGTAGGAAAGACAACAACAGCAATAAATCTCGGCGCAGCCATGAATTATTTCGGCAAAGATATCTTAATTATTGACGGAAATTTAACAACACCTAACGTCGGAATCCATCTGAATTCTCCTGAAGTTCCTGTAAATCTAAATCACGTTTTACTTGGAAAAGCAGACCCTTTCGAAGCAGTTTACGAACACGAATCAGGAATAAAGATAATGCCTTCATCTTTGTCAATAAATGAGTTAAAAAAAATAAGACCAGAAAAGATAAAAGATTTCAAGGAAGATTTCAAAAAAGTTTCAGAATATGTTATAGTAGACAGCGCAGCAGGATTGGGTGAAGAAGCTCTTTCTATATTCGGTGTAGCAGATGAATTAATTATTGTAACAAACCCAGAAATGCCAGCAATAACTGATGCACTCAAGACAATAAAGATAGCAGAACAAATGAAAAAACCAGTAATGGGAGTTATAGTTACAAGAGTAAAAAGAAATGATATTGAAATGGGTTCTGAGATAGTTAAAGAAATGCTTGAAGTCCCAATTCTTGGTATGATTCCAGAAGACACATCTGTATCAAAATCATTAAGTATGAAAGATGCAGTGGTTCACACATCACCAAAAAGTAACGCAGCAAGAGCGTACAAAGAAATTGCCGCAAGAATTCTTGATGTAAATTACGATTCAGATAAAGACAAACCAACAATTTGGGAAATAATTTTCAAAAAAGTTTAATCTTATCCTACTCTACTCCCAACTTCTATATCACTTTCAGGAACAAGCAAAACAACTTCTTCATGATTTTCCGTCGATGCAGCTAATAACATTCCTTGACTTTCAATTCCTTTAAGTTTCCTTGGAGCAAGATTAGCAAGAAGAATTATTTTCTTTCCTTTCAAATCATCTGCAGAATAATAATTTTTTATTCCCGCACAAATAGTTCTTTCTCCCAATTCTCCAACATCAAGAGTCAATTTGTAAAGTTTGTCAGCCCCAGCAATTTCTTCAACTTCAATTATTTCAGCAACTCGCAAATCAAGTTTTTCAAAATCTTCGTAACTAATTTCTGGTTTCATTTTCTAAATAATATTCTCCATTTTTTCTCAAAATTCTGCCCCTATTGGATTTGTTAATGAATCTAAAATAATCAACAATATCACAATTATCTTTTTCGAATAAAATTATAGAAGTTGCAGTAATTTCTCCTATTCCAGGAACATCTAAACGACAAGGATTGAAAATATGTACGTCCCTATCAGTTATTGGTTTCAAATACAAAATTGTCTCTTTATCTGTAATTTTTGTAAGATTTGTCATTTTGTTTCTATTTTCTTAAATAAAATCTCTCCTTTTATAATTTTCTTTGCTGAAAATTGTTTCAAAATCTTTTCTGCACTCTCAGGAATAAACGGCGAAAGCAATCTCGCGATTTCTCTTATGCTTTCAACAAGTTCATACAAAACTTTAGCGTCGTGAGTTTCCCAAGGTTTTTTGTTCTGAACATATTCATTACACACATCGATAAAAGCAAAAATTTCATTCAGAGATTTATCTAACTCATAATTTTCAAAATGCTTTTCAATTTCTTTTAGTTTCAGTTTCTTCAATAATTTATTTTCGCACTTTTCAATCCTATACTTCTCCGCCAAAGCAGCAACTCGTGAAACTAAATTTCCAAGTTTGTCGGCGAGTTCATTATTATATCTGTCAATTAATGCTTTTTCTGAAAAATCTCCGTCGCTACCTTCACTAAATGGAAATTGTCTACACATAAAATATCTAACTGCATCAGCGCCGTATTTTCCTGATAAATATTTCGGAGAGATTACGTTCCCCAAAGATTTAGAAATTTTCTGCCCATTGCAAGTCAAAAATCCGTGAACGAAAATCGTCTTCGGTAATTCATATCCTGCTGATTTCAAAAACGCAGGCCAATAAACTGCATGAAACCATAAATTATCTTTTCCTAAAAGTTGAACATTAGCAGGCCAGTATTCTTGATTTTTCCCAGCACCAGAAACATAATTAAAAAGTGCGTCAAACCAGACATAAACTATATGTTTCTTATCGAGAGGAAAAGGAATTCCCCAATTAAAACTTGTTCTAGAAATGCTCAAATCTTTCAATCCTTCTTTTACACGATTAACAATTTCATTTCTTCTTTCTTTCGGCAAAACGAATTCAGGATTTTTTTTGTACAAATCCAAAAGAAATTTTTGATATTTGCTCAACTTAAAAAAATAAGATTCTTCTTTCAGTTTCTGAATTTTTTTCCCAGGATGATAAGGACATTCTCCGTCGACTAAATCTTTTTCGGTGTAGTAAGCTTCACAACCAGTACAATAGCATCCTTCATATTCTCCTTTGTAAATATCTCCATTTTCGTAACATTTTTTTATGACTTCCTGAACTAATTTCTCGTGGTCTTTGTCAGTTGTTCTTATGAATCTATCAGGTTCAATATTCAAAGATTTCCAAGCTTCTTTAAATTTTACAGAAAGCTCGTCGACAAATTGTTTTGGAGTTTTTCCCACTTTCTCTGCAGCTTCTTGAATTTTTTTCCCGTGCTCATCAGTTCCAGTCAAAAACCAAACATCATCTCCGATAAGTTTATGCCATCGTGCAAGAACATCCGCTACAATTTTCTGATAAGCATGTCCAATATGCGGTTCTGCATTAGGATAATCAATTGCAGTAGTTACGTAAAATTTTTTCTTAGTCATACAAAAGTTAGAAGTTACCAATATAAAAAATTAACTAATCAAAGTTTCTTATCGAGTTCAGAAATATATTTCTCAAGTCCATCCTGATCTTTTACTCGAGAGTATAATTCGTTATCTTTCAACATCTTTTGAAATATCTTACTTTTCCATCCGCTATCAATTCCAGCTTCAGAATCAAAATGAATAAGGTCGTATCGCCATTTATTTTCCAAAACACCTTCGTAACTTTTATATTCTTCAATTATCGGACGAAACAGATTATAGACCCCCGTTTTTATTCGGGGAATTTCTCTTTTATCTTTGTTTAATACCAGAAAAAACCATTCTAAACAAGTAGGATTATTTTCAGATCTTCTCATGTTAAATCTGACTTGATTTTCCATTAAGAATTTATCACAGCAATCTTTAAATTAATTATTGTTCTCGAAGACATAAGCATCATTAGTTCATCGGTAGAATGAAACCTTCCCAAGGTTTAGAGTCGGGTTCAATTCCCGAATGGTGCATGACAACATTCGGCCAATAAGAGGAAGGTTAAGCGAAGGAAACCTTGGTGTCCTCGCCACGAATGGTGCATAAAAATTTCGCAAATACAAATTTTTTCCGCATCGGGCGGGAGGGAGGGATGAATGAGCGAAATTTTCAAATATCTTTCCTACCAAAATTATTTAAACGGTTTTATCTTGTTAAAATAGAAAGAAATCTAAAATGTTTAAAAAAAATAAATGTTCTAAATGCGGAAAAAATGTCGAAGACAGATATAGCTTTTGCCCTTATTGTGGCAGTAGAGTTTTAGAAAGTGATGACGATGAAGACTGGGGAATGCTCGGAAAAAACGACACAATGCCTTCGATGAATGAAGTAAGACTCCCGATGGGGCTTAATTCAATATTTAATTCTCTAATGAAAAATCTTAGCAAAGAATTAGATGAACAATTAAAATCAAATTTAAATGAATCTGCAACCCCAAAAAAAATAGATAAAAACGGAATAAGCATTAGTATCTCTACTTTTGGGAATGGTCCTCCAAAAATAAAGGTAACTCAAATGGGAGGGAAACCAAAAGTCGTCCAAGAAAATAAAAAAGAAAAATTCAAACAGAGTATATTTACTAAAGAAAAAACAAAAGAATTTTCAGGTTTGCCTAGGGAAGAACCAGAAACAAATGTTAGAAGATTATCAGACAGAGTAATTTACGAATTAGAAATGCCCGAAGTCAAGTCAATAGAAAATGTTTCAATAATAAAACTTGAAAACAGTATTGAAATAAAAGCTGTTGGAAAAAAGAAAGCTTACGCGAAAATAATTCCGATAAGTCTTCCAATAAAAGATTACGAACTTTCTGACGGAAAATTAATTCTAGAATTGGGAATTAAAAATTAAGTGAGACTGCAAGGATTTGAACCTTGGACCCCTGCCTTTCTGAATTATACTTGATTCGGAATGAGCGAACCATTTCGCACTTATCAGAGCAGTGCTCTACCAGACTGAGCTACAGCCTCATACATATTTTTATGAAAAATAACATTTAAAAACTTTCCATTAATAAAATTGATATGAAAAAGAGGAAAAGCATACAAATTAATTTTTCTAATCGTTGGCTTTACACATTTATATTATTAGGAATTTTAGTCATAATATCCATCGGAGTTTATGCTTTAACACCAGGAGTTAAACCAAACCCAGGACATGATTTATCTGAATTAGGAGTTCCAGCAGGATGTACTTCAGGACAAGTTTTGTCTTGGAACGGGACTAGTTTAGTTTGTGGATATGTTCCACATGGACTATATGGATTTTGCAGATTAGGAAGACCTTGTGAAGTAGCATACCCTCCTTCAACTTGTAGTATGAGTAGCGGTTGTGGTTGCGAAGCAGGATATACTTTGGTAAGTTTAGATTACGCAAATCCTTCCCAAGTATTTTCCTGTTATAAGAATTAATTCTAATTCCAAACCTTTAAAAATAAACTTTTTCTAAATAATTTATGACAAACGGAATGTATCATCATATTGCTCAGGCTTGGAAAAAACCAAATACAGAAATTCTGAGAAAAAGAATGGTCGAATGGAGAAAAGGCGAAGCTTTAACAAAAGTTGAAAAGCCGTTGAGATTAGACCGTGCAAGAGCTCTTGGTTACAAAGCAAAAAAAGGATTTGTTGTAATACGTGCAAGATTAAAGAGAGGAGGACACAAAAGACAAAGACCTGTAAAAGCAAGAAGAAGTAAAAGAATGCATACTAACAAAAATTTAAAGATGAGTTATAAATGGATTGCAGAGCAGAGAGCTCAAAAAAAATTCCCTAATCTTGAAGTTCTTAATTCTTATCAAATCGGAAAAGACGGAGTTAATTATTTCTTTGAAGTAATTCTTGTTGATGTTGAAAGACCAGAAATAAAAAACGACAATACAATCAACTGGATAACAAAACCCGGAAACAGCAAGAGAGCAATGAGAGGGTTGACTTCTGCAGCAAAGAAATCCCGAGGGAATAGATAAAGTTATTAAACTTTTAATGTTTCTGTAATCGATGGTGAAATTAAAGGGGAGTAAGACAGAAAAAAATTTGTTAAAGGCTTTCGCAGGGGAAAGTCAAGCGAGAAACAGATACACATATTATTCTTCTGTTGCAAAAAAAGAAGGCTATGAACAGATTTCCGCAATTTTTCAGGAAACTGCCGACAATGAAAAAGAACACGCAAAAATTTTTTTTGAACATTTACAAGACAGCAATGGTATTCTTGTTGAAATAACTGCGGAATATCCTGCAGGAAAAATTGGAACAACTCAAGAAAATTTATTGTCTGCTGCTGAAGGAGAACATTTAGAATGGGGAACAATTTACCCCGAATTTGAAAAGATTGCAAGAAAAGAAGGATTCAATGAAATTGCAGATAGTTTCAAAGAAATTTCAGAAGTAGAAGAAAAACATGAAGATAGATATAGAAAATTATTAGACAATGTAAAAAAGAATCAGGTTTTCAAAAAGGACGAAGTTGTAAAATGGAAATGCAGAAATTGCGGTTATGTTCATACAGGAAGAGAAGCTCCAAAAAAATGTCCTGCATGCAAACATCCTCAGGCATTTTATGAAATTTTTACTGAGAATTATTAACATGACAAAATTAAAACAAATTTACAAATGTGAAATCTGCGGAAACATCGTCGAAGTTTTACATGAAGGCATTGGAACTTTGGTTTGCTGCGGGAAGCCAATGAAATTACAAATTGAAAAAACAAAAGAAGAAGGAAAAGAAAAGCATGTTCCTATAATAGAAAAAAATGAAGAAGGAGTAATAATCAAAGTCGGTTCTATTCCGCATCCGATGACAGAGGAACATCATATTGAATGGGTTGAAATTTCTACAGAAAAAGGAGAATCAAAAAAATTTCTCAAACCAGGAGAAAAACCAGAAGCAAAATTCCCTGTGAAAAATAAAGTTAAAACAAGAGAATACTGTAATATTCATGGACTTTGGAAAAATAATGAAAAAGATTAAACTATTGCATGTTGCAAGAGGTTTGATTATTGCGTATGCAATTTTTATCGGGCTGTTTGCGTTAGATATCTCTTTCGGAATTGGATTTTTTATTCACCTTATTCCGACGATGATATTTCTGGGAACTTTAATTGTTACTTGGAAAAAACCGCTGATTGCAGGAATACTATTTATCTTTGAAGGATTAGGAACAATCATTGTATGGGATACATATAGAGACCCTTTTGTCTTTCTTATAATTTCAGTTATTCCAATAATAATAGGAGTTCTATTCTTATTAAAAAAATCTAAAAACTCTTTTTTCGTTTGACTAAAGAGGTGAAGATGAAGTATCTAAAACTTGCAGAACTATATGAATCTCTCTCAGCAACGACAAAAAGGCTGGAGAAGATAGAAATTCTTTCAAAATTTTTAAAAGAAGTTAATGAATCAGACAGAGAAATTTTGTATTTGTTATTGGGAGATATCTATCCAGAATATAACGAGAAAAAAATTGGAATAAGTAGTCAGCTTGCAATAAAAGCAATTTCAAAGTCAACAGGAACAGCAAAAGAAAAAGTTGTGAAAGAATGGAAATCAATCGGGGATTTGGGAAAAGTTGCTGAGAAACTAACCAAAAATAAAAGACAATCCACCTTGCAAAGTAATAAAAGTTTAAGCACAGAAAAAGTTTTGGAAAATATGAAAAAACTTCCTGAGCTCGAGGGAAAAGGAACAGTTGACAAGAAAATTTCTTTGATAACAGAATTGCTTGCCTCAGCCTCTCCGATAGAAGCGCTTTATTTAACTAGAACATTAATCGGCGATTTGAGAATTGGAATTCAGGAAAGTACAATAAGAGAAGCAATGAACAAAGCATTTTTCAAAGGAGAAGCTTCAGAAAAAATTCAGGATGCAATAAACAAAACAAATGATTTAGCTGTCGTCTTTGATTTAGCAAGAAAAGGTGACGAAAAAGATTTAGGAAAACTTCATCTTGAAATTGGAAAACCGATAAAAGTTATGCTTGCTGAAAAAGCTAAAACAATAAAAGAAGGATTTGAAACCGTCGGTAAACCGTGTGCAATAGAATACAAATACGACGGATTCAGATTGCTCATACACAAAAAAGGAGAAAAAGTATTTTTATTTACAAGAAGATTAGAAAATGTAACAAAACAATTCCCTGAAGTAATTGATTATATAAAAAAATATGTCAAGGGAGATTCATTTATTCTTGATTCCGAAGCTGTTGGTTTTGACAAGAAAACAAAAGAATACAAACCGTTCCAGTCTGTTTCTCAGAGAATTAAAAGAAAATACGACATTGAAAAAATAAAGAATGAACTTCCTATTGAAATAAATGTTTTTGATATTTTATATTATGAAGGAAAATCACTTCTTCATGAACCCTTCAAAAAAAGAACAGAACTAATCAGAAAATTAATTGAAAATCATCCTTACAAAATAATTCACTCAAAACAAATAATTACCGACGATGAAAAGAAAGCAGAAGCATTTTACAAACAGGCACTTAAAGACAGGCAGGAAGGAGTAATGATGAAAAATCTTGATGCTCCCTATGAACCTGGAAGAAGAGTTGGAAATATGTTGAAGATAAAACCCGAAGAAAGAGATTTAGATTTAGTAATAACTGGCGGAGAATACGGGACAGGAAAACGTTCTGGTTGGGTTTCAAGTTTCATATTATCTTGTTATGCCGACGGAAAATATTTGGAGATTGGAAAAGTTGGGACAGGATTCAAAGAAAAAGAAGAGGAAGGAGTTTCATTTAAAGGATTAACAGAAAAAATAAAACCATTAATCACAGAAGAAAAAGGAAAAAATGTTAAGATAAAACCAAAGATAGTTGTTTCAGTTACTTATCAGGAGATTCAAAAATCTCCGACATATTCATCTGGTTTCGCTTTACGTTTTCCGAGATTTACTGCTCTTCGTCCTGACAAATCTCCGTCGGAAGCAACCACGTTAAAAGAAGTTGAAAAAGATTTTGAGAAACAAAAAAGAAATTGGTTGTATGGTTAATCAACGACGAAGCCTTTATAAAGGAAATTTTTCTTAAATATAAATAAAATGGCTTCCGAAAGTACCTACAAGATACAAAAGATCGTCGCTACTGCTTCTTTATGAAAACCAGTTCCATTACCAAAACTTGCAAGAACACAGCCAAATACCGAATATAATCCTGAAACTTTTCCAGGTTTAGTTCTAAGAGTTAAAGAACCAAAATCTGCAGTCTTAGTTTTCTCATCGGGAAATCTCGTTTGCACAGGAACAAAATCAACAACACAAGTAAGAGAAGTTATCGACGCTGTAATTAAACAATTAAAAAAAATAAATGTCAATATTACAACGCAGCCAAAAATAACTGTTCAAAACATTGTAGCATCAGGAACAATTAATCTAAAACTTAATCTTAATTTTCTTGCTCTTGAAATGCAAAATACAGAATATGAACCAGAACAATTTCCGGGTTTAGTTTACAAATTAATAGAACCAAATGCAACTTTCCTTCTGTTCAGCAACGGAAAACTTGTCTGCACAGGAACAAAGAATAAACAGCAGTTGGAAGATTCTATGGATCAGCTTCTGAAGAATGTCAAAGAAGCGTTGAAGAACTACAAACAATAATTCTGAATTTTTAAAAAATATTTTGGAAGAATATTCTGTAAAAAATTATTAGTTATCACTTAATAGTAACATTTTTAAACATCTTTCTCCAGCCAAAAGTATGATAGACTATGTAATCAAAGGAATAAGAGAAGAAGATTTAATGACTCTTAGATGGAATGCTAATATTCATATTATGGGTGAAAAAATGGGAATAAAATACAGAGTTAGAAACAGTAATGGAACATTAATTGGTGAAATGGAAAAAGGAACTAAAGATGAAAAATATAAAATAACATTCTATAACGAAGCAATAAAAGAAAATTATCAAGACATAAGCAGAATAACAAAAGTTGTTGAACAATTAGCAAAGAGACAACTAAAGAATCCAGTTATAGAAAATAAGATAGTTTATTTTTCTCCACATCAAAGAAATTATCATCTTAGATACGCTGCATAAAAATTTAAAAACTCCTTTTAGTTATATTAATTATGAAAAAGAAAAGAGGGAAATCAGTAATACAAATTAATTTTTCTAATCGTTGGCTTTACACTTTTATGGCATTAGGAATTTTAGCAATAATTAGCGTTGGTGTTTATGCTTTAACTCCAGGAGTTACACCAAATCCAGGACATTTAGTTTCAGAAATGGCTCCGCCTTCTCCTTGTACAGCAAATCAAGTTTTGCAATTTGATGGAACAAATTGGAAATGTAATGATGCGGCACATTCTTGTGATGTTTCTGGAAATTGCTCACAACTTTGCACAGGAACTGATTGTGTAACTAATTTAAAATATCAAGCATTGTATACAATAAATAGTGGGTGTAGCGGATCTGGAGGAATAACATTTACAAGTACATGCAGTTTTGCCACAGTAAAAACCTGTTGTAGTAATCAAGCTTACAGAGATTGTTCAGGAAATTGTCCTTCAACTTGTAATTACAATCCCTTAACCTGTACTGTTAACAATGTATTGAAAGGTTACCTAGTAAATTAATTCTATTTCAAACCATAGAAATCCATTTAAAGAAATTCTTCATTTCTAAGCGATGGGTGAAGAGGGAAAGTCCGAGAAGTCAAAAACAGAGGAATTGATAATTGAAGCAAAGAAATTCTTCGACTTTTACAAAAAAGATCTGGGAAAGTCTATTCGAAAAGGAATTAATGTAATTGCAATTGACTTTATGAGGCTTACAGAATTCTCTAACAAATTATCTGATGAAATTCTAGCAAACCCAGAAGATGCTCTGAGAATTGTAGAACTAGGAATAGAAGAATCAGGACTGATAAAGAATGTAAGAGTTCGTCTGGTAAATGTTCCGAAAAGCCATGAAATAAAAGTAAGAAATATCCGTTCAAAACATTTGAATGAAATGATTGTCATTGAAGGAATTATCAGACAAGCATCAGATGTTCGTCCTCAGGTAGTAAACGCCAAGTTTGAATGCCCAAGTTGTGGAACAGTTATGTCTGTTTTACAGATGGAAAAAAAATTTCGCGAACCACCAAGATGTTCCTGTGGACGAAGAGCAGGATTCAAATTAATCAGTAAAGAAATGGTTGATACTCAAAGACTAGTAGTTGAAGAAGCACCAGAATCATTATCTGGAGGAGAACAGCCAAAAAGAATGAACGTTTTTGTAAAAGAAGATTTAGTAGAACCAAAGATGGAAGAGAAAACAACTCCGGGAAGTAGGATAAAAATAATTGGCGTGTTGAAAGAAGTTCCAATCCCTCTTCAGACAGGAGGTTTATCGACGAGATTTGAACTTGCAATTGAAGCAAATAATATAATTCCTCTTGAAGAAACATTTGAAGAACTTGACATAACTGAAGAAGATGAAAGACAAATTTTAGAGCTTTCAGAAAATCCACAAATATTTGACAATCTTGCAAAGAGCATTACACCAAGTGTCTGGGGTTATGAAGAAATAAAAAAATCATTAGTTCTACAATTATTCAGCGGAGTTCAGAAAACGCATAAAGATGGACAAAAGAGCAGAGGAGATATGCATATTTTACTTATAGGAGACCCGGGAGTTGCAAAATCAGTCACATTAAATTTCATGGCAGATATTTCACCAAAAGGACGTTATGTCGTCGGTAAATCAACTTCTGGTGCAGGTTTGACTGCAACAGTTGTCCGAGATGAATATCTTAAAGGTTGGTCTCTTGAAGCAGGAGCAATAGTTCTGGCAAATAAAGGACTTGTTTGTATTGATGAATTAGAAAAGATGGATCCTAATGACCGAAGTGCGATGCATGAAGCAATGGAACAGCAAAGTGTAACTGTAAGTAAAGCAAATGTCCAGGCAAAGTTAAGAGCAGAAACTTCAGTTCTCGCAGCAGCAAACCCCAAATTTGGAAGATTTGATCCAAGTCAGCCAATTGCACAGCAAATAGATTTGCCTCCGACGCTGATTAACAGATTTGATATAATATTCACATTAAGAGATATTCCAGATAGACAGAAAGACGAAAGAATTGCAGAACATGTTTTGAATGAGCACATAAAAACAGGAGAGGACATGACAATACCTCGGGAACTTTTCAGAAAATATGTTGCCTATGCAAAACAGAAAATAAGACCCGAATTATCCAGCGAAGCAATAGAAGAGATAAAAACATTCTATGTAGATCTTAGAAATAAACCTCTCGCAGTTGAATCTGGATTGCGACCAATTCCAATTTCAGCAAGACAGTTGCAGGCATTAATAAGAATGGCAGAAGCAGCAGCTAAAATAAGACTAAGCAAAAAAGTAACAAGAGAAGATGCAAAAGTGTCTATAGAATTAATGAAGTATTACCTTATGCAAGTAGGTTATGATTACGAATCAAAAACATTTGATATTGATAAAATTTCAGGTAGATTCTCATCTTCTCAAAGGGGAAAGATAATGACAGCAAGAGATGTAATAATTGATTTAGAAAGTAAAGTTGGAAAAATGATTCCGATTGAAGAAGTAGAAAAAGAATTAGAAGGAAAGATGGAAAAATCAGAAATAGAAACTGCAATAGAAAAATTAAAGATATCGGGAGAAATTTTCAGTCCAAAAAGAGGATACATTAGTCGTTCTGGAGGTTAAGTAAATAAATCTTTAAAAACAAGCTAAATTTTTTTAGATAACAAAAGAGAATGGCCGACTCACAATTCAAACGAAATATTGCATATAAATTCAGAATAGGAGACGTTCTAATCGGAAAACCAATTTTTGATGGAGAAAGATTTGCTTTCCTCGAATTAGGAGATAAAAAAATAATTAGAATAAATATTATAGGAAACATAATCGACAAATATGAAAGTGATGGTGATAAAAAATATTGCTTCCTGACAATTGACGATGGTTCTGGACAAATAAAGATTAAATTTTTCGGTGATGATGTTAACAAATTCAAGGGTGTATCTCAAGGACAAACTGTTTTGGTAATTGGTAACTTAAGAAATTTCAATAATGAAACCTACATAGCCCCCGAGATAATAAAAGAACAGGACATAAAATATCTCTTGATAAGAAAACTTGAAATTGAAAAAGAAAAAAATCAGAATATGAAACCTCTTGCAAAAGAACAAATTATTGCAGTCAAAGATAAAATCCTCGACAGAATTAAAGAAGCAGAAAAAGACGGCGGAATTGAAGTTGATTCTATAATCCTTACATTCAGAGATGTTTCTCCTGAAATGATAAATCAGGAAATAAAGAAATTACTTGAAGAGGGAATTATATTCGAACCACGACCTGGAAAACTCAGGTGGCTTGGATAATTACAAACTATTATAAATCAATTATTTCTTTAATTTTTATGGATTACGAACAATTACTTAACGACGCTTATAGTAAAATCAAAAAACCAGAAACATCTGGAGAAAGATTTGAAATTCCAAAAGTGGAAGGACATTTTGAAGGAAAGAAAACAATAGTTACAAACTTCACACAAATCGCATCATACATCCGAAGAAGTCACGAACAGTTTTTAAAATTTTTATTGAGAGAGCTTGCAGTTTCTGGACAAAAAGAAGGAGACAGACTTGTCCTTAATAATAAAATTCCTTCAGCAAAAATAAATGAAAAAATTCAGCAGTATGTAAAAGAATTCGTCCTCTGCAAAGAATGTGGAAAACCAGACACAGAATTATCAAAAGAAGACAGATTAACTTTCTTAAAATGTTTAGCCTGTGGTGCAAAACACAGTATAAGCAGATAATATTCTAAATTTTTAAATTAAATTTTATTCCAAACATTTAAAAGTAGAAATAATTTCTAGTTTTATACAGATTCATAGAATTTGTAATCTAAATATTTCAAATAAGGAGGAAAAATGGTTGAAGCTTATTGTGTTAAGTGTAAGGCAACTGTGCAGATGAAAGACGGAAAAGAAAGCAAAACTGCAAGGGGCACTACAATGATGAAAGGTAAATGCCCAAAATGCGGAACTACAGTCTGCAGAATGATGGGTAAGAAGTAAATTAATTAATTATTTTTTTATTTTTTATTTCTCGATAAATATTAAAACTCCAAAATCATAAAATAATATCACAAATGTGATAAAGGAGGGGACATGGCAAAAGAAAAGTTGGAATTTTTCGATGTGAAAACAAAGAAAAAATTCAAAACAGACAATTACAAAATTGTCAAAAAAAGCGGAAGGTCATTTGCTGTTACAAAATCTCCAACAGGTTCTTATGACTGCTGGCGTGTAGTTTCAAAAGATTTTGCAGCCAAAAACAAATAAGTAGATTTATTAATTCTTTTTTTATTTTTTTATAATGATAGTTAATGTGATAAAATCATATAGGGACATAGTTGCTATATGTGATAAAGAACTTCTAGGGAAAAAATTTGAAGAAGGTAAGTTTCAACTGGAAATAAAAGAAAATTTCTATAAAGGTAAAGAAGCCAATGAAAAAGAAATTATCAAAATAATAAAAGATATGTCTATGGAAGATGCAACTTTTAATATAGTCGGAAAAAAATCAATAGCTATTGCTTTGAAAGTAGGATTGATAACAAAAGAAGGAATAAAAGAACTTCAAGGAGTTCCATTCGCTTTGGTATTATTATAATTCTAAAAATAAGAGTGCAGTTACATCTTATTTTGATTTATTTTTAAATTTTATATTCAACAGATTTATAAAAGAAAAATATATTGAATGTTTATGGAAGAAGACGAAGAATTTCATGACATTAACGAAGAAGTAAATGAAAATGGAGAACAGCAAATAATAAGCAGAGCTCCACTACCTCGAGGAGAAGAAGTAATAGGAGTTATAGAACAAAGACTTGGTGGAAATAAAATGATGGTAAATTGTTCAGACGGAAAAATAAGAAACTGTCGTGTTCCTGGAAGATTAAAAAGAAAACTCTGGCTAAGACCTGGCGACGTTGTGATGGTTGAACCATGGGAACTCGATAAAGAAAAAGGAGATGTGATTCTAAAATACAAACCAAATCAAGTCGAATGGCTAAAAAAGAACGGCTATCTCAAAACAGAAAAATCAGAATTTTAACGGAGATTTTAAAACCTGCATTTCTTTAATAATAAAATGATAATTAATGTTGATAACATTGAAAAAATAAATAAAAATAGATTAAAGATAGAAAGAGTTCTAAAACTAAAAATAACAATAAAAGAAAAAGAAGTAACAATCGAAGGAAAGGCAGAAGATGAATACATCGGGGAAAAAGTGATTAACGCACTTGATTTTGATTTTCCTCTTGATGTCGCATTAATGATAAAAAAAGATGATTTTCTTTTTGAAACTCTTAATGTAAAAGATTTCACCAGAAGAAAAGATCTTGAAACAGTAAGAGCAAGAATAATCGGAACAGGCGGAAAAACATTAAGAACATTAAATAATCTAACAGAATGTTATTTTGAATTAAAAGATAATGAAGTAGGAATTATAGGGTCTCCTGAAAATATTAAGGGTGCACAGGATGCAGTTGTTTCAATTATTCAAGGAGCAAAACAGTCAAATGTCTACAGCTATTTAGAAAAACATCGGGTCCAGCCAGTAGTCGATTTGGGATTGAAAGAACCAAAAAAGAAAGGAAAGAAATACAAAGAATAACTTTAAATATAATCTATTTTTCAAAATTATAAGTCCCGGTAGCTCAGCTGGTAGAGCATCTGACTGTTAATCAGAGGGTCATAGGTTCGAGTCCTATCCGGGACGTTTGAATATAATGGTTCTAAAAGAAGAAGAAAAATTGAAAGAAATTTATTCTATTAAACGTCAGTTTATTTTTGAAAAATTTAATTATGAAAATAAAATTGCATGGGGGATAATGGGGATCGGTGTTGCTATAAGTGCTTATCTATTTCAACATCCATTCCTAAACTGGTTTTTTGTTCTAATTGGATTTCTTCTTTTCTCCAGTATTTATGAATTGTTCTTCTTATTAAAAATAAAGCAAGAAATACACAATTTAATAAGAGAGATAAAAGAAGAAAAGATAATAGAGCTTAATCCATTAGAAGATTATACTAAAAATTTCATTTTATATATCTGGGAAAAAGGAGATAATAAAATTAGAAAAAATTTAAGAAAAAATTTAATAATTCTTTTAATAATAACTGGAATTTCATTATGTCAGTTATTATATCAATCATTATAAAAAAGAGGTGATACCAATTTTTATAAATTCCTTTTCCCCCCTTCCTTAATGTCTCGTCTACAAAAACAACCAATTCTTTATCAGAACGAATTAAAAGTTCCTGAAAAATATCTAAGATTTGCAACTCCCGAAGTCGTTGCTGTTTATCGTGCGGATAGATTAAAATGTAAAAAATTAGTTGAAATAGGCGCAGGAATCGGCGGGCAGACAATTGCTTTTTCAAAAATCTGCAAAGAAGTTTTAGCAATTGAATCAAACAAAGATAGTTCTAAAGTTTTAATTCAAAATTTAAAAAAATTAAACATAAAAAATGTTGAAGTTCTCGTAGCTGATGCATTGTTAAAAACAACAGTAGAAAAAATAAAAAAATTTCAGCCAGACATAATTTTCTGCGATACAGAACGCCCAGAAAAAGCTGAAAGAACTTTGGAAAATATCAAACCACCAATTAAAAAAATTCTTGAAATATTCTCAGAGATAACTTCAAAGATTGCAATTGAAATTCCTCCTTTCACAAATACAGAAAAATTAGAAATTAAAAAAACTTCGACTTCCTGTCGGGACGCTGGAGTTGTGAAGAACCCGCAGGAGGTTCCCAATTATGAAAAAGAATTTATTTCTGTAAACCAACAATTAAACCGTTTGACTTTATATTTCAACGAATTGAAACAAGATGATGTTTCTGCAGTTGCTTTGCCATCGGGGGAAAAAATACGAGGAACAAATTTCGCGAGTACAAATTATTCCCACTTGGGGCGGGAGGGCGGGATTAACGAGCGAAATTATAAATTTTTATATTTGATAGACCCGACAATCATCTTAGCAAATCTCGTTAATGAAATATCCAATAAATTTAATTCGCAAATTTTAGAATTAAACAAACCAATTTTATTGTCAGACAAAATAATTAAGTCGGATTTTTTAACAGGATATAAAATACTAGCAACTTGCAAAAATGAACAAAAAGAAATTCTACAAAATTTGAAAAAAATCAATGCAAAAAAAGTTGAACTTCGGTATAATATTAATCCAAAAGATTACTGGAAAATAAGAAACTTTTATGAAAATCAGTTAGAAGGAAATAAAGAAATTTCTCTTTTTATAGACGAGAAAAATAATGAAGCAATTTTATGTGAAAAGATGAATTAAATCTGTCCAGTGTCAACAAATTTCCTCATTAACTTTTCTACAATAACTTGTGGAGCAAAACCTTTTCTGCTACAAGCTTTTATGAATTCATCATAGGTTTTTCTATCTATGATATAGTCAATCTTCATTTTCTGTGCGCCAGGTGGTGTTGATGCCATAAATAAATTAAATAAATATAATTTATAAATCTATTCCACTTACTATTTTTATGGAGTTGGATAAAGCAATTGAAAAGAGGCATTGTGTTCGAAAGTTTAATCCAAAAAAGAAACCAGACTGGAGAAACATTATCGAATGTATTGATGCAGCAAGATATGCTCCGATGGCTGGCGGAAATTACACGCTAAAATTTATTCTTATAGACGAAGAGGAAAAAATAAAAAAAATTGCAGAAGCTGCACAACAGGATTTTATTGCAACAGCGCCATTTGTAGTCGTTGTTTGTTCAAACCCATCAAGGC
>DAHXOU010000025.1 GCA_027364705.1 Nanobdellota archaeon
ATAGAACATCGTACCCGATATTCTCCTGTTTGAGACGTATTTGTGAAATATGCAGAAACAGGATGAATTGCTCCAATTGGTTCAGCAGGAGCTGGAGCAAAATATAAATTCTGCCAACTTGTATTTGGATATCTTATTGACATATACTCTATAGATTGGGCATTATATGGATGATAAACACAAGTTATATTAATCATAGAATTTGCTGCGAACGTAGTTCCATTTATCATTACTTCGTCTACATGTTCATCACCAGTACTCCCATTACAATTGATACAGTTATCTAATGTATCATCAGACTCACTCATACATCCAGACTCCCATGCTCCGCAATTAAACCCAAAAAATGATGAACAAGTTATTGGAGTAGCATTTAAACTTGGTGTTGATTGTACGACACAAGTTCCTGTTGCATTACAAGTTTGTCCTCCAGAACAAGTTCCACAACTCATTGTTCCACAAGTTCCATTATTCCAATTTCCACAATTTTTCCCTAATGCTATACAAGTTGTTGGTGTACAACTTCCTGCAGGTGGAGTTAAAATTCTTTTTCCTGTTTTAACATCAAATGTATCAGCAACATTTCCAACATTTTCTTCACCATTGCTTGAACCAAAAATCGGTACGATTGAAATTTCAGTTAAAGTTGAAACATTCATGGTTAAATGAAAAACAAAATTTTTCCCACCCAATTCTTTTAAATCAACATCTTGGGTGACGATTTCAGTATTTGAATTGTTATAGAAAACAAATTTCATTCCGATAACCTCGCCTGCTCCTACTTTTCTTGTTACTGTAAGGCTTACATTATTTGAACTATTTTCAAGATAAACATTACTTATACTTGCACTAAAAGTTAATTTTTCAATTCCTATATTTTCAGAACTATTTTTAATTAGATTATTTATAACAACCCAGAAAACTCCAATAGCAACTAAAGAAATAAGAATAAGAATTAAAGTGACAATTACTGTCGATAATCCTCTTTTCTTTAAATTATTCAATAACTTTTTTTTCTTATATTGTGATTTCTTTACCATACTGCCCCTCGCATACAAATGTCTTTTTTCCCTTGCTTGATGTTCCCAAGAGTATAGGCAATATTACAATCTTATCTGCGCTTCCAACTTCAGCCCCAATGTTCCCCGAGAATGTTGCCCCCTGTCCCAGTCCATTAGCCGGCCACGCATTTCCTCCATCTAAATCCTCGATATTTTTTGTTTGATAATTTCCCTGATTGAAAATTCTTAAATTAATTTTGAATATAGGGACATTTCCATTGTTTACAATATTTAATGTTCCTGAATTATAAGATGCTTCAAACTCTACATCGTCACAGACTAACTTAATATTTTTTTCAAATTTAACAACTCCTTCTTCAACCATTCCTCTGAACCATAAAAAAATTACAGAAATAATAACAACCACGAGGGCAATCAATAAAACACTTGTGATAACAGGAGAAAGTCCGCTCTTCATCACTTTTCTTTTTTTCTGTCCCTCTTTTTTATTTTTTCCCATATTATTATATTATTTTCTTACTTTTAAATTCTTTGTTAAGAACAGGTCAATATCTCTTCAACTTTTGAATCACCGCAACTCACAAATTTATTTTTACCGTCGACTTTTTGAATTCTCGTAGGTATTATTTCTAGTTTTGTTAGAGTCCCGTAATCTTGCACATTAAATGAAGAAAGTTTTACATTATTATTTTCGGGCGTCAAAGAATTCTCGATTAAATTCGAAAATCTTATTGCATTCCCCGAAACATTTCCTCCGAAAGTTATATTCCCAGAAATATCTATCGTAGCAAGTTCTTCATCTGTCTTATTTGAAACATGAATAAAATATCCGTCGACGCTGAATCTTCCGTTGTTCTTTACAGTTATATTAAGAACATGATTCACACAATCATAATTATATTCCCTGATAAAAATAGAAGTTCCTTCATCACATTTTAGCGTCTCTGTAGGAACATATGTTCTCAGCCATTGATAAACAATAATGCTCATAACTACCGAGACTGCAATAAGCAAAACATATCCAATTACAATACTCAAACCTTTTTTATTTTTTAAAAAATTTTTTTTATTGAACTTCATTTATCTCTCCTGTTCCTCCTGTAACAACCTGCCTATCCTCTCCAATTTCCTGCCAGATGACAAAGTAAAAATTTTCTCCTCTCTTTAATTTGAATTCATATTGGTGCCCGCCGATTTCAATTGCAACTTTTTCTATTTCCTGTTGCTGGTCTTTTGAAAATTCCTGAGTCTCACCAATTATAAGTTGATTGCATTCTGTTGAATTATCTAGTCTTATACAGACAGTTTCATTAACTAACTGTTGATATCCGACGACATTAATTCTTTCTTTATTTCCGAATACAAAATAAATATTTCTGTTCTCTCCTTGATAATCTACATAATTTTTTATAAAATCCTCCATAAGTTTCTTCATTTCTGTTTCGTTAAGTGCACTATATGTTCCGTAATCCAAAACGTTCTGACTTTCAATTCCCAGTTCTGTTCCAAGGTCATAAAGTCTTACTATCTCTCTCTTCTCAGAATAATTTGAAATTGTTACAATACTTATCACTACAATAATTATTACGATCGCTGCAATAAGAAAAAATTGTCCCTCTCTATTATCTGAAAGAAGGCCATGGCTGGCAATTTTCTTGCCCTTTTCCTCCTTTTGTTTCATCCTTCCTCAAAGCAGAAAAGAGTTTATTAACTTTTTGACAACTATATTTTTATTTTGAGTAATTTCATTACCTCAAAGAATACAAAAATCATCGAAGATGAAGCGACAATTATAATTAGCTCTATTATTGAAAGTGGCTTGAATCCGAATATTTCTGAAAGAGGAGTGTAGATTGCAATTAGTTGAAGGATTATTGCTACGATTATAGATGCAATCAAAAACTTATTGCTGAAGAATTTTATCTTCCAAATATTTTTGTCTTGTGAACGGCATGAAAGTACAATAAACATTTCACAAAAAACTGCTACTGTTATTGCAATTGTTCTGGCTTTGTCAAGGTCTTCTTTATAAATAATAAACAAACCCATCGTTATAATAAATGAAATAATTCCTGCAACAATTACAAACTTTAAAACTCCGTGGAGAATATTATCTTTTTGATTTACTGGTGCTCTTTGCATTATGCCTTCTTCTTCTTTTTCAACGCTTAATGCTAAACTTGGAAGAGAATCTGTAATTAAATTCATCCAGAGAATTGCGAGAGGAAGGAAAGGCAAAGGCATTGACATCAGAATTGCAGCTGTAACAACAAATAGCTCGTCGGCATTTGCAGATAAATGTGCCTTGATTGATTTTTTCATATTGTCATAAACTCTTCTGCCTTCTCTAATTGCCTGAACTATTGTGTTAAAATTATCATCTAGAAGAATTATATCAGAAACATCTCTTGCCATTTCTGTTCCTCTTATTCCCATCGCAATTCCGATGTGAGCTTCTTTCAGGGCGAGAATATCATTAACTCCGTCGCCAGTTACGGCAACGATTTCACCTTTCTCTTTCAGCGTTTTTATTATTTTCAGTTTTATCTCGGGAGTTATTCTTGCAAAGATAGTTTTTTGCTGAACTATTTTTACAAAATCTTCGGGAGATGCTTTTTCAAGTTCAAGTCCTTCAACCGAATCTCCGTTGAGGTCAATCATTTTAGCAATTGCTCTTGCAGTAATTACAGAATCTCCTGTTATCATTTTGACTTTTATTCCTGCAGTCTTACAATCTTGAATTGCTTTCTTGACTTCTTTTCTCGGTATGTCAAGCATTCCCTGAAATCCAAGAAATACTAAATTATTTTCTGCAGTTTCCTGGTCGAATTTTTCAGGAAGTTCTTTGTATGCAAAAGCTAAAACTCTCAGTGCATCAGAAGCCATTTTTTTGTAAACCCCAAGAATCTCTGTCTTTTTTTTCTCAGTCAAATTTACAGCTTTTCCATTGATTAATTCTTTAGAACATCTCTCAATAATTATATCTGGAGCTCCCTTTACATAGCTTACAAGTTTGTGATTCTTTCTGATTATTGACATCATTTTTCTGCTTGAAGAAAAAGAAAATTCCTTGACTCTTGTTTCTTTTTCTAATTCTGTTTTCTTTACTAATCCTGCTTTATATGCCGACATTACCAAAGCTTTTTCTGTTGGATCGCCGAAGATTTCAATTTTCTTTCCTTCTATTTCCAGTCTTGCATTGTTGCATAATATTCCTGTTCTAAGAAGCTGAATTAATTCATTATTTTTTCCAGCAGAAACTTTCTTTCCCTCGGCAAAAAAAGAGTTTTCTTTAATATCAAAATGCTGATTATTAGAATAAACTTCCGTAATAGTCATTTCTTCATTTGTTAATGTTCCTGTTTTATCTGTGCAGATTACTGTAGTTCTTCCAAGAGTTTCTGCAGCAGGAAGTTTTCTTATTAGTGCATTATACTTTTGCATTCTTTTTACCGCAAAAGCAAGTGTTATTGAAATTACTGCGGGCAGTCCTTCGGGAATTACACTCACAGCTAATGCAATTCCTGCAAGAATCATCTGGAAAATTTCCTCTCCATTATAAATACCAACAATGATTGTGATAATTGCAAGAATCAAAACCACTGCAGCAATTCTTTTTGAAAAAGAATTTAATTTATGTTCAAGAGGAGTTTTCTCTTGTTTTATTTCCTGAACTTTCTTTGCAATTTTTCCGAACTCCGTATTCATTCCTGTAGAAACAACAATTGCCTTAGCATTTCCTCCAACAATAGTGGTTCCTGCATAAAGCATATTTTCTCTGTCTGCAAGTTCAGTATTAATTTTTATTTTCTCTGAATATTTATCTTGAGGAAAACTTTCTCCTGTGAGAACCGCTTCATTAACTCGCAATTCATTGGCTTCTAATAATCTGCTGTCAGCAGTTACTCTGTCTCCTTCAGAAAGAATAATAATATCTCCAGGAACAATTTCCGACGATAGAATTTCATTTTCTTTTCCCCCTCTCATGACTCTAACTTTCGGAATAAGCAGATTCTTCATTTTGAAAATTATTTTCTCTGCTTTGTATTGCTGGAAAAATCCAAAGGCAGAGTTCAAAAAAACTATGATTAATATTATTGCAAAATCAACATAATGCTGGATAAAAAAAGAGAAAACTGCAGCAGCAAATAAAATAACTATGAAAACAGATTTGAATTGTTCGATAAAAATCATGAATGGATTAATCTTGTGAATCTGTTTAAGTTCGTTCTTCCCATATTCCCTCAGTCTCTTCAACGCTTCTTCATCGCTGAGTCCGTTCTCGCTCGTCTTTAATCTTTCCAGAACATCTCTTTTATCTAAGCTATGCCACATCTTAGAATTAACAAGAAAAAATAGTTAATAAGTTTTGTGAAGAATTATTTCTTTTCGTATTGTCTCAATTTAAAATTTCCTTGTCCGTCGCCTTCAAAGAAATATAATCTTAAATCTGATTCTGCAAAAGAAGAATAATTTGATCCAACAATTAAATCTAAATTCCCATCTCCATTAAAATCTCCTGTTGTCATAGTCGCTCCAGACCCACTAAACATCTGTACATTTCCAAAATAATCAACTATCTCGGGCCCTTTCTCTAATTGTTCAATATTCATTTTTCTAATTTCTTCAACTTCTTTTGCATCTTGTTGAATACAACCATTACATCCTCCAAGAATTAATGTACTTCCAAAAACTAAAGCTTTCAATAAATTTTTTCCCATAAAATATTTTAATGAAATTTGTTTTTAAATCTTCAGTAGGAATAATATTGCAATGAAAAATATATGTAGACCCGAGAGTTTTCACGAGTGCGAGTAAATTTTAATTGCAACGAGTGGGGGCTCGAGTAGAAGGTTTGCGCAAACCTGAGAAAATAATATTGTAGACCCAAAGGTTTGCTTGCAGAAAACTAAACCGCTACCTTTATTCTTCCTCGGCTCTGCTACCCGATAAGCATCTCAACAAATGTTTAGGGCTGCTCCGATCAAGGC
>DAHXOU010000041.1 GCA_027364705.1 Nanobdellota archaeon
GACAATAGTCACTGACTCATGGCTTGATAAAAACGCGCTTCATGACACTCTAAATGTCAAGAAAAAAGTTTTGATGATAAGCGACACAAACAATTTTCCAAAAGGAGCAAGCAAGATAATAATCGGAAACAACAAAAGTGCGAAGAGCTTGGGAATCATTTTCTATCTCCTTGCAAGAGGATATTGCAAAGCAAGAGGAATTGAAGCAGATATTCCTGATTTAGAATTCTGGACAATTGATGAAGAGGAAAAAGAAAAAGCAGTAGAGAAAGTTTTAGAAAGAGCTGATGCAGAATTTGGTGTTTAATTAATTCTTAAAATCATATTTTGTAGTTCTTCAAAAATAGTAACAAAAGAAAGATTTAATAAGTTAAAAATAGGGAAGAATGAGATGAAAGCTTTAGATGAAATTGTAAATTATTATAATGTAGGATTATATCCAAATTTATTGGGGACTTACTGGACTTATCAGATGATAAAAGACATTTCAGAGGAAAAATATATCTGTGTTATACCTAATGCATTAATGGCAGGATTAAGTTACGCTATAGGTTTTCAAAAATATAGAGAGTATAAACAAGTCAAAAAATCTTTGATTAAACATGGATGGAATGAAAAAATCGTAAAACCAAAAATGTATTCTTGGTGTCAAAGATATGCTACGCGTCAAGCCGTCAAACAAACAGGCAATCTAAAAAAGTTTGATGAGTTTGCTAAAAAAGAAGGGCATAAATGGTATCATTTTTTACCAAAAATACACAGAATAGGTGAAGTTACCAAATTTAGATAAAATTATTTCTTCTGAGGTCTTTCAACTCGTGCACCGCATTCATCGCAGAACTTTTGAGAATCATCCATTATCTTCCCGCAATGCTTACATTTGATAATTACTTGCTTTGTTTCAATAACTGGCTTGTAGCCTGGACGTCCTGAAAATAATTTTCCTAAAGCATTCTGAAAAGAAGGGTCATTCGTCGCATTGTTCTGAATATCACTCATCCTCTTTTGTAAAGAATTTGCATCCATCTTTTTTACCTCCAGTATTATTAATAAAAAAATTTTGTTTTTAAATTTTATTGTGACTTCAAATATTAATCATAACTTAAAAAATAACCAACTGTTTTTCTTTCCGCCATAATTTGTTTTTATCAGCGCGTATTTTCCTTTTAACTTTTTACCGTAGATATCAACAACAATCTTCGTCGGAGATTTCTCCATTAATTGATATTTTCCTTTATCCCAAATAATTACTTTTCCTGCTCCGTAATTTCCTTCTGGAATAACGCCGTGAAATTTTGCATATGCAAGAGGGTGGTCTTCAACTTGTATCGCTAGGCGTTTTGTCCCTTTTGCCGTCGGTGGAGTTTTTGGAATAGCCCAACTTTTCAAAACGCCATTCATCTCTAAACGCAAATCCCAATGCAAATGCGACGCATGATGTTCATGAACAAGATAAATTAATTTTTTAGAAAGTGATTTCTTAATAACTGCTTTTGGTTCTGTCGTTTTAGTTTTACCAACGAACTTCCTCTTTTTTTTATATGCCGTTAGGGACATAAAGAAAAGAATATTCTGAAATATATAATTGTTTTTAAATAGGAGATTATTAGAAGATTAATGGTAGAAAAAAGAGTGTTGCATGTCTATGAAGGTGAAAAAAGATTTTATGTTGGTCCTTCTTCTAAAATAGAAAAAGGAGAATATATGTTAAAGAAAGGTATCATGGTTCAGAAAAAAGATTTACCTGAAGGAAAATATTCTGAAGAAAAAATAAAAGAATTTTATTTGAAAGCTGAGAAAAATAATACAACAAGAAATGTATGTTTTAGTCTTGAAGAATTAATGAACAATTCGCATACAATTATTCTGTAATCATCGACGATAAATAATTTCTCAGAAACATTTATAAATATCTTTTTTCTGAAGAATTCATAATTAGAATGAGTGCTTTAAGATATACAAATCTTTGTAACATTAAAGTATGATGTATGTAGAAGTAGTCATTTTAGTTGTAGTTCTAATATTTTAATATTGATGTCGAAGCCAATAGTAGGAATTCGTGTGAAGTGTTTTCTTTCTTACATAAGAAAATGCGCAATGAAATTTTCGTTTTATCGACGAGGATTAATGAATTGTTTAAATCCAGTTGATCCTGCTGGCGGCTGCGGCTCTCTGGTTTGCACTTAGACATGCAAGTTATTCGAGAGAAAGCGAACTGTTCAGTAACACGTAGCTAACCTACCCTTAAGTCAAGGATAACCTCGGGAAACTGAGGATAATA
>DAHXOU010000042.1 GCA_027364705.1 Nanobdellota archaeon
ATGTTCTATAAAATTCCAGGGGACTGTAGCAGAAGAATGTCCCACAGGAAATTATGTAGATAATGATGATGTTAGATTCACGGTAGTATAAAACATAGTTATAAAAATATTTCAGGATTAATTGACTTATGAAAAAGAGGAGAAGAAGTAAAATAAATAAGAACGGATTATCGACGGTGATAATTACATTATTGTTAATTTTATTATCTTTAGTTGCTATCGGAGTTGTCTGGGTTTTTGTCAGCAATCTTATAAATAATCAAATTGAAACAAGCCAGTCCTGTTTTGGAAATTTTGAAAAAATTAAACTCAACGGACAATATACCTGTTATGAAATGATAGACAGCACACATTATAATTTAAGATTTTCATTATCTATTGGAGATATTGATGTAGACAGTGTTATAGTTTCTGTTGCTTCTGCAAGTGCTATAAAAAGTTATGAAATAAAAAACGCCCCACAGATTATTGGAAATATAACAATGTATCCGTCGGGAGAAATAGATATAATACTTCCGAAGAGGAATGAAGGACTTACTTATAATGTAACTGGATTCGGTAGTCCGATAGACAGCATTACAGTTTCTCCTACAATTGGCGGAAGCTCATGTGGAGTTTCTGATTCTATTTCTGAAATTGCAAGTTGTGAATTATAACATTAATTATTTAAATTAAAATTTACTGATAGAGTTATGAAGAGGTTGATATCAAAAAAAGGACAAGTATGGATAGAGACTGTTATTTACACACTTATTGCTTTTGTTCTTATTGGACTTGTACTTTCATTCGCGAGACCAAAGATAGAAGAGATTCAGGATAATACAATTTTACAGCAATCAACAGAAATGTTGAAATATATTGACTCAATAATTTTGTCGATGGGAGTAACAGGAAATCAGAGAGTAGTAGAACTTCAGATAAAAGAAGGGGAACTTAATATCGACGGAGAAACTGACAAAATTATTTTCAGTCTTGAAAGCAAAGGACTTTACAGCGAACCTGGAAAAAATATCAGCGACGGAAGTGTGACTGTTCTTACCGAACAAAAGACAGGATTTAATCTTGTAACACTGACAACAGATTACAGCAGAAATTACAATTTAAGATATAACGGAAATGATGAATTCAAAATATTAAGCAAAGCATCAACATCTTACAAATTATTAATTTCAAATGAAGGAAAAGATTCCAACGGCAAAACACTACTAAACTTTTCAATAACTTAAAATGATAAATGTTGAAACCTACGAAAAAGTAAAAATAGATTTTCATCCAAAGATTCCTCCACTCGAAAGAGCAAAGGACAAGACAACAATTGATGTGAGATATTGCCTGATTTCTCCGTATGCATTTGTTCATATTTACTGGGATGAAAAAATTTTCGAACTAGTTTATGATATTGAAGAACCGATTCTTGACGAGCAGGAAAAATTTTACAGGGAACAATTAACAAGTGCAATAAGAGACCTGATAAATTTTGAGGAAGTTGTCGAGAGAAGTGAGGAAAAACTTCTTGATTATATTGATAAGAGAATGAAACTTCTTATTGTTGAACTTGGACTGAACATATCTTATGAGTCATACAAAAAATTGTATTATTATTTGTGCAGAGATTTTATGGGATTGAATGAAATAGAACCTATGATGCGGGATTATTTTGTTGAAGATATTGAATGCAATGGACTTAACAGTCCGGTTTATATTATTCACAGAATTTACAGAAATATAAAAACAAGTCTAAGCTTCAAAAATTTTGACCAGCTTGAAAGTCTCGTCGAGAAACTCGCTCAGAGATGCGGGAAACATATTTCTTATGCAGACCCTATTTTAGACGGAACACTTCCTGATGGAAGCAGAATTAATGCAACTTATACTACAGATATAACCAGTAAGGGCCCTACATTCACAATAAGAAAATTTACAAAAACTCCATGGACACCTACGCAATTAATTGCATTCCATACTTTAAGTCCTGAGATGATGGCTTATCTTTGGATTCTTGTCCAGTATAAAATGAATATCCTTATAACAGGAGGAACAGCTTCGGGAAAAACAACTTTGCTAAATGCTATTGCATTTTTTATTCCGCCTGAATCGCGAGTTGTAAGTATTGAAGATACAAGAGAATTAAATCTTCCGAGAGAAAACTGGCTTCCAAGTGTAGTAAGAGGTTCAACTGGAAGCAGGAAAGAAAATGAAATAACTTTATTCACCCTTTTGAGAAGTTCATTCAGACAAAACCCAGACTATGTTGTCGTCGGTGAAGTAAGAGGTAGAGAAGCCTCAGTATTATTTCAGGGTATGGCTTCAGGACATTCATCACTGAGCACGATGCACTCTGATTCGGTAGAGACATTAATTAAAAGACTTGAAACTCCTCCAATCGAATTATCACCGACGCTGTTAAATGTTCTTGATTGTATCTGCATTATGACTCATGCAGTTGTAAATAAAGAAGAGACAAGAAAGTTAAGAGAAATTGTTGAAATAGTCGGAGTAAACTCTGAAGGAGTTGCTAGCATCAACACACCGTTTAACTGGAATCCTGCAGATGATAAATTCTATTTCAAGAAGAGCAGCAGAGTTTTTACCAAAATAGCAAAGAGATACGGAATGAGTGTTGAAGAACTCGAAAATGAATTCAGAATGAGAGTTCAATTGCTTTATCAAATGTATATGAGAGGAATATTCAGTTTCGATGAAGTTTATGAAGTTGCAAACAGATATTACAAAAGACCAGAAGAAGTTCTTAATGAATTCGGAATCAAGTAATCTGAGAAATGTTTAATAAGATAAAATCCTTTTTTTCACTATGAAAAAAGAAGATGTGTTATTCCTAAATCAATTAGTTAATTCTCTTGATGAAGCATGCGTTAATCTCGAGCGATCGTATAAAAGAGGGAACGCAGACAGATTCAACAAATCAAAAAAACTCATGTTAAAAATACAAAGAGAAATCTCGGATATAACACATGGCGATTGAAGACACTATTGAAGAAATAAAAAAAATAATTTTTAAGGAAAAGAGAATGGTAATTGAATTTAATTCTCTGTCCAATTATCTCCAGAATACTGACGATGAAGAGGAAAGAAAAATGATAAATGGTCAGCTGGATCGCTTAAAAAATTCTCTGAAGGAAATGAATAATCAACTTCTGGAAAAACTTGAGAGCATAGATATTCCCAGCAAAATGGAAAAGCCAAAGGAAATTGCTCTTCCAAAATTAAAAATAAAAAAACCAAAATATGCTGAGAAACTTCCAGAGATAGATAGAGAAATATTAAAGAGACTCAAGAGCAAGAAAAAAAAGGCAGTTAAAGTAGCATTAAAAAAACCAAGTCCATATGCGAAACTTGCAAGCACACTTTTTGCAAATAAGGTAAGAGATTTAATCAGACAAAAAAAATTGGAGAGTCTAGAGAAAGACCTAATAAAATCAAATATTAATTACACACCAATCTCGTATATTTCAATGCTGATTTTGACGACGATAGTTGCAGGATTTGCTGGTCTTATTTTGTTTGTATTTTTCTTTTTCTTTAATCTTAGTCCGCTATTTCCAATAATTACGAGAGCAACAGAAGACTTCGGAATGAGATTCCTTAAAACATTCTGGATAATTTTCGCTGCTCCTCTTGCAACAGGATTGTTTATGTATTTTTATCCATCTCTTGAAAAGAAATCTCTTGAAGACAAAATTAATCAGGAACTTCCTTTTGCAACGATACACATGGCTGCGATTTCCGGAGCTATGATTGAACCTATAAAAGTTTTCAGTATAATTTCTGCGACGAAAGAATATCCAAATTTAGAAAAAGAATTTAACAAACTTCTTAATGAAATAAATATTTATGGTTATGATTTAGTTACTGCTCTGAAAAGTGTAGCAATTAACAGCCCGAGTCAAAAACTTGCAGAGATTTTCAACGGACTTGCAATGACAATAACTTCTGGAGGAAGTTTGTATAACTTTTTTGAGAAGAGAGCGGATAATCTTCTTTTTTCATACAGACTTGATAGAGAAAAGAGAACAAAAAGTGCAGAAACTTTTATGGATATTTACATAAGTGTTGTTATTGCTGCTCCAATGATTCTTATGCTTCTGCTGATGATGATGAAAATAAGCGGACTTGGTTTGTCGCTAAGCACATCGACGATAACTCTGCTGATTGTAGGAGCAGTTTCTCTGATAAATACAATTTTCCTTATCTTCCTTCAATTAAAACAACCTGAGGCGATATGATTGAATTAAAAAATATTCATTGGTTCGGAATGATTACAGGAGCAGTAATTGTAATCTCATCTTTTTTACTGAGAGAGACAAATTTTTTCTTTTTTATTTTATGGTTTGGAATATTAGTTGCTATGCTTCCGTTTGCAGTTACTACAATTCAAAAAACAAAAATCGCAGGGAATAAAGAAGAAATGTTTTTGGAATTCACAAGGAATCTTTATGAAAGTGTCAAAACAGGAACTCCGATAAGCAAGAGTATAATCAACATGAAAAAAAAGGAATTTGGAGTTTTAAGTAAACATGTTCAGAAATTAGCAAATCAAATAGCGATAGGAATTCCTCTGAAGAATGCACTTCAAACTTTTGCGACAGATGTTAATAATTTTACAGTTTCAAGGACGATTACATTAATCGGTCAAGCAGAAAGAGCAGGAGGAAATATAGGAGAAGTTTTGGAAGCAGTAGCTAGAGCAGTAAGAATGGTTGATAAATTAAAGAAAGAAAGAAAAGCTACAATATCGACGCTGGTCGTTCAGGGTTACATTATATTTTTTGTTTTCATCGTCATAATTTTAGTAATGCAGTTTTACATAATTCCTATGCTTTCAGGAATAACCAGCGTCGGTGGTCTGGGAATAGGAGGAATTGGCACACCCGCAACAGGAGGAGTCGCTCCTGAAGATATTTCAAACTCTTTCATTTACCTCGTCTTAATTCAGGGATTTTTCAGTGGACTTACAATCGGAAAATTATCTGAGGGAGACATAAAAACAGGACTGAAACATTCTTTTGCACTGATGTCACTTTCTTTCTTAGTCTCGGCAGTTGCAAATATTATCTTCGGTTAAACGAGGATAAGATTTATATTTAATCCGCCCGTTAAAGAATTATGAAAAGAGGGTTTGAAATTTTGTTTCCAAAAAATAAGTGTGGCTCTCATGTAGGAATGATTTTGTCTTTTGCAATTTTTATCACATTTATAGTTTTTTTATATTCTGTATTGAATCCAGCAGTTAAAACAGGAGAAGATAAAACTGCAACTCTTGAATATCTTCAGATGCAGATTGTAAAAAATGTTTCATCAAACCTAACGGGTGCTACCATTGCTTGGACAGAAGCAGTAAACCCGTCGGATAATTGTATTCAACTGAATAATCTTCTTGGTTTTTTAGGAATACCTTTTCCTTACAGAGTAATAATAAAAAATGAAAATAATATTATCTTGCCACAACCATATCTTATCTCAGAAGATTCTCCTGATTTAGAAATAAATAGAGCAACTTCCGAAGAAAGATTTTTTAGGATTTATAATTCTCCAGAATTTGAAACTCCGTCGGCATCACACAGTGGAACATGCAGTGGACTGAGCAATTATGATATTGGTTCAGTTACTGGCGGAGGATATGTTTTTGAAAAAAGAATGTATACTCTTTTTAATTATTATGAAAATAATTATGAAATGTTGAAAACAGAATTTAAAGTTCCTCCTGGATCTGAGTTTGGTTTTGGTTTTGTGCAAAGCAACGGAACTGTAATCATTGTAGGAGAACCTCCAAAGACAGCCAATGTTCATGTATCCGAACTTCCAATACAATACATAAATGGTGATGCCAATATATTATCCGGATTTATAAATGTGAAAGTATGGTAAATAAAATGAATAAAAAAAATTCCTTCAATCTTTTCCCAAAAAAAAGAAATGGATGGATAGAAATAATCGAAGCATTTTTTGCTGTGCTACTTGTAGCGGGAGTTATTTTGTTATTGCTTAACCGAGGATATTTCAAAGGTTCTGATCTTTCAGACCAAGTTTACAATATTCAGGTTTCTATTCTGAGAGAAATACAAACTAATGATACACTCAGAGCAGATATAATAAATGCAGTCAGCGGAACTCCAGGACAGAATTTGCCGATAGAATGGAACAATCCTAATTTTCCTTTGAGCGTTAAAGATAAAATTAGTCAGAGAACTCCATCTTCATTAAACTGCACCGGAAAAATTTGCGCATTAAATGAAACCTGCGTTTTGACAGAGAAAAGAGAAGAAGATATTTATTCACAGTCAGTTACTATTACATCTACATTGTATGAACTCGAATACAGAAAATTAAATTTATTCTGCTGGAGCCGATGAAAAAATTCAAATTCCTCTGCTCGGAACCCGAATTTTTTAAACAACAGGAAAATAAAATGAAAGGAGAAATAAAATGAAAAAATTCAAATTCCTCGAACATACTGCCGATGTAAAATTTCAGGCATTCGGAAGAGAGATTGAAGAAGCATTTGAAAATTCTGCACTTGCATTGAAACAAACAATTTGTGATAATGTAAAAGTAATTGCAAGTAAAAAGAAAACCATCAATCTAAAACAAAAAGATTTGGAATCATTATTGTATAATTTTTTGGAGGAGATTCTTTATTTACTTGATGCAGAAAATTTTTTGATTGCAGAAATTAGCAAAATAAAAATTGATGACAAATTTAATTTACGAGCAACAATTCTCGGAGACGATGCATCAGAGTATGAATTTACAAATCCAGTCAAGGCTGTAACTTATAATGATATGTCCATAACAAAAGAAAAAATAAGTGATTATGGACGACACAAGGAACTTTGGACAATACAGGTTGTATTAGATGTTTGAAATTATCAAAAAGTTATTTGAGGAAAATTTAAAATCTTTGATATAGTTATTTTTCTATGAATCTGAATAAAATTTCAAAAAACGTTTATGAAATTCCGCAAGAAGAAAAGATGGAAGTTCCTGCGAGAATTTTTGCCAGCGAGAGCATTTTAGAGAATATAAAAAAAGACAAAACCTTGGAACAGATAAAAAATGTTGCCTGTCTTCCAGGGATTATTGATTATGCAATTGCTTTGCCTGACGCGCATCAGGGCTATGGTTTTCCTATCGGTGGAGTTGCAGCTTTTGACGTTGATAAAGGAATTATTTCTCCAGGAGGAGTTGGTTATGATATTAATTGTTCTGTGAGATTACTGAAAACAAATCTGACAAAAAAAGATATTTTATCAAAACAGAAAGAAGTTGTCGAAGCATTATATAAAAGAATTCCATCAGGTGTTGGCAGAGGAAGTCCATTTAATATTAGCAGGAAAGAATTGAACAAATTATTAGAAAACGGCGCGAAATATATTGTTGAGAAAGGATTTGGAAAAAAAGAAGACTATCTACATATGGAAGAGGAAGGATGTTTGAAAGAAGCAAATGCAGAAAAAGTTTCTGATAGGGCAATAAAAAGAGGAATAGGACAACTTGGAACTCTCGGAGCGGGAAATCATTTTTTGGAAGTTCAGTTTGTTGATGAAATTTTTGACGATAAAGTTGCAAAAGAATTTGGTATAGAGAAAAATCAAGTTACAATTATGATTCATTGCGGTTCACGAGGATTAGGTCATCAGGTCGCAAGTGATTATATTAAATTAATGGAAGACGAATATGGTTTTGAAAATCTCCCAGATAGAGAATTGATTAACGCGCCGATAAAAAGCAAACTCGGAAAAGATTATTATTCTGCAATGTGCGCAGCTGCAAATTTCGCTTTTGCTAACAAACAGTTGATTACTCATTGGATTCGAGAGGAACTTGAGAAACTTTTTCCTTCGATAAAAATTGATGTTGTCTATGATATTTGTCATAATATTGCAAAGTTTGAAGAACATATTATCAACGGCAAGAAAAAAATTGTGTGCATTCATAGAAAAGGTGCGACTCGTGCATTTGGACCAGGAAGAAAAGAAGTTCCTGAAACTTACAGAAAAATAGGACAGCCAGTAATAATTCCTGGAAGTATGGGAACAGCGTCGTATTTACTTGTAGGGACCAAGAAAGCAGAAGAATTAACTTTTGGAAGTACAGTTCATGGAGCAGGAAGAATTTCTAGCAGAAGTAAAGCAATAAGAGAATTAAGTGGAGAAGAAATTAAAGAAGAACTTAGAGAAAAAGGAATTGAAATTCATGCAGGTTCTATGAAAAGTTTAGCTGAAGAAGCGCCAGAAGCTTACAAAGATATCGACGAGGTTGTGCGAGTTGTTGACGAGCTCGGCATTTCAAAAAAGGTTGCAAGAATGAAGCCGATGGTTGTTGTTAAGGGGTAATTTTCCCTCTTGCGTAGTAACAATAATAAGGTTTAAATAGTTCAGAGATATAGATAAACTATGGTAAAAAGATTGATAAATAAGTTAAGAGGAACGATAAGGAAAGGAATTTTGTTAGCAACTGCGGGATTAGTTTTCAATGGATGTCAGTTGCCAGAACCTAACCCTTACACAACAGAGGCACCTACACCAACTGCAACTTCTGAACCTACTCCGGGACCAACACCGACGCCAGATACCGATTATTTTGATATTTCTGGAAGATTAGAAGATAATGAAAATCACGGAATAGGAAGACAAGGAGTTATCAAAATTTATGATGCAAGTAATCCAAATATTGAAGATGATTTAAAAACAGGCGATTTCAGCGATGTTACACCATTAACAGAAATTTCAACAGATTCAAATGGATATTTTTCAGCAACATTAGATAAATTAAATTCAGAACTTCCCGACGGAATTGTAGCTAGAGCAAAAATTGGCAATGAATCAACTCAAACAAGTTATGTCAGAACAATAAGTTTTCCACAAGGCGACCAGTCAGATGTTTTAATTAGAGCAATTCCTTATCCTGATTTCGATGGAAACGGAACACCAGATAATATTGCCGAGTTTAAACAACACGTTATAGAAACAAATAGTTTTCAAAGAAAATGGGATTTAGATCAGTTCAGTAAGATCAAGATATTCAAATATAATGGAAGCGATTCATTTACTGACGAACAGATTAATAATACTATCAACAAAATAAAAGATTCAGAAAACGTAGAAAAATTTGTTAATGGGAAAGAACTAGATAATTATATTGAAGTGGTTGATGGTTCTCCTATAGAATACTGGGAAGACAATTGTGTTTATGTTGTTCCAAATGATAATTTAACAGGAGGAGTTGGAGTCGCTTATACACAAGAAGTTCCAGGAAGAAAATTAATCAGAGGGAAAATAGAAATAAATCCTTGTGCAACAGGCACAGATAATCCCGTATTAACACATGAATTTGGACATATTTTTGCAGAAACAGGACATGCAGTTATATTACCCTCGGATAAAACAATTATGTTACCCACAGGAAATATTCTCTTAAAGCCAGGTGTTGCAGATATTAAAGAAACAAAATTATTGTATGAAAATACCCACAACGCTGGAGAAGATGTAGAAAAAGTTTTGGGAACAGGTTGGTAAAGAGAAAGTATTAATTCTAACTTATTCTAAAATGAAAAAATAATTCAGGATATTCTTTTTTATTTTCTTTCTCAATAATAATATTTATAAAAGCCCAAACATTAAGTAAGATATGAAAAGAGAAGTGATGGGGAAATTTGCATTAATATTATTCTTATTTGCATTCTTATCTTCGGGAATTTTTGCTGCTGCTCCTGCACCGGGGACGTGTGGGGTTTCTTTAAGAAGTGAATGTAATGGTAGTGTTAATCACATTTTAATGGGACTTTCTTCGATGACAAATGCTCATGGAGAAAATTTAACGACGACAGGAACATATCCTTATGTTTTATGTTGTGCATTCGGAAGCGGGAACACAACCTGCTCTGGAACAAATACGGTAGTAAAATTATCATCATCAACAAATGCTCATGCACAAACTGCATCACAAACAGGTTATTTATCTCCAATATGTTATGAAGATTTACAATGTTCAGAAAGTAATTTAGGAGGACCATGTCCATCAGAATATCCAATGATAGTTCTTTCTCTTTCTTCTTCAACAAATGCTCATCTAGGAAATATAAGCGATTATACTGAAGGAACAAAAGTATGTTGTAAAAGTCCAACTTTTGCAGGATGTTCTTTTAATTCAGTAAGATGGAATGTGGATGAAACAGAAGAAGGAATAAGTGTTCCTTTGTTAGTTACTGGAACGCCAGAATGTAATGGACAAAAAGTTTCTTTCAATGTTGTTAGAGAAGATGGAGATTCATCGTCGATATTTTCGCAACCAATTAATGTTACATTTAATGGAGTGAATGCAATTGGTCTTTGGGTTGCTGAACATCAACAATGCGGATTATTCGGAACAGATTGTAGTTATCGTTATAATGTTTCATTAGCAAATAATCCTCTTGTTAGCAGATTAAGTATGGATCCAGAATTAACAGTTCATACACTCTCAGATAATTATTGTGCAGAACAAGATATTACAACGTGTGAAGATTATGATAGTAAGGAATATTGTGAAAGTGACGTCGATGTTTGTAATGTTGCTAAAGACAGTAGCGGAGTTGTAGACTGTAATGACCCTTCAACAATTTGCGGTTGTAGCTGGGATACATCAAATAATAAATGTGAATTTGGATATAATACAATAACTGACTGCGGAAATCCTACTGACGGATGTAAATACGGATGTACTCTTTGTTATAATCATACCTCAACAATTAATTATTGTAATGCTGGAGCAATCTGTCCTACTGGAGACAGTCCTTCTGGTTTAGCTACATACAATAATAAAAATTTAAGTTGTGATTTTGGAATTGACGGATGTTTGTCTTCTGATTGCCACGACGGAGACAGAGACACATGTAGTGAGGCTGATGGATTATATTGTTTAGCAGGAAAATGTGCTAATGTTCAAGGACCGCCAACAGGATTAGGAAAATGTACAATAAGTCAATCAATAGAAAAAGATTGTGATGAAGAACCTGTTGGTTCGAAGACAATTGCATGGACAGGAGTATGGACAGAAGGCGGAGTAGATGTAACTTCTAGAGAAGATTGTGGCGGAAAACTTGCTTGTGAAAGATGTATTACTGGGGACAGAACTACAGTCTCTTGCCCTGCACAAGTTCAGCTTCCTTTCTTTGATTATATTGGAATTATAACTACGGTCTTAGCAATTGCATTAATTTATGTTTCAATGATTCTCAAGAGAAAATTGAAGAGAAGAAAATAAATTTCTCCTCGACAAATATTTATAAATAGTTTTTAGTTTATATTAGAATAAAGATGGTGAAAATTGAATCTAAGAAATTTGTATTTTTTATTTTAGTAATTTTATTTATCGGTTTAGCCTCTGCGACTTTTCTCCTCGGAAAACCAAGTTACATCATAGAAAATTCTTACGGACCAGGAGAGGACATAAGAGGTTGGATGAATATAAGTTTTACAAATCAACAGATGAACTCTAGCATTAAAAGTTCATTCGGTGGAAGCATAAAATTAATTGATTTAGTTAAGGACAAGATGAATTCAAATTTTGTTTACACATGTAATCCTATAACATGTACTTCTGCTTACACTTCAAGTAACGGAGCAACTGAAAAAAATTTTAACTTAAACGGAAACGGTTCTGTTTTATTCGGATTCTTAATCAATGGAAAAAGCATAAGTGATATTTCTGATTTCGGCCTTAATCTCGAGAGCAATAACCCGGAAGCAAAAGAAATACCTTTGCTGATAGACATTCTTAATGACGGGCAAATAGATTGGCAATCATATAATGCGTCAAACAATTTCGGAGAAGAAAACTCTGGATGCTATAAAGGTATTGTTGGAAAAACAGACACAGCAACAATTGCATCAGACCAAGCTCACCAATATTGTGAAAGAGTAGAACTTAGTGTCTCTCCCAAAGTCGAGATAGGAGCCTATGTAACTGGAAGCGGAGCTGCTGAATTTACAATGAGCATCAAAAGAATCGACGAGGGAAGTTATAAAACATGTATAACAACTGCGACAGGGAGCGGACTGCAAAGAATTGCATGTTCTCCTGCTAGTTACAAAATAGAAAAAGACGGAGATTATTTTGTCTGCCTAAGAAAAAACAACGGAGCTAATTATCAGATTAATTTTGAAACAAATAGTGTATGTGGATTTACAGGAAGCTATGAATACAGATATGACAATGACTTCAATATTTTTGCAAGACAGGGAAGGTTCGCTCAGTCGACAAATATAACATTAAATAATGCAGAATTACTGAGAGCAAACAGCCATACAGAAAATATTGAGAGAGATATGAATTCTTATCTTACAAATGTTTACAGAAATAATTGTTCAAATGGATGTATTATTCCGATAAAAATTTATTATAATCTTGGTCAGAATATAAGAATTTCAAATGCGCATATGTCTTTTTATTCAAGTGGAGTTTTCCTAACAGACGAGGCAAATAATCTTTATGATATTCAGGAAGTTCCTCCAAGAATAAATGCAAACGCCCAGAAATTATATTTAGATAATGCAAATTTCAGTGTTCCTGGAACTTATGGGAACTATACCTTTTCTGCAGAATTAGACGGAAGTAATATTTTGTCAAGCACAATTATAGTTGGAAAAATACCTGTAATAAAGTCTATAACTCCCACTACGACAGCAGTAAAATATCCAACAAAATTTATTGTTAAAGTAAATTCTGATGAAGGAATCTCGAAATACACGTGGGACTTTGGCGACGGAAAAAAACAGGATACACTGATTAATGAAATAAGTTATACTTATAATACAATAGGAAAATACCAGATTGGAGTAACGGTAGTAGATAAAAAAGGAAAAAGTGCTTCTGCATTTTTTGAAGTAAATATTGCGCCTGCGTCGGAAATCGCTCCAGGATTATTGGAAGAAACTGAAGCAAACCTTGAAATAATCAAAGCTCAAATTGAAACACTTTCTTCATTTGAACAAGAAAGCGTAAATAAAGCACTGAATTTAGAAAAAGTTGAAGAAGATATTTCTGCATTAAAGATATCTATCTCAACAGCAAGTTCAGAAACAGATTATGAAACAATTTTAGGAAAATTGCTGACAATAAATATTCCTCATTCAATTGCAGAGACTGCTTCTACAGAAGGACTTTTATTTTATCCACAGGAAGAAGATATTAATCTTGATGCTCTTAGTGAAATAACAGGTGACAGTTATGAACCTGGAAAAGAAAATGCATACAAACAATCTATACTTGCATGGAACATGGAGAATACAAATGTTGAATTAATTTACAAAGAGGTTTCTGCAACATATGGAAGTTATGAAGAACCTTTGCTTAAGGTTTTTGATATTAGAATAATTAACAACGGAGTGCAAAAAACATATCTTGTAATAAGAGATATGGAAAATCTTTTATTCAAAGAAAATTATGAAGACAAAGAATTATCAGGATACAGATATATTGAACTTACAGGAGTTGAAGAGAATATAGTTTTCTCTACAACAGAAAATGTTGATTTTGTCAATCTTCCGATATTTATTTCTCCTGCGATAAGTGAACTGGTTCTCGCAGAATGGAGTCCTTTTGAAGAAGAAGGTGGATTAAAGAAATGGATTTTATTTACAATAATTGTTGTTTTAGTTTTGTTTATCACATTTGTTATCTGGGTAATATTACAG
>DAHXOU010000027.1 GCA_027364705.1 Nanobdellota archaeon
GTATCAAAGTGACTGCCGAGAAGAGAAGATTCGGAAAGTACGTCACTATTGTCAGCGGACTAAGTGGAGTCGAAGTGAAGGAAGTCGCAAAAGCCCTGAAAAATGAGCTGGCTTGCGGTGGAACTTACAAAGGCAATGAAGTAGAACTCCAAGGAGATCACAGGAAGAAGATAAAAGACGTCCTCGTGAAACTTGGATTCGAACCTGAAACGATTGATTAAACAAACACGAATAAGAGGAGAAAGAAAATAAAATGAAAAAAACAGAAACAAAAGCGAAAAACGAAGAAGGCAAAAAAATAGTCGGAGCTGGATGCAACGACAATAAATGCCATATTCACGGAAGTGTAAAAGCAAGAGGAAGAGTTTACGAAGGAACAGTCACAAGAAAACTTCCGACAAGAATAGTGATAGAACTAGAAAGAATGATTTACTCAAGTAAATATGAAAGATATTACAAATCAAAAACAAAGATTCATGCTCATCTTCCAAAATGTATGGAGAATGAAATCCACGTCGGAGATTTAATAAAGATTCAGGAATGCAGACCTTTAAGTAAAATAATCCATTTCGTTGTAATTAAAAAAATAAAATCAGGAGAAGAATTAAAATGAAGGCAATTAGTGCAAGAGTAACACGAGGATTAAACCTTGGAGCAGAAAGGAGTGCTGCAGATAATAGCGGAGCAAAAATAGTCAGACTTGTAGCAGTAAAGAGAGGAAAGAGTACAAAGGGAAGACAACAATATGCTAAAGTTGCAGACTGGGTTAAAGTAAGTGTAAGAAAAGGACTTCCAGATATGAAAGGTAAAGTTTTCGACGCTGTTGTTGTAAGACAGAAAAAACCTTACAGAAGATTAAATGGTGAAAGAGTTGCATTCGAAGATAATGCAGTTGCACTTTTGAAAGATGAAAAAGGAAATCCAAAAGGAACTCAAATTAAAGGAGTAGTTGCAAGGGAGGTCATGGAGCGATGGTCATCAGTGGCTAAAATTGCTTCAAGTGTTTACTAAAAAATGAAACAAGAATTTTCAACACATTGGAACTCAAGTAAGAGACCGAGCAAACAAAGAAAATACATAGCAAAAGCTCCGTTGCACATAAAGAGAAAGTTATTAAGTGTTAATTTGTCGAAAGAATTAAGAAAAAAATATTCAAGAAGAAATATCCCTGTTGTAAAAGGCGACACTGTAAAAGTTATGAGAGGAAAATTCAAAAATAAAATAGGAAAAATAACTAACGTGTTTACAAAAATCAGCAAAGTAACTCTCGAAGGAATTCAGGTAAAGAAACAGGACGGAAGCAAAGCAAACATAAAACTTCGCCCATCAAACTTGCAGATAACAGAATTAAATTTAAATGACAAGAAAAGAATTAAAACAAATAAAGAAAAATCAGGCTCTGAACAAGTTCAGACCTCGTCCAGCAATAATGTTGGACGAAAGAAAGAAACTAAGACGGAGGAAAAGAAATAATGTCACACCTAAAAAGACAGCAAATTCCAAAACAATGGCCTATTGAAAGAAAAGGTTCAGTTTATGTAGTTAAATCAACATTCGGAACAAAGGACGGAGTTCCAGTTTTAGTTGCACTAAGAGATATGTTAAAGATAGTTAATGATAGAAAAGAAGCAAAGAAAACAATTCACTCAAGACATATTTTACTAAATGAAAAGCCAGTTATCGACGAGAAAAATACAATTTTATTTTTGGACACACTCAGCATAATTCCGATGAAAAAACATTACAGATTAGAATTATCTGAAAAAGGAAAGTTCTTCCTTAATGAAATAAAAGAAAATGAAACAGATAAAAAAATTTCAAAAGTAATCAATAAGAAAACACTAAGAGGAAAAAAGACTCAGTTAAATCTTAGTGATGGAAGAAACTTTTTGACAGAAATGAAATGCAATGTTAATGATTCAGTTATCGTCAATCTTAAAGATAGAAAGATAGAAAAATGCCTTCCATTGAAAGAAAAAGCTAAGGCAATTGTTTTTGCAGGAAAGCACATCGGAGAGAAAGGCGAAATAGAAAGTTTAAACCTCGAAGAGAAAAGGGCTATTTTGAAGATTAACGGAAAGGAAACAAATATTTTAATTAAACAATTAATGGTAACCGAATAATAAAAAATGACAAATAAAACAGAAAATCCAACAAGAAAAATAAGAATAGAAAAAGTTGTTCTTCACGTCGGAGGAACTGCTGAAGAATTAGAGAAGGGAGTAAAATTATTGAAAATAATTACAGGAAGAACTCCTGCAAAAATGAAATCAAACAAAAGAATTCCTGCTTTCGGAGTCAGACCAAAATTAGAAGTTGGAGGAGTCATAACAATTAGAGTAGGAGCAACAGAAATGTTGAAAAGATTATTGACTGCTGTAGATAATAAATTAAGAAAAAAACAAATGAGCGAAAATAATTTTTCATTCGGAATAAAAGAATATATTGAAATTCCTGGAATGGAATATCAGAGAGATATCGGAGTTAGAGGACTTGATGTAACCGTAGTATTTAAGAGGGCAGGAAGAAGAGTAAGCTTAAGAAAAACAAAGAAAGGAAAAATACCTTCAAGACAAAGAATTTCAAAGGAAGAGATAATTAAATTCATGAAAGAAAATTTCGAGACGGAGTTCAAATAAAATGACAGAAATAGGAAATTTCAGCACAAATAAAAATTCAGGAGAATTTTCATAATGACAGCAAGTGATTGGAAAAAAATATTGAAACAATTAAAGAACAAACCTGCAAAGATGGAAAAATTCATCAGGCACAATAAACCTAAGGACAGAAAAATAGGAATTGCGACGAAGAAATGTGAAAGATGCGGAAGATTCGGAGCACACATAAAATCATACGGATTAAATTTATGCCGACACTGTTTCAGAGAAATCGCGACAGATATCGGATTCAAAAAATATTCATAAAATGGAAACAAAAAATTTAGAATTAAAAATTGGAAAAGAATACACCATTGGTAAAGAGAATTATATCTATTTAGAAAGAAATGAAAAAGAAAGCGCCAACATATTTGGACATTACATTCTCAACAACACTGGTGTAGAAAGAGTCGTTTTAAGAGATTCATATATAGAAAGTGTTGAAGGAAACCAATTAACTGTAAATGATCCTGGTTATCATCTTTTGGTTTATGTAGACAGCAATGATGAAAGAGCAAGAGTTGAATTTTCAAGATTAGATAAATTATTACAGGAGGCAGAAAAACAATGAGTCAGGATGTAGTTGCAGATGCACTTAACATGATACGGAATGCAAAGAAATCTAGAAAAGAAAGTATCGAAGTAAAAAAGATTTCTAACCTTTTAATTGAAATTCTGAAAATAATGAAGCAGAAAAATGCGATAAAGAAATACAAAATTGATCCTAAGGAGAAAAGTGTTGATATCACTCTCGGAAATATTTCCGATTGCAGATCAATAAAGCCAAGATTTACTGTTCAGAAAAATGAAATTGAGAAATATCAAAGAAGATATTTACCTGCAAGAGGAATGGGAACAATGATTGTCTCTACAAGTAAAGGTTTGATGACTCATGAAGAGGCGCTCGAAGAAGGAATAGGAGGATGCTTAATTGCATATTTTTACTAAAATGAACTATTTACCATTATTAAACGAATTTGATGTTGCAGTAAGAAGTTGGGAAATAAATCCTACTTTACCGATGACAAAAGAAGATGTAAAAGAAACTTATCAAAAATATAAGAGTGTAAAGAGAAACCAAAAAGTCCCAATAGAAGTTCAGATACAAGAAAATAATTTAGTTAAAAGATGCGGAGGATTGTTAAAATGACTAAAGAAATGTCGCAAATGATTCAGATTCCCGAAGGAATAAATGTAGAAATAGACAGAGGAAATGTTATTGTCAAAAATTCCGAGGGAACAAATGAAAGAAACTTTGATTTGTCAAATTTAACTCTCGAGAAAAAAGGAAATGAAGTAGTAATCAAAAGTAAAAAAGAAAATAAGAAAGAGAAAAGAAGAATGAACACAATCGCTGCACATATAAAGAACATGATAAAAGGACTTGGAGAAAAATTCGAATATAAACTTAAAGTTTGTTTCAGTCACTTCCCGATAACAATCGAAGTAAAAGGAAATGAAGCGATGATAAAAAACTTTTTAGGAGAAAAAATTCCGAGAAAAGTAAAAATACCTTCTGGAGCAGATGTGAAAGTAGACAGAGACGTAATAACAGTTACATCTTCAGATATTGAAATTGCAGGACAGGCAGCAGCAAATTTTGAAAATGCTACAAAAATCAGAAAGAGAGATCGAAGAGTTTTCCAGGATGGAATTTTCATAACAAGTAAATGCGGAGAAGAAATATAATGCCAAAATTTTTACGAAGAAACTCAGACAAATATTCAAAACTTGGAAGAAATAAAAAGAAAAAACAAGTATGGAGAAGTCCGAAGGGAAGACATAACAAGATGGGACTGAAGAGAAAAGGATATCCTGCAACAGTTAATATCGGATATAAACAGGATGTTGAAGAGAGAGGAAAAATAGACAATAAAAAAATGATTTTAGTAAACAGTATGAGAGAACTTGAAAATGTAAAAGAAGGAGCAACAATTATCGTCGGAAAAATGGGAGCAAAGAAGAAATTAGAATTAGTGAATAAAGCTAAATCAAAGAAAGTTCACATTCACAACGTCAATGTTAAGAAGATGATGAAAAAAATTGAAAAGGCAAAAAAGCAAAAAGAGTTAAAGAAATCTTTAACTAAAAAAGAAACACAACACGAGAAAAAAGAAACTAAAGAAGAGAAAAAGTCAGAATCAAAAGAAACTAAGGAGGAAAAGAAATGAACCTCGGAAAGAAAAAATCATTAGCAGCAAGAACATTCAACGTCGGAGAAAGCAGAATAGAATTTGTAAAGCCAAGACTTGAAGAAATTAAAGAAGCAATTACAAAACAAGATATTCGTGACTTACATAAAGACGGAGCAATAAGAATCAAACCAATAAAAGGAAGAAAAAAACAAGTTGGAAATACAAGAAAAAAAACAACAGGAAATGTAAGGAAAAAGGTTAATAAAAGGAAAAAAGAATATGTTGCTATAACAAGAAAGTTAAGAAGATATCTTAATGAGATTAGAAGCAAATTAACTGATCAGGAAAAAGAAGATATCAGAAAAAAAATCAGAAACAGATTTTTCAAGAGTAAATCTCATCTTAAAGATTATATTGGAGGAATAAGAAAATAAAATGAAAGTACAAAAACGAAGACGAAGAGAAGGTAAAACAGATTACCTGAAAAGAATCAAACTTCTTAAAAGCGAATGTCCTAGAATAGTTTTCAGAAGAACAAACAAATACATACTTGCAGAATACGTCGATAGTCATGAAGCACAGGATAAAGTTAAAATTGGATTTACTTCAAAAATTCTGAAAAAATATGGATGGCCTGATAAATTTGATGGAAGTTTAAAATCAGTACCTGCATCTTATCTTACTGGATTCGTTATGGGAAAAGAAATCGCAAAGAAAAAATTAGAAAACCCAATTGTTGATTTCGGAATGATGAGAATGCTAAGCAAGAATAAAGGATTCGCTTTCATTAAAGGATTAATCGACGCTGGAATGGAAATAAATTGCGAAGAAAAACATTTCCCTGAAGAAGAAAGAATCATGGGAGCAAATTTGAAAGAAGATTTTTCAAAGACATTCAAAGAAATTAAATCAAAGATTGAGAAGGGAGAATCAAAAGTTCCTTCAGAAAAATCTGCAAAGAAAAAATAATGGCAACAGAAAAAATAAAGAAAACAGAAAGAACTGCTGAAGATATCAGTGAAGAATTGCTTGAAAAAGAAATAGTCAAAGAACTAATTGTAAAAGATGAAAGAACTGACAGAGAGAAAGAAGCTGACAGAGAGAAAGAACAGGCAATTTTATCTTGGGTTCCTAAAACAAAACTTGGAAGAGAAGTAAAGACTAAAAAAATAAAAAATATCGACGAGATTTTGTCAAGCGGACAAAAAATTCTTGAAGAACATATTGTAGATTCTCTGATTAATGTAAAATCAGATTTACTTTTCATAGGACAATCAAAAGGAAAATTCGGAGGAGGAAAGAGAAGAGCTTGGAAACAAACTCAGAGAAAAACTAAAGAAGGAAATGTTGCTACATTCTCAACACTTGCCGTTATTGGAGATGAAAACGGACACGTTGGAATCGGAACAGGAAGAGCTAAAGAAACTTTACCTGCAAGAGACAAAGCAATAAGAATGGCTAAACTTAATGTTATCAAAGTAGGAAGAAGTTGTTCAAGTTTTGACTGTGCTTGTTCTGAACCACACAGTATTCCATTTAAGGTTGAAGGAAAAAGCGGAAGTGTAAGGGTAGTATTAATTCCGGCACCTCAAGGAACAGGATTAGTTGCTGCAAATGAATTAAAGAAAATATTAAAACTTGCAGGAATAAAAGATGTTTATACCAAAACATTCGGTTATGTAAGAACAACAGCAAATCTTGCAAAAGCAGCTATTGATGCTTTACAGAAAACTAATGGAGGAAAAATAAATGAATAAAATTTATACTTATGATTTGAATACTCCAAGCGAAATGAAAGGTTTGATAAAATATCTTGTAGAAGATAAAAATAAACAGATAATTAGTGTTGACGAACTTTCAAAAATTGAAAAAAATGCTGAGGGAGTTTTAATTAATCCTTTGCCGTTATATAACGAATTTCATTGGAAAGAGATAATTTATCATGTTAAAGAAAATAAGAACACAATGTTTTTATTCTTCACGCCGAATTTATATGAAGTACAGATAAATGGATTATTAAAAGGTTTAACAAATACGAGAAGTATTTTCACAAGAGAAGACATGATGCACAGTAGAAAAAATTTAGATAGATTAATGGAGGCCTTACAATGATAGCAATAATAAGAATCGCAGGACAAGTTAAAATCAGAAAAGACATGGTTGAAACTTTGAACAGACTAAACTTGAAAAAGAAATATTCATGTATCCTAATTGACAAACCAAAAGCAGAAGAATTAGGAATGATTGAGAAAATTAAAAGTTTCGTAGCATATGGAGAAATAAACAGCGAAACATTGAAAAAATTAATCGAAGCAAGAGGAAAATATTCAAAGTCAAAAGTACATTTCAGACTTCATCCGCCACGAGGAGGAATTGAAAGTAAAAAAGGATTTGGCGTCGGAAAAGGAGTTTTAGGAAACAATAAAGAGAAAATAAATGATTTGATATTGAGGATGTTGTAAATGACAATTAAAACACACAAACGAAGAAAATCATCAAGAATGCATGGTCATGGTAGAGGAACTCATGGATACGGAGAAAGAAAAAAGCATAAGCATTCAGGACATAAGGGAGGAAAAGGAATGTCCGGAAGTGGAAAGAGAGCAGACCAGAAAAAAACTCTTGTTTTAAAATTATACGGAAATGACTATTTCGGAAAGCAGGGAGTAACAAGCAGAAGAACAGCAAGAGATACAAGACAAAGAATAAATATTGATACAATAGAAAAGAATCTTGAAACTTATGGTAAAAAGGAAGGAGAGAAATGGGTAATCAATTTAGAAAATTACAAGATACTAGGAAATGGCAATGTGAAAAGCAAATTATTTATCACAGCTAAAGAAGCATCAAAATCCGCAATTGAAAAAATAGAAAAAGCAGGCGGACAAATAATTCTTAGTGAACCAGTAGAAGAATAATTATCGTAACTTAAAAGAAGTAACTCCAGAAAAGTTTATAAATGTTGTTTCTAAATTATTTTTATGTCAAATAACTACTCAAATGAAGAATTAGCAAAAAATTATTTTTCTGCTACAAAAGGAACTTTATCTTCTATAGGAAACCGTTTTGTTCAAAGAGGAATAATTGAAAATTGTAATAAAAACATAAGTGAAATTTATAACAATAGAAACGAGGATAAAGAAAAGTGGACTGAGTTAAAAAGAACTGAATTAAAAAAAATAAATCATACTTTAATTGAATTAATCTTGGATAAAGGAGTTGAAGAAGCAATAAATGCGAGAGAAAAAGAAAATAATAAAATGATAAAAAAGAATCCATTCAAAGAAATCCCAAGCCATAATAATTTTTGTAGTCTATGGGAAGATTCTGTACCTTTCTCAAAATATAAAAGACCTTTTGAGAAAATATATTAGTCAATAATAATTCTTGATATTTTTCACAAAGCCCGAGAATAAGAAGGCTTTAATCCAAGCTCTAACAATCTTTAAAAAGGATTTTTTGTTTAAATTAAAATGGATTTCAGGAAGATATTTCAATTTATTCCGGAAGTAAAAAGCCCAGAAGAAAAGAAGCTTAGTTTTAATGTAAAATTAAAATGGACACTGATAGTTCTTGCTTCATTTTTTATTCTTGCAAATGTTCCTTTATTCGGACTTTCAAATAATGCCCTCGAGAGATTCAAATATCTGGCTATAATTTTGGGAACTGATTTCGGAAGTATAATTTCTTTAGGTATTGGTCCGATTGTTATGGCGTCGGTAATTTTGCAATTATTGACTGGAAGTGGTATCCTTAATATTGATACAACAAATCCAGAAGGAAGAAAGTTTTTCCAAGGATTACAAAGAATTGTCACATTCTTTTTCATAGTTTTCGAAGCAATGATTTATGTTTTAATGCAAGGACTTCAGGCAGCACCAGGACTTGCTCCGTTGCTGATATTCCAGTTAATCCTTGGTGGTCTTGCAATATTCTATATGGATGATTTAATGAGCAAATGGGGATTTGGTTCAGGAGTAAGTTTATTCATCGGTGCAGGAGCGTCATGGCAGTTAATAACAAGTGCGTTCCAATTTGTAAATGCACAGGGAAAGAATTGTCTTTTAGACTTTGCACAAACATCGTGTCCTGGAAAAGTCTTTGTGTTAATACAATCTATAATAAACAAATATCCTCTAGAATTAATTTCTGCTCTCGGTGCAATTATAGTAACAATAATTATTTTCTTACTTGTTGTCTGGGCTCAGTCACTTAAAGTTGAAGTTCCTTTATCATATGGAAAATTAAGGGGATATTCTGTAAAGTGGCCTCTTGCGTTTTTCTATTCATCAAACATTCCTGTTATTTTAACTGCTGCATTGCTTGTAAGTTTCCAGGTATTTGGGGGAATTGTAGAAACTGCTGCAGCTCCGTGTTTAATCGAAGGTGGAACATGCACAGGACTTGCAAGTATCGCATCTCATCTTGGATGGCTTGGACATTTCACCGAAGGACAACCAATTTCTGGACTTGCATTCTGGATGGGTTCAAGTAATCTTTTAGAATTAACAATCAGAGGGGGTTTCCTTCCAAAATATTTACTTCAGGGACTTACACATATTTTATTCTATGTATTCCTATCGACGCTGTTTGCAATGTTCTGGGTAAAGACTTCGGGAATGGACGCAAAAACACAGGCACACAAAATTGCAGCATCAGGATTGCAGATAGCAGGTTTCAGACAAGATGAAAGAGTTTTAGAAAGTATTCTTGAAAGATATATTATGCCTCTTACAGTAATGGGTGGAATTGCAATCGGACTTTTAGCGTCGGTAACAAACCTGATGGGAGCATTAATTTCAGGAACAGCAATTCTTTTAGTAATAATGATCTTCTTCCAATTCTATCAAAGCATTGTGCAACAGCACCAAACAGATATGAATCCTACATTCAGGAAATTCATGATGAAGACGTAGATTTAAAAAGAATTTTAATTTTAAAATAAAATGGATGAAAATAATAAAATAGAGGAAATTATCGAGAATAAAGAAGCTAAAACTGCAATCTCTGGAAAAAAGAAGGAAGGAAGTTTTCTTTACATAGCTCTTGTGATGATTGTCTCTTTAATTATTGCAACATTCTGGGATAAAATTCCTTATCTTAAAGATACTATTCATGGAGTACTTGATCCTACGGCAGGAGCATTACTTACCTGGAACTTAACAGGAGGAATGTTAATCATTGTTTTGGTAATTACATTAATAACTACAATAATACAGAAATATACAACAGATCAAAAGGCACTTAAAGAATTAAGACAGGAGCAGAAAATTCTTCAGGAAGAAATGAAAAAATACAAAGACCATCCTGAAAAACTTGCTGAACTTTCTAAGAAACAATTTGAATTTATACCAAAGACATTCAAACTCACAAGCAGAGGAGTATTATTTACAGGAATTCCGTTCATATTATTTTACCGATGGTTCTTTGACATTTTCACTGCAATGGGAGATCCAAAATTCCTTGGGTTCCTTAATTGGTTCTGGTTCTATTTTATCTTTGCAATGGTATTCACAAGTATTCTTAGAAAATTTATGAAAGTAGTTTAGCGGCGGACACCTAATCGGTTTCCTTCGCTTAACCTTCCCTTTAAATTTCTGCTCATGGCTGATAAAAAGATAATCAAAACTTTTAAAAGCCAAATAATAATTCTATTTTTATGACCAATGAAGAAGAAAACCAACAGGAACTTTTATTCAAGTTTAGTATGTATGAAAGACAAATAAGGGAGCTTCAGCAACAGATAGAAGCAATCGGAAGAGGAATTGTCGAGATAAAAACTCTTAGCATGGGACTTGATGAACTTGTCGGAGCAAAAGATAAAGAAATTTATGCACCAATGGGAAAAGGAATTTTTGTAAAGGCAAAATTAATTTCTGAAGAACTTAATGTTGATATTGGAAATGGAAATCTTGTTAAGAAAAGCATTCCAGAAACAAAACAACTTATTGAAGAACAGGTTAAGAAACTTAGCCAAGTTAAAGAAGAATTAGAAAATAATCTTGAACAGTTGGGAAATGAAATAACTGGAATGATGAATCAGCAAGAACATTCACATTGCGGATGCAAAGAAGACGGAGAATGTAATTGCGGACACAATCACGACGATGAATGTGAGTGCGAGAAAGATTAATTATAGTAACCACTTCTCTTTTTTTGTTGGATAGTTATCGCTATTAGAAACATAATCTTTGAATTTTTCTGCTGCAAAACTTAAAGCAGTTCCAGAATAAACTACTGCAATGTCTGAAATTCTATCTATTGCAGATTCTGGATTATGATAAGGATCAAATCCATTTTCAAATCCTTCCCAAGCAGCATTGAATAAAGTTGCAGCAGTTAACCCTGCAACAACTCCCTTGATTCCCTTTCCTGCTTTTCTATAAGTAAAAGTTCCAACGCCAATTCCTACAGCAAAATGATCGAGAGAGTTATATTTATTCAAGGGGAAATTAAAAACTGCAGAAGAAACCATAGTTAAAAATTTTCCCGCAAGATATGCTGCAGTGAAATTAACTCCGCTGGATTTTAAATCTTCATCGATAACAATTTTCTTCAAAAGATTTTTATTCATAAATCCCAAGAGGATTAACTGATTATAAACTTTCTTATTTCATTTTCTTAACGAATTTATCATAATCCATTAAACCAAATTCAGTTACAATTCCAGAAATATATTTTTTCTTTACAAATTCAAACGCTGGATTTTGTATTTTGATATTTTTCGGAGCGCGGTTCCAAACTTCGTTCAAATTTCTTTGCTCAATCGGGACTTTCTTTTTTGAAAATTTCCAAGAATCTGCAATTATATAAAGAGGAATTTTATGACTATGAGCAAGTTCTGCAATTAATCCGCTACCGATTTTGTTTATTATTCCATTCGGCAAAAGCGCGTCAGCTCCGATGAAAACTTTATTGACGAAAATTTTGTCTTTGCTGTTTTCTTTTTCAATTGCAAGCGCAATAGCAGAATCGACGAACATTGTAACTTTTATTCCTGCTTTTCTTAATTCTTCGGCAGTTTTTCTTCCCTGAAATAAAGGACGGGTTTCTGTATTGAAAACTTGAAATCTTTTTCCTTTTTTCTTTGCATAAATCAAAGCATTAGAAACATTTGTAGAATGACAATGAGTGAAAATTGTATCTTTATTATTTATTAATTTAAAAACAGAAATATTAATTTTATTTTGTGCAGAATCAAAATGCTCAAGAATATCTTTGTAAGGGGTTTTATCGGCAAGGTCCAAAACTTTTTCCAGCATTGGTTCTGTTGGACGAAGAGACTTTAATTTTTGAACTGAAGCCTTTGTTGGAATGAGTGTGTAAGCAAAAAGTGCTGCACGTGCGACATTTCTTGCTCCCTGAATCTTAATCTTTTTTATGTCTTCGACTATATTATCAAACCTCTTTTTATCCATTTAGGAAAAAGAATATCAAAGTTTAAAAAATCTCTTTTTCTTTATACCCTGTGTTAGAATCATTAATTAATCCAAAAAGAGCTGAGAAAGGACCATGGAAAATGTTTTTCATCGGACTTTTGTACGCGTCGCTATCGTTGCTACTCGCGCATTTCCTTTTTTCAAAAGACCCAATCTTATCTAAATTCTCAGGATTAATGGTTGTTTTATTC
>DAHXOU010000030.1 GCA_027364705.1 Nanobdellota archaeon
CGACACCCAGATTAAGAGTCTGGTGCTCTAACCAGGCTGAGCTACGGAGCCATTCCGTGTTACGTAGCGAATAAATGTATTTTAACATTTCTACCATCGTAGTTTCTTTTCTAAAGAAACCCGGTGAGCTACGGAGCCAAAGCCATGATTAATTATTAGAAAGAGGGATTAAAAAGGTTACCTATCAAAACAAATTTAAAATAAGATTAATTTTAATCTCTATGAATAAATACTGGTTCAAGCCAAAAAATTACGGATATGGTTATGTCCCGATTTCCGTCGAAGGTTGGATAGCAACATTATTTTTAATTTTCATAGGAATATTTTTTGCTTACATAAATAATTTCTTCGCTCCAGAAAATGTAACTTTCCAGAGTTCTCTATTTTTTGTTTTAGAAATTTTAATTTTAGGATTTGTTTTCTTAAAAATTTTTGAAAAAAAGTGCAAAGGAAAATTGAAGTGGAATTGGAAAAAGTAAAATCATCGACGGAGATTAAACATTTTTCAAAAGTATATATCACAACATAACTTTTCATAAGATTTAAATAGTTAAAAAAATTTTATAGTATATGACAACGGTCATAAAAAGAGGCGGAAGCAGACAAAAGTTCAGCCCTTCTAAAATAAAAAAAGCAATTGCTAGCGCTTTGCGTTCAGCAAAAGTTCCAAAGAAAAAAGCAGACGTAATTGTTGCTCAAGTCGGCGGATCAGTTATTGCTTTATTTAAGAAGAGAAAGCTTGTCAAGGCAACTGAGATTGGAAAAGCAGTTGGAACAAGACTTGCAACAAAATCTAAAGCTGCTGCTGCTAAGTGGAGAAGACAAGAAAAAATAAAAACGCAGAAAGCAACAAAGAAAAAGACAGCTAAGAAAAAAGTTGCTCCGAAGAGAAAAAGAAGAACAGCAAAAAAGACTACAAAGAAAAGAGTAGTTAGAAGAAAGAGAAGAAAATAATTATCTGTGTTTAAAAAATTCTATTTGTCTGAATCGTTTCATAACTTTAGCATAGCTAGTCTTATCAACTAAGATTTTAGTTTTTGCTTCATTGAGTAAACGAAAATCATACTTAGAAACAGAAAGTTTTAATTTACTTTTCCCAGGATATTTTTTCCATCGGGATTCTGTTTTGAGTTTGTATTGTAGTACCACTTTTATTTCTATACATAACCAAAAGAATATTTAAAGTTTTTCAAATAAATAAAAATAAAAATTAATCCCTTTCAGTTTCATTCTCTTTCAATATTGGGGCATAGTAAATCTATTTGATAAGTCGCTGTATATTTTCTATAGCGTCGGCAACTTCTTTCCCTTTCTTTGTTAGTTGTATCACCTTTATTCGCCCCTTTTTTTCAAAAGCAACCAACTTAAGTTCTTCTAAGGTTTGCAGAATCTTCACTGCGTGGCTGTAAGTGCAATCCACTTCTTTCGCCAGAATACTACCATACCTCATTCTTGTATTCTTCTTCAAAGAAACCAGCATTAGAGCAGGCTTTCTCCTGAAAAAGATATCAAAGTTATCTTTCATTGTATATATTCAGATGGTAGTTTCCTTTTAAACTTTTTGTAGTATAGGTATATAGGATATATATTTAAATAGAGAGAAAAAAGCTAAGTGAAATTATTTTAATTAGATTTATTAATAATTATTTCCATTAGAAAATATGACAAAGATTCTTGCAGTAGGTGATATTCACGGAGATACAGGTTTAGTGAAACGCCTCGCAGAAAAAGCAGTGAAAGAAAATGTTGATTTAGTAATTTTAACAGGAGATTTAACTTTTGCAGAACAGTCAACAAAAAATATCGTCGGCCCATTCATAAAAGCAAAGAAAAAAGTTTTGCTGATTCACGGAAATCACGAAGGAATTGCAACAGCAGATTTTCTTTCTGAAATGTATCCAGATACAAAAAATATTCATGGTTACAGTCTCGTCGTGAATGATGTTGGAATTTTCGGCGCAGGTGGTGCTGATTTTGGCGTCGACCCGATGACTGAAAAAACATTCAAAAAAGTTATAGGAAAAGCCCATAGCCAAATTAAAAAAACAGACAAACAAATTCTTGTAACACATATGCACCCAGCAGGAAGCAAATCAGAATTTTCTGGATTTGAAGGAAGCAAAAGTATAAGAAATGCAATAGAAAAATATCAGCCGGACTTTGCAATCTTCAGCCACATTCACGAAGCTGGAGGAATGGAAGAAAAGATTGGAAAAACAAAAGTAATTAATGTCGCAAGAAAAGAGAAAATCTTTGAAATATGATTTATTCAAACATCAAGAAAAAATTGTTTAGTATACAAATTAATTATTTCTCCAATTTTATCAAAGTCAGATGATTCTTTTTCAGTAAAATATCCCTTAACTCTTAGTTCTGCTTTTTCCCTCTCTCCGTCTCTAAATCGATATAAACTTCCGTAATTATCCACCCATTCATTAGCAAAAATATTTTTTTGTTTTAAATATTCTCTAAGGGAAAAACCATCTTCTGCATCCCATAGATGAATAATTCCTTTGGAAACTTTTTTGGACAATTTAGAAAAATGATTCTCCGTAAGAAAATTCCCACACAAATCCTCTTCGTCCATAATCTCCCAAAATTCGGAAAGAGTTACTTTTTTTCCGTTGGTTATTTCTCCAGCAACAAATAAAAGAGAATAAATATTTTCGGGCGAAGGAATAGATAAATCGTAGATTAATGGTCTGTCAAATTGCAACAGAATAGCCTCGCAAGTTCTTTTCTTATATTCAACTTGTTTTTCTATATTCCTTATCATAAAATTAAAATGATCTATCTTCTTAACTCGATTATTATTAATTGCTTTATCTTGCGAAGTTCTATATTTTGCCATCGTTAAAAAATAAAAAATAGCTTTATAATGATTTATATTCTGTCTAAAATAAAATCTACTCGTCTTTCAATAGACATTTTTGGAACATAAATCGGGTTGTGTCTAAACCGTTTATACAAATTCCAAATTGAAAGTTGAATTTTCTTTGACTCTTCTTCATCTTCATTTTCAGAACGATATCCTCCGTAGGTAAACGGCAGAAGTTCAAGAAAAAATATTTTATGATAATCCATATTTTCCGCAATATGCAAATATTTGTAAATGGATTCTTCCCCTGAATAAAGAATAGAATAACCAAGTCCGTCGATTAAACTTCTGTCCAAAAATAAAAATTTGTCATTATTTTCTTCAGCATCAATTTCTTTTAGAAGTTGTTTTTTAAAAATTAAATCCTGTCTGATTAAAGATTCTTCAGGCGTTACAGGAATATGTCGTCGCTCCGCAACAATATTCTTTGCAGTTTCTTCAAGAACAGAAAATCCTTTTTTGCCCAATTCTTCAATCGTCGTAGTTTTACCAGAACAAGGTCCGCCAGTAAGAACAATTTTTTTCATGATTAAATTCTATTGTTAAAAATATCAGCAACTACTTCATGACTTTTTCTATCCTTAAATTCCTGAAGATTAAGATAAGTAAATTCAAGTGTATTTCCTTTAAGATATGCGCAAGGTACATAATGTCTTTCCATTCTCACTAAAGGCAGAGGATAAATTTCATAAGTCGTTGGTTGCATGTTTTTCATTCTCTCAATGCTAAAATTTTGAGCTCTTAAAATAGTAAAAAATTTCTCTCTTCTTTCATCGTCCAGAATTCGCGTAAGTTTTTTTTGCATGAAATTAAATATTTTGTAAATTTATAAGGATTACTGTATAGAAGGAACTATTTCAAAAACTATAAAAATAAGACAATTTCAAGTATAACATGCGCAAGAAACCTGAAAAGTCAAAAGAACAAAAACTTGCAGAGAACTATTTTCCCGTTGATGAGCGAGATGTTCTGCATGCAATTGAAAAACCGTATAAACGGCCACTTGAAGTTGAATTAGCAAATGTAAAAATAAGTTCACCTAGAAAAAAAGTTTCCAAAAAAAAGTACGTAAAAAAGAAAGTTGCAAAAAAATCTTCAAAAGGCAAGTCAAAATATTCTAAAAAAGAAATAAATTATGAACCGCCAAAAATCAGTTTGAAAAAAAATGGGTATGAATTGATTATAACAGAAAAACCGCAGGCAGCAATGAAAATTGCAGATGCTCTTGGAAAATCAGGAAAAGAAAATCTTCATGGAATTCCTTATTATGAACTAAAGAAAGATGGAAAACAAATTATTGTTGCATGTGCCGTCGGACATTTATTCACATTAACACAAATGCAGAAAGGTTCGGGCTATCCCGTCTTTGATATAAAGTGGGTTCCGAATTATGTAGTAAAAAAAGCAGATTTCACAAAAAAATATTATGACACGTTATTGAGTCTTGCAAAAAATGCAGGAAGCATAACAGTTGCAACAGACTACGATATTGAAGGAGAAGTAATTGGAATGAACGTTGTGAGATTTATCTGCAATCAGAAAGATGCGAACAGAATGAAATTCTCAACACTAACAAAAAATGAATTAAATGTTGCATATGAAAATAAATCGCCAAACTTAAACTGGGGGCAGGCGATTGCAGGAGAGACAAGACATTATCTCGACTGGTTTTACGGAATTAATTTATCAAGAGCTTTAATGGCTGCAATAAAAGAAACAGGTAGATTCAAAATTATGTCTATAGGCCGAGTCCAAGGACCAGCATTAAATTTAATTGTTCAGAAAGAAAGAAAAATTCAAGAATTTATTTCACAAAAATACTGGCAGGTTTTTATAAACGTTACAGATAATAAAAATAAAGTTGAACTGAAATACATAAAAGATATTTTTGAAAAAAAAGAACTTTCCAAGTTTGAGAATATTGTTGGGAAAACAGCAATTGCTTCAACAGCGAAAAAAGAAGAATCCTTGCCTCCAAATCCTCCGTTCAATTTAACTTCTCTTCAAATGGAAGCTTACCGTCTTTATGGATTAACTCCGACGAGAACTCTGCAAATTGCTCAATCACTTTATCTTGCAGGATTAATTTCCTACCCAAGAACATCATCCCAAAAACTTCCCGATTCAATTGGTTATAAAGATATTTTAGAAAAATTAGCAAAACAATTCAAAGCAGAAAAATTAATCAAAAGAGATAAACCCGTTGAAGGAAAAAAATCAGACCCAGCACATCCATCGATTTATCCTACAGGAGAAAGAGGAACATTAAGCGACGAAGAGGAAAAGATTTACAATCTGATAGTCAAGAGATTTTTATCTTTGTTCTGTGAAGACGCAATTGTCGATAATAAAACAATAACTGCAGAAGTAGATAATTTGAAATTTAATACAAAGGGGAGCGAGGTTAGAAAAAAATCCTGGCTTGAAATTTATCCTTACAAAATTAAAGAAACAGAACTTCCGGATATGGAAGGAGAAGTAAATATAATTGATTCAAGAACAGAAGAAAAAGAAACCCAGCCACCAAAAAGATATTCACCCGCCTCGATAGTTTCAGAACTTGAAAAAAGAAATCTTGGAACAAAGGCAACAAGAGCTGCAATTTTAGAAACACTTTATGACAGAGGTTATGTAAAAGAAAAAAGCATCGAAGCAACTCCGCTTGGAATTTCGCTGATAAACACTCTTGAAAAATATTCTCCAGTAATTATTGATGAAAATCTTACAAGAAAATTTGAAAAAGAAATGGATTCAATCCTAGAATCAAAAAAAGATTTCACACAGAAAGAAGAAAAAATAGTAAACGAGGCAAAAGAAACAATTATCGCAATATCAAATGATTTTGAAAAAAATAAAAAAGAAATCGGAGGAGAGTTAGTAACAGCAGAATCAAAACAATGGGAACAGGAAAAAGAAGCAAATAAACTAAATGTCTGTCCGGTTTGTAAAAAAGGAATGCTTTCAATTATGTATTCAAGAAAAACAAGAAGAAGTTTCATCGCATGTAATGCTTACCCCGAATGTAAAAAAACATATTCTCTTCCTCCAAACGGAATTATAAAAAAGACAGATAAAATTTGCGAATTCTGTGGATTCCCCATGCTAATG
>DAHXOU010000033.1 GCA_027364705.1 Nanobdellota archaeon
GGTATTTACATAATAACTAACATTTTGTGCAGTCCACACCCCATCACTTGAAGAAGATAATCTGGCATCTGCAGTTCCCACAGCAGTCGAACAACTACATCCAGTATCACCGCAAGCTTTATCGACGCAAAAACATACAAAATCAAAACCTGCCTCACTTGAAACATTCCAAAAAAATGAAACATTTCCTGGACGAGAAAAATCTTGTGTAAAATTCATCCAAGTAGTTTGACTATCTCCAATATCTCCGCTTGCTGCAGAAGCTGTTCCAAAAAGAGGTTCAGTAGTATTACGATACCAATTAGCATTTCCCCCTGTTGTCCATCCAGTTGGAGGAAATGTAACACCTTCAAAATCCTGTGAATAACTTCTATAATTAAGTACTGAATTCGAAAGATCAAAATTATAATTTGTTCCATTCCAATTATAAGTTATATTCTTCAAATAAACATCAGCGAGACTTACATTAATTAAAAAATCGCTGACACCTTGAAAATAATTAACAGGAGTGGGATATGTAAAATTTATTATCGGAGCGACAGTGTAAACAACAACACTTCTTTCTTCAGTAGAATTTATATTTCCCGCAGCATCAATTGCATATGCTCGATAAGTATAATTCCCGTCATTTAAATTTGTAAAATTATGATATAATTTGTAAATTCCTGCATTATAACTTGCATTAATTTCTTCTGTAGAAAGTACTCTGTTAAACATTAAAACCTCGTCGATAGTACCATTGTAGAGTATTAAATCACCAGCACCTCCTGCACCGATATAAGTGTTAAAAGAAGAATTAGCCCATGCAGTTTGATTTAGACTAGAACATGCACCAACACCCATATTAGCATAATCATTATCCAGAATAGTGGTTATATTAGTTATATTATATTGAAAAACAACAAAATGCCAAGAATCTGTAGTGAAGAATGGTCCAAATTGAGTAGTAGCTGCACAAGTGTAAGCATCACTTTCTCCATTGGGATTAATAGTAGAACTAATTCTGTCGCTAGAAGAATGAATCATATCAAAAAATCTATTTGTTAATGGACCAGCAATAGTATTCGACCTAGAAACAATTGCCATACTATTTCCGAGAGCGTTAGGTTTAACCCATGCAGTAATTGTACATCCGTTGTTACATAAATCAGAAAATTTAGTTCCGTTTCCAATCTGTAGGTAATCATTAATTCCATCAAACTGTAAAGCTTGTCCTCTTGTTCCATTAACAGTTGTATTCGTTGCATGATTAGATAAGAGTCCATTATTTCCCCAAGTTGAATTATCATAAACTGTCCCATTTGTTAAAACAGATTCAAAATTGTACCACCCTATTAAACTCCTGTTCCAATCAATAAATGCAGAAACATTATTTGTAGTATCATTTATAGAAACATTAATGTAAGCATGCGCACCAGTTTGTCTAGACAAAGTCTGTCCGGGAAAAGGGGTTGGAGATACAAAATCAATTGAAGATAATGGGTCAACAATATAATCAAATTCAGCATTTCCTAAAACTTTCAAATCAAAAATATCTTGCGGATTTTCTAAGTTAGTTAAATAAATTTTGTAATAATTTTCTCCACTAACAAAAGGGAAAGTTGCAATTAATTCACTGCTACCTTTTTCATAAACTTCAATTGTTGCATTTCCTCTTGCATAAATTGTTATGTCTCGGTTACTAGTTAATTTCTTTTGGAATTTTATTCGGAGGTATTCACCATTATTTATTGTCTCACTCCAGATATTATCTTTTGTTTTTACAGAATTATAAATATCTGAAATAAAAGTTCTGTTTGTATCTAAATGTTCAGCACCAGAAATTTCAATAATCAATTCATAAGTTTGTTCAGATAGATGAGGAACTATCCATTCAATATAATCAATCAGACCATTATCATTTAAGTCATATTTCTCTGTAGAAATTTCTTGTCTTGAACCGTTAACAATATGATAAACTTTAATGTTATCTGCAGAAACTTCCGTTGATAAATTATTGTAAGCTAAAATATCTTTATAACCTAATTCATCATCAGCAGAAATAATTATTTTTTTACCGTTTGAAATTTTTTCTTCTTTTGCTTGCGGAGCTTCGGTGTAATATTCAACTGCAACTTTTTCATTTAATTCCGCAACATTTTCTAAGTCAACAATCTTTGAAGTTTCATTTTCAGTTATTCTTACATTTTCTCCTGAAACAACTTTTCCAGTAATTGTAAGTCTTCTAAACCAGTCTAAAATATTTTCTATGAAATTAGAATTACTTCCTATCACAGCACCAGTCATTGAAATCCCAGAATAAATTTTTTCAGATTCTGCTTCTTTCAAAGCTTCCTGAACTTCATCACCAGTTTTAATTGAAATATTTTCAGCATCTTTTGGAATTTCCATAACTGCATTTTCAGAAGCATTCATTGTCTTAATCCATTTTACAGGTTTTCCAATTACTGCTTTAAATTGTGTAGTTATAATTTCAGAAGTTTCATTTTCAATTATAGTTTCATTAACTTCAGTGATAGTCTCATTAATTTGTTTAGTAATATTTTCTATTTCAGTAATTTCCACTTCATTAGTTGAAACATTTTCTTGAGAAACTATTTCTTCTTGTTGCTCTTCAGTTTCAGAAGTTATATTTTCAGTTGGAATAATTTCTTCAGAAACATTTGATTGGGATTGATTAACTTCTTCGGTCACATTTTGTAAAGTTTGGTTTGTTTCAACAATTTCTTGAGAAACATTTTCAGTTTCATTATTTTCAGAAATAATTTCTTTAACATTAATTTCCTGAACTTCTTTCATCAATTCATTATTTTCAGAAATTAGACTAAATTCAAGATTTCCGTTTTCAGCACTGATGTTTAAATCCGCAAGATTTATGTTGATTAACCCACTAACAAAATTTTCAGTTCTATTAATTGTAGAATTTTCTTCAGTAGTTTCAGAACCAAAATTTAGGTTAGATAAAGAGTTAAGAGTTATTTCATGTTCTTGATTGCCAAGTTTTATTTTTAGAATACTGTCTGCAGGAATTAAATCGCTGTCTTTTAATTCCATACTAAAAGTTCCCTGAATTATTTCTCCAACAGAGTATGTTGGAATTATTTCAGACGTAACTTTTCCAGTTATCCCGCTGTTATAGAAAGAGAATAAAAAAACAAAAGAAAGAGCCAAAAAAAGAACTCCTGCAACGACGAAAAAATTTTTGTTAACCCGCAATTTTTTCTCATCAGAAGCAAGACCAAGATATCTTGTTTTAGTTACTCCATTCTCGCGATAATTCTCATAAAGGTAAGGGCCAAAAATCTTTCCATCTCTTTTAATATATTTCTTGTGAACCATCTCTTTTTACAAAAATTTATGCGGGGTAACTAATAAGATTAATTACAAAAAATAGACGAAAAGTTTGTATTTAAAGATTATGTTTAACTATCTAAAATATAGAGGAATGATAGTCATAAAAAAGTTTTTACATATCATGGGTCTGCGAGGATTCGAACCCCGATTAACCGGTCCGAAGCCGGTTGTGCTATCCGTTGCACCACAAACCCAAATTAGTCGGAAAAATAAATAAAGTTAGGTTTTTATATGTTATTTTGTTTTAAATAAAATGAAGATGAAGAAGCATCATAAGATAATACTTAGCGGGATAACTTCTCTGTTAATTTTAGTAGTAATTGCAAATAGTGTATTCCTCTACTGGGTTTACGAAAAAGCAAATATGGATTATGATAATCTCAGGAATAAAATTGATTCTCTTCAGGCAGATACCCAATCAAAATTTAACACTCTATCTGAAAATCTTAAATCAGTAAATTCACAAGTCGGTTCATTAAATAAAGACCTCACACAATTAAAAACTTCAGTAAGTGCTGATTTCTCGGCAATAATCGACAAATCAATAAAATCAGTTGTAACAATAAGAACAGATATTTCTCAGGCTTCAGGATTTTTTATTGCAAATAATGGATACATAATTACAAATGCTCACGTAATGGAAGGAGCAACAGCAGCAAGTATTATAACTTACGACGGAAAAGCTTACGACGTTTACAGAATCGGCGGAGATGAAGATATGGATTTAATTTTATTAAAAATAGATGAAACATCTTATGCTCCTCTAGAATTAGCAAATTCCGACGAAGTAAAAATTGGTGAAAAAGTTATTGCAATAGGAAATCCGTTGGGATTACAGTTTTCAGTTTCAGAAGGAATTGTTTCTGCAATTCACAGACAGGGTGAAAATGGATTGAATGCGTACATACAAACTGATGCTGCACTAAATCCAGGAAATTCTGGAGGCCCGTTGATAAACAATCAGGGTAAAGTTGTTGGAATAAATAACTTCAAAGTCGGCGGAGGAGAAAGTTTAGGTTTTGCTCTCGAATCAAATTATATAAAAGATTTTGTCAATGACATTGGACAAATGGCTTACAAAAAAAATTTGATATAAATATTTAAACAAAAATAATTTTAGATAATTATGAAAAAAGAATCTCAGGAAGGAATTACCGTAAAGAAAGATGAGGACTTTAGTGAATGGTATCAGCAATTAATATTAAAATCAGGATTAGCAGATTATAGTTCTGTGTCTGGATGCATTATTTTAAAACCAGGTTCTTATGAAATCTGGGAAAAGATCGTCGCTGAATGCAATAAAGAATTTAAAAAAGCAGGAATTAAGAATTGTTATTTTCCATTGTTTATTCCTGAAAAGGCTTTTGAAAAAGAAAAAGAGCATGTTGAAGGATTTGTTCCAGAAGTAGCATGGGTTACTCAAGTAGGAAATACAAAACTAAATGAAAGACTTGCAATTCGCCCTACGTCAGAAGCAATAATGTATGAATCATATTCTAAATGGATTCGAAGTTGGAGAGACTTACCATTAAGATATAATCAATGGAATAATGCGGTAAGATGGGAATTCAAAAATCCAGTTCCATTTTTCAGGACAAGAGAATTTTTATGGAATGAAGGTCACAGTGTTTTTGCAACAGAAAAAGAAGCACTGGAAGAAGGAAAACAGATTAGAAAAATTTATGAAAAAGTCGTCGGAGAAATCATGGCTCTTCCTGGAATTTATGGAAGAAAAACAGAAAAAGAAAAATTCGCAGGAGCAGTCTTTTCAGAAAAAATACATTATATAATTCCAAGCGGAAGAGTAATTGAAGGCCCATGTTTCCATCACGATGGTCAGAATTTTGCAAAAGCATATGATATAAAATTTTTAGATAAAAAAGGGAAAGAAGAATATGCTTGGCAGAATACGTATGCAATTTCAACAAGAATGCTTGGAACAATGTTTGTGGTTCACAGCGATGATAAAGGATTAATTATTCCCCCAAAACTCGCAGAAAATAAAATTGTTATTGTTCCAATTTTATTCGATAAAACAAAAGACAAGGTTATGAATATCGCAGAAAAAATAAAAAAAGATTTTGAAGAGTTTTCTCCAATTTTAGATGACAGAGAAGATTATTCTCCGGGCTGGAAATTCAGCGAATGGGAATTGAAAGGAATTCCATTAAGAATTGAAATCGGTCCAAAAGATTTGGAAAATAGTCAGGTAACAGTTGTAAAAAGAAATGATTCTAAAAAAATAGCAATAAAAGTAAATGAGTTAAAAAAAGAAATTCCAAAAATATTAGAACAAATTCAAAAAGAACTTTACAAAAATGCAGAGAAACTTCTTAAATCAAATATCAAAAAAACCGAAAATAAAAAAGAATTAATAAGTTTGATAAAAAATAAAAAAGTTGCAATTGTTCCAATGTGCTCGTCAGAAAAATGCGAAGAAGTTCTCAAAGAAGAAACAGGCGGAGCAAAAACTTTATTTATCGATCCAGAAAATACTTCTATCAAAAATAAGAAATGTATAATCTGTAACAAGCCAGCAAATTATTTTGTTTACGTAGGAAAAACATATTAATAAAACAATATAATTTTTATTTCAAAATTAACTTTTCCTAATTCTATAAATGTGAACGGCATCTCTACCGAAAGTATCTGTAAATTGTCCGCCAGAAATTGTTAAAGTTCTGCTTTCATTATAAACATTTACAGTTGTTCCCATACTTCCACCGACGGTAAAAGTAGTAGAAACAGAAACGGGTTCAGCAACTTCATCCCACTCTGTGTCGGGTTCAGTAATTCTAACAGCAAAGATATAAATGTCAGAACTGTTTTCTTTAATCATCGTATCAACTCTGTTTCCTCTAACATTTGAATTATCACTTAATGTTCTTGTTGTATCTGGACCAAGAACAATATTTTTCAATTGATTAATATGCTGTAAAAACTCAGCCATCGCTACATAATTTTCAGTAGGAATATCTTCAAAGAAGGGGAACCAATTTATTCCTTTTATTCCATGAACTATATTCATCCACGCCTGTGCTTTCACTTGAGCAGGAGTTGGTGCCGGTGTCCAAATTCGATTTGTATCTCGAGCGTAACATGTTCCAGTAGTATTAGTAACATGATTATAAGGAGTACATCCTGCAGGATTACTCGTATCCTCTTCAAACTCATCACCAGGTTCAAGGAAAGACATTGAAGGAAGTAATCTATAATTACGTGTAATTAAATTGTCTATTCCATTCAAGTAAAGTTCCATAACTCCGTGAGCAGGATCAGAAAGACTATAATGATATTGATATTCCAAAGGATAAACATCAAAACCAATCACGTCAGAAACAAAACTTTTCTTTCCAAATCTGTTTGCATTGTAAAGATAATCAAACTCGTCACCGACATCTCCATACACAGGAAGATAATTATATCCATACATTTGAGAAACTGCTGGATGCTGAGAATCATATTTGTGAGATAAATATGTCCAGCTTGCAACCACTTCAGGAATTGACCCACTAATTCTTCCACCAAGATTAGGTTCATCTTTCCACATCCATCCAAAAAGAGCAGGTCTATCTTTTGCCTGTTTGACATAAGCTTCAATTTGACTCAAGTTAGAATTTCTTTCAAAATTAGTCTGAGCCTTTCCTTGCCATCTTTCAGGACCAATTGCATACAAATTATTCGCAGCAGCATTATTTAGATAATCAATCCATGTAGCGATAGTATGTTCCTCGTAATAACCTTCAACATAAAGAGTATTAACATATTGACTCCATTCAGCCATTTGTTCATTAGATAACATCCACGGAGTAACGGGAAAAAATAATTGTCCATTTACTCTCACTGCATTATTTTCATCAATACCAACAGCAGGAATTCCAGCATAAGGTTTTTCAAAATGTTCATCTATTTGTTCCACTACGCTTCCGCCAAGAGAATTCAAAATTTTAACAGATAAGGTATAATTCCCAACAGGAAGTTTAGATTTGTTCAAAAAGAATTTCTCTTCAATATTTAGACTTCTGTCAGCATTAAATAATGTTTCAGAATATCCCCCACTATCTCTTGTTAAAACAGCAGTCATTCTATAAGCAGGATGAGAACCAATATCCAATGTAACACTATTATCATAATCAACAGAAATATTATTTCCAAGTCTTGCATAAATCCATTGACTTATTCTCGAATGATAAGGAGCATGCCATAGTTCAAATGCAGTTGAATAATTTCCCTGAACATTCACAGTTATGTGATATTCACCAAGAGAAGAACCATATCCTGTCCACTCAGCTCCATAAACTCCTTGATGAACATTCAAAGTTACATCTTTAACTCCTGGCGAAGTATAATAGTGAACCATTCCTATTGCTCCTGTATTTGTCAAATCTCCGACGGTATTAGATATTCCATCACCAAAATTCCAATCATACAAATTGCTCCAAACAACTCCACTAGATACACTATAAAATTTCAAGATTGCAGCACCATCAAATAAAACTTCTTCTCCTGTTCTTGCATTAATTGTATAAAGGTTCATACATCCAGAATCAGTTCCATCAATATTTCCGTCACAGTCGTTATCATATCCGTCGCTGCAACTTGGATTTCCGATTGGTCCTTCAATATCTAAATAACGAGAATTGTGAGACGAGTAAGTTGAAGTTGTACAACCGGGCCAGTGTTGAGCGGAATTACACGTCTGTATACTTCCAGAACAAACACCTAATTGTTTATCACAGGATTTTGTTGCTCCAGGAGAACATTCGGGGGGCGTGATAGATTCATTATAAATTTTCAATTCATCCAGTTGTCCATTAAATATAGAACAAGATGCCCAAGCTAAAGGACAATGTCCAACCAAAAAGTCCTGCCAGATAGAATCATCAACTATTCCTGTCGCACTTGTTGAACCAATTTGAACTCCATCGACGAAGATTTTCAAATATTGCCCGTCATAAGTAAGAACATACGAATGCCAGTTAAGGTCATTTATATTTACTGTTCCTGAAACTTCTACGGAAGATCCACCAATATAAATTCTTCCAGTAACTAAATTGTCTCCAGAATTTATGTAATATTGAGAATGTTTGTAAATTAAATCTCCGCCCTGTGATGCAACATTTCTTTTAGCAGAAACAGAAATTGTTAAAGCAGGAAGATTTCCTAATCTTGTATTTGTTGTTCTTTGAACTGCATGAACACCAGCCAAATTCAATGCTTGTCCATTAACTCCCGCTACAAAATTTCCAGTCCCATTAACCCACGTTCCGTCTAATGCAGGAGAGACCCCAGAGCTGTCTAAAATATTACCGTCGAACTTGTACCATAAAATTGGAGTTACATTTGCAGAAGGAACTGAAGGTGTAGAAACACATTGAGAAGTATTGTAAGCGCAATTGGATAAACAACCTAAATTTCCAGAAGTGAAACCTAAACTTTGACAAGTTGCTCCGTCGAGATTATTCAAATCGCAGAATTCTCCTGGCTCCGAAATTCCATTTCCACAGATATAAACCTTTGATTCTGTTCCTTTAAAATTATAAGTTGCAACAGTATTTCCGATAGTATATTCTCCCTTAGAAGCTTTAAACAAAGGAACAATAGAAATTTTTTTCAGAACCGAAACATCCATGTTAAGATGAATTAAAAATTTTCTTGACGATAATTCTGCGAGAGTAAACATTTCAGTTGAAATTTCATTTCCTGTAGAATTCTCGAAGACAAATTTCATTCCAACAATATTACCAGCACCAACTTTTCTTGTGATGGTAAAACTTACATTGTTTGAAGAATTATCAAGATGAACCTGACTTATTTCTGCACTAAAAGTTAATTTGTCTAATCCAATATTTTCTGAACTCCCTTGGATTAAATTATTTACAACAACCCAGACAATACCAACAGCAATTAAAGAAATTAAAATAAGGATTAAAGTAACAATTACAGTAGATAAACCTAATTTACTTTTTCCAACCCCTTTCTTCATTGAGAAGAGATAATGGAAAGAGGTTTTTATAAATTATGGAAGTAATACAATTCAAATTTCTATCAAATCGAGCTCATTCTCTAATCGGAGAGTGAACTCTACTAACTGACTTAACTCTCTTTCTAAGTTCTCTTTTTCTTTATTTTCTTTTTTCATTATCTACTTTTTTCTTTGTTTAATCTCATTCAGAACCCCTTTCCCTAATTAAGTAATACTCAACTCAATTCAGGACAAAGAAGCTCACTGAATTAAATTGAGGGGAATTTAATTGAAGTACAGACTAAAGTAAATCTATAATTCCAAGACATATTATTCAGTCCTCTCTTCATATTCTTAAAAACATAATCTCCTTTTTATATTTTTCGTCACCAACTTTCCATCTCCTCTATTAATATTTCCATCGCAATTCTTTCTAATTCTTTTTCATGTTTTTCTTTCTCGAGATCAGTTATTCCAATAGAATAATTATTTTTCTGATGAATAAAATTCTCTGCAAGATACTTAGCAGTTATTTCTTCATATTCAGTTTTATTTTCGTATGTATCGGTCATGTATTTATTTAGAATTCTCTAAGCCCCAAATCTGTTCAAGAACCAAGAAGAATTCTTGATGATTTAAAGGACTAAAGCCAAAGCTAAAATAATCGAACAGACATTACTTGTTCTATACATTTTAGCAAATTGCATAGAAAATATAAGTGCTTAGAATTTAAATAGATTTCTATATTCTTTTTTCTAAATTTTCTCTGAACTTTTCCAAATCATCAACTCTCACTTGCCCACCAATAGCATTTTCGTGCCCGCCACCTCTTGCATCTTCTAATCCGAATATAGATTCCAAAAATATTTTTTTAATTTTATTCCCCCTCATAGAAATACTTGCCTTAACTCCGACAACTCTTACAACAACAATAATTTTATCGGGATAAAGATAAGTAAGTTCATTCGACAAATCTGCACTGATACTCATATCTCCACCGTATTGAAAAAATAAAAGTTTATTATCGTCAGCAAGAGCTTTCGCTTTCTCAATTAGTTTATGATATTTTTTCTGAATTTGTTCAAACCTTGAATGCATTTCCCGATTCTTGCTGTTTTCTTCAATAACTTCATAAGGGTTTTTGACGCTAATTAAAAATTTAATCATCTTAACAACATTTGTCGTCGTATCTTTAATTGCAAAATTAAACATTTTAGCAACGTTTCCAATTTGTGATTTGTAAAAAACATCAAAAGGTTCTTTAGTCTTGATAGATAAATCAGGATAAAGTTTTTCAAAATCTTTGTAAAAATCAGGGAAGTATCTGTCGGAAATGCACCCGATAACAGCAAGCCACAAATCAGATTTTCTGTTGGCAATTTGATAACATAAATAAGTAACAGGTTGATTTTTGCTTTTATTTTTCAGAGTAGGATTGTAATATTTTACAAAGTCAGGAATTTCAACTTGAACATCATGATGGTCTATCCAAACTATAGGGACGTTTAATTTTTTAACTTCTTCAAAAAATGAAGAAGAAACGACTGGTTTATCGAGGATAAAAACATAATCAGAGTTTAACTCTTCAACTTTTTTTGCATATTCGGCATTCATATCGGGGAATGATTTTATTGCAACACCTTTCCCTTTTCCAATGAATCTTCGAAGTAACAAAAAAGAACAAAGCCCGTCATTATCATTATCAAAAAGAAAAATTGGATTCTGCGCTTTTTCAAGATGTTCACGAATTTCTGTAATTTGTTTTTTAGTTAACATTTTTAGAAAAAGAAATAAAACTATTTAATCTCTCTCCTTAGCAAAAGTCTCAGCAACCAGCAAAGGAAATAAAATTGTCGCGTCGCCAAAAACTTTTTCTGACTTCGCATCTGTTCTTATTTTTCCCCACGAAACTGCTTCATCGGGAGTTGCTCCAGCGTCGCTACCGTCGAATTCCTGTGCGTTGTTTATGTAAACTGCATAATCTACACCATCACGATATAGATGCGCATTCAAAAGACTGTGTTTCACAACTCCGCTTCCAAGAATTATAACTCCTGATTTTTCCAATCCAATTGTTGAGTCGTTCAAATTTTTTGTATCTTCTGCAACATCGATGACAAAATCTTCATTTCCCTTTTGATATTTGAAAAAATAAATCATGTCGCCCAAACTTCCGTCCATTATCGTCGGGCAAAAAACTTTTATCTGATTTTTCCAAGCCCAATAATAAATACTATTTTTATCATTAATTTTTTCTCCAAGTTTCCAGACTAATTCCGAAGGCAAAATTGGCTTTCCACTTTTTTTGTGCTCTTCATAAATTTCTTTCAGAACAGGCATTACAAATTCCTCGAATTTTATATACCTTGAATTTGGAACAAAAATATTTCCGATTCGATTAATTGCTTTTTCTCTTAATTCTTTTCCTGAAGCTCTAAAGTCACCTAAAATAAAATCCCCCAGACATTTCATAATATCTTCTTCAATTCCTCCGCCTGTCGTGACCATGAAATTAACTTTCTTACGTTCCGCTAAATATCTAAAAATATCCCGCAATCCAGAACTTACCATACTTGAAGTATATCCCAAAAATATCGTAGCTTTCTCATCAATCATTTTCTGAACTATTTCTTTAGCTTTGTGAAAATTTGAAGCCTGATATCCCATAGTTGAAAAACTTTCAATTATCTTAGGATAGTTAATTCCTTTATTAAAATCATAACCCTTTATCGATTTCCCCGCAGGTTCAAAACTTTCTCTAAGTATGTTTCCTTTCGCAATTTGTTCTTTATCTATAGATTTTTTCATGATAATAGACTAAAAAAATATTTTAAAAACATATGCTTTCCTGAATAAAAATATTTTTAAAGGAAAACCATCATAGGAAGACATGAATAAATGGATGGAAATTTTACTTGGATTGGCTTTCTTGAATGGAGCTATTTTCACCTGGTGGATGAACTTCTGGAGCTTCGGTGACGCAGCTTTGGCATTCTTCAAAGGCGGATTAATGTGGCTCGTAATTCTTGTAGGATTTATCTTCATAATGCTTGGAATAAGCGACTTGAAAGATTAATCTAACAATTAAGTAATAAAATATTAGAAATTTAATTCTATAAGAAGAAACTATCTTAGAAAATAAATCAAATTACCTTCGATAATTCCTGCAATTATAAGAAGAGGAATTACAACTAACAAAAAGACCCTTAATGAATTAATTAAATAATTCCTAAATGAATCTAGTTTATTTTTCTGGAAGATAAATGTCCCCAAACGCAGCCCTAAACCAAGAGAAATAAACACGGCGGGCAGTTCAAAAACCCCATGAGGCATAAGTTTCCACAGACTTAAAATCCCGTCAGCACTAACACTTGCAGAAGAAACAAATCCAAGAAGATATCCGTTCGCTAAAGCATTAAACACAGGAAAAATTCCAAGAATAATTCCCCCGAATAGAACAAAGAAAGTGCTTTTTATATTATTAAAAAGAATATAACTAATAAGTTCCATCTGAGACATTCCTTGCGTTTCTTTAAGAATTTGTTTTATCAATTCTACAAGTTGGTCATAAATAGGTTTTGGTGTTTCAATAAAAAATCCGATAATAGTAAAAAAGATAAAAAAGAAAGTCATAGCGAATATGAAAAGTTTGGATTCCCCGAGGTACTTCCAGCATTTTTTATACTCTTCACGAATATCAAATCTTTTTTTCTGTTTTCTCTTTTTCATTTTAATTAAAAATCTTACTAATATATTTCGTTTTATTCTTATATTTTTTTCTAAGATAAAATCCGTAGCATAATCCAACAATTAATCCGCCGAGGTGAGCCATGTTTCCTATAGGCAATTCTACAAAAATTCCGATGATAATAAGCGGAACTATTGCGACAATAGGCAGAAGCCAAAAAGGTAATTCTACAGGAATTGATATGGCTCTGAATTTTGAATTGAATGAAAATATTGTAAATATGGAAACGAGAATGTAAATATTGACAAGGAAATCAAGAGCAGAAAGAATGGAGTTTCCTGCAAATAAAACTTCTGCTGCCGACTGAAACACTATTGCAATCAAAGGACCGATAATTAAAAATATTTTTTTCTTTGGAATTAAAACAGCTAAAAGTCCAAGAAGGCCAAAAATTGCCCCAGATGCTCCGACTCCCATTAACGAAGGACTTCCGAAAATTTTTTCTCCGATTCCAAATCCAAAAAACCCAGATAACAAACAAAGGAATATTCCAGCAAAAATTCCTGAAATTAAATAAAACCAGATAAATCTTTTTTTCCCTATTATTTTTTCTATGAAATTTCCTACGAAGAATAAAGAAATCATATTAAAAAATAAATGAGCAAGATTTGCGTGCATAAACATGCTAGTGACCAAAGTCCAAAGATTTTTTCCTTGAAGAATAAGCTCAGGAGTCAGTGCAAGATGATCAAAAAGAGAAGGGTAAAAAATTTTAGCAATTGAAGCAGCAATAAAAATGAGAACATTCAGGATAATCAATAAGATAGTCAGATTAAAATTAAAAAATCTTTTTCTGGTTTGAATTCTGTAATCACCTATCTCGTTCATTGTGAAGATTTCCTATTTTCAGTCATTTCTTTTTCTTGGAAGTTTTAGTTTTAGAACTTTTTTCTTCTGTTTCTTTTTTTTCCAGTTTTTTCTTGGCTTCTTTATTTTCTGCTCTCTTTTTTGCAGAAGCAATTTTTTTCTTAGCTTTTTCTTCTTCTCTTATCTTCTCGCTTTTCTTAAATTCTTTCATCTTCACTTTCTCAATTTTTTCTTTCTCAAGTTTTAATTCTTCGTCGACTAAAGCAAGTTCCCTCTTCAGTTTTTCAAGCTCTCGATTGTATTCTTTAATGACAGGAGTATTATCTTTTCTTGTGACAATTTCTCCGCATTCATTGCACATAAAGTCATGAAGCAATGCAGTCTCTTCGGTAAATTCAATATTACATTTTTCACAGGTGTAAAATTCTTTTGTTTCTCTGCTTTTAATATGATGAGACAATTGGTCCATTTTTTTTACCAAAAGTGTTCTCAAGAATTCCAGACATTTTGAAATTTCTATTTTCCAAAAATAAGTATACCATCCTTTTCTCTTATCTTTTTTTCTTATGAATGAAACAAGCCCGTGGTCAGAAATTTTATACAGAATATTTCTCGTCTGATTTATAGTCAAATCAAGTTTTTTTGCAATTAAAAATTCATTAGTATATTTTTTTCCGTCGAGAAGATCCGCGATTGGCTCCGCCTGTTTTCCTGAAATAAGAACCATTATCTCTTTTAGAAGTTTTTTTAGCATCAGATTATGAAAAAAAAGTCAAATAAATACCTTTCGGTCTAAAGATTTTTAAATCTCTATAATGTATAATATAATAGGTGATATTGTAAAAGATGGGATTATTCAAAAAAAAAGAGGAAAAGGAAAAAAATTCTAACAGTTCTGAACTTCCAAAATTACCGGAACTTCCTGAATTACCGGAACTTCCAGAAACAGGAGAAAATTCAGAGATGCAACCATCGGAACTTCCAAGTTTTCCAGAAAGCCAATCAGGAAATAAAAATGGAATTCCTCAATTACCAAGTTTTCCAAATGATGATATGGGAAACAAATTTTCACAGGATACAATCAAAGAAGCTATAACTGGGAAGAAAGGGGTAGGGGCAGAAGCAGATGATTTTGAAGATGAAGAAGTTCAAATGATGCAAAGGCCTCTTACAATGGAAAGAACAGAAAGAGAGTTTCCAAAATTTGAAGTCGTGAAAGAAGCTGAACCAATTTTTATTCGAATAGATAAATTTGAAGAGAGTTCCAAAAGTTTCGAAGAAATAAAAAAGAAAGTTTCAGAATTAGAAAAAATGTTTGTTGGAATAAAGAAAATAAAAGAAGAAGAAGACAAAGAATTAGAATCTTGGGAAAAAGAAATAAGGCAGATAAAAACTAAAATAGAAAAAATAGATAGCAATATTTTTTCAAAGATGTAAATGGAAGGCGAAAATCCGGTTTATCTTAAAGTAGGTTATTATGAATCACTCGGAGCAAAAAGAGAAGTTCTTTCCTCAGAAGCATCATTACTAAATCTTATAAAAATAATGAGAAGATATAATTCTCTCAAGAAAGAAGAACTTCGTATAAGAGCAAGTATTTACAAGACGATAAAAGAATTAAATTCTAAAGTTAGGGAAACAAAATCATATTTTCCTTTTTTTGAAATCCCTGAAAAATTCAAGAAAAAAGAACCACGAGTAAAAAAAGAATCGGTTCATAAGGTAGATAAAAAAATCCCACAAATTCAATTACCGCCGCAAAAAAAGCAGGATATTCACCTTGAATCAGAATTAATGGATATCCAAAACAGATTAAGAGAAATAGAAAGACTCTAATTCAAAACAAATAATTTTAAAATCGGATTCATTATTATTTCTATATGATAACAAGAAAAGAATTAATAAAAAAATATATTGATTTTTTCAAATCAAAAAAACATAAGGAAATTCCCAGCGCAAGTTTGATTCCTGAAAACGACCCTACGGTTTTGTTCACAACAGCAGGAATGCATCCACTTGTTCCATATCTTCTTGGTCAGAAACATCCTATGGGGAAAAGAATTTGCGACGTGCAGAAATGCATTCGAACAGGAGATATTGATGAAGTTGGCGACGCGACACACCATACCTTTTTCGAGATGCTGGGAAATTGGAGTCTTGGCGATTATTTTAAAATTGAAGCGATAAATTACAGTTTTGAATTTCTAACAAAAATATTAATGATACCTAAAGAAAAATTATCTGTAACTTGTTTTGCAGGAGAAAAAGAAATTCCAAAAGATGAAGAGGCTGCAGAAGTTTGGAAATCTCTCGGGATAAAAAATATAAAATTTTTGGGAAGAGAAGATAATTTTTGGGGACCTGCAGGAAAAACAGGACCATGTGGACCAGACACAGAAATGTTTGTCAATGGAGTGGAGATATGGAATGATGTATTCATGCAGTACAACAAAAATTCAGAAGGAAAATATGTACCTTTAAATCAAAAAAATGTAGATACGGGAATGGGTGTTGAAAGAACAATTGCAATTCTCAATGGATTAGACGATAATTATCTGACAGATTGTTTTCTTCCAATAATAAAAAAGATAGAAAAAATTTCGGGAAAAAAATATGAAGGAAATAAAAAAACAATGAGAATAATTGCAGACCACATAAAAGCTGCTGTTTTCATAATCTCCGACGGAATTGTTCCAAGTAACACAGAACAAGGTTACATCGTAAGAAGATTAATACGAAGAGCAGTGAAATACGGAAATGAATTAGAAATGAAAGATTTTACAAGCAAAGTTGCCGAAACAGTATTTGAAATCTACAATGATTATCCAGAACTAAAAAATAAAAAAACAATATTACAGGAAATCGAAAATGAAGAAGAAAAATTCCAATTAACTTTAGAAAAAGGAATTGCGCAGTTTAAGAAATTCGCCTCAAATAAAATAATTTCAGGCAAAGAAGCATTTTTGCTGTACCAAAGTTATGGTTTCCCTCGTGAAATGATTACAGAGGAATGCAAAAGAGAAAAAATAAAATTTAATGAAAAAGAATTTGAATTGGAATTAAAAAAACATCAGGAACTTTCAAGAACAGCAACGCAGGGAAAATTCAAATCAGGACTTGCTGACCAATCAGAGAAGACAACAAAACTTCACACAGCAACACATTTGCTTTTGTCTTCGTTAAGAATTGTTCTCGAAGAAGATAATATAATACAAAAAGGAAGCAACATAACTCCCGAAAGATTAAGGCTGGATTTTAATTTCAACAGAAAACTTACATCTGAAGAAATTAAAAAAGTTGAGGATTTGGTAAATGCGCAGATTCAGAAATCCTGTGAAGTCCGAAGAGAAGAAATGTCTCCGGCAGAAGCGAAGAAAAAAGGAGCAATAGGCGTCTTCGATAAAAAATACGGAGAAAAAGTTTCTGTTTATACCGTCGAAGATTTTTCAAAAGAAATTTGCGCTGGACCTCATGTAAAGAACACCTGTGAGATCGGACATTTCAAAATCACAAAAGAAGAAGGTTCATCAGCAGGAATTCGTAGAATAAAAGCGATTATTGAATAATTAAAAACTATATTCGTAAGTTATCAAATCGTATTTTTCTTTAATCTTCTGAAACTGAAAATGTTGGAAGATATTTACTTCTCCATATTTTCTAACTAAATCTCTTATCTTATTAAGAATTTTAGCATCATCATATTCATAAAAATTTCTTTCTCCAAAAATAAAATTTCCCTCGATAGGAATAATTTCGGGGTTGGACCGAAGCTTGATTGCACCAGTGTATTCTGTTTTAGAATCGGTTATTATCGAAGGACCAGTAGTCTCAATAAAACAATATCCAGTGTTGTTCAAACTTTTTTCAACAGGACATTTAATTCCCATTGCTTCATGATTTTCTCTTGCATAATAAAGAAAAGCATTTGCAAAACCAATTTCTCTCAGCAAAAAAGAAAGCAACTCAGATTTTTCTCCACAGACTCCCTGAAAATCATAAAGAACCTCATAAGGATATCGATAATAATCTATTGTCGTATCTCCTAATTTAAGTGTCTTGTTAGAATTTCCAAAAGGAATATTCTGAATTATACTGATTGCAATTCTTGCCTGATCATCTTTATTTCTTGTGATATTTTCTATTGCAATAACCAGCGGAAGAAGTAATTCCCTTTGTTCTTTTTCATCTAAACTCATTAACTTAAAATCAGTCAAAGTCGCTTCTTTTCCGTCGACAACATCAATGTATCTTGGAACCATAGAAAGATAATCGCTGAGATTTTTATAAACTACAAAATCAATAAATCCTTTTTTTCCATTCAGAGTATAATTTAATTGAATAGTTTTAGGTTCTATTTGATATTTGGATAAACATTTTCCTCCGCTAACAATTGATAAGTCCCCGCACCCACAGACAGAAACTCTTTCCCCTAATGTTCCGTTAGCACAAAAAAAAGGTTTTATTTTTGAGCAGTTATTATATGCAGTTCCGTCGTTACAGAAAAAATATTGCGGAGAAAATAAAAAGAAAACAGTTACTAATATGATTGCAGAAATTGTTATAGAAACTCCAATCAAAACACCTCTTTCCATTCTGAAGATAAGACAAAATACTTTTTATAGTTTTATTTGCAAAGTTATTATTCCAGATAAATTGCAGGTTTTCCTAATTTAGCTTTTTTTGATTTTCCTTCTGGATCATATTTGTCTTTGTCATTGACAGAATAAATTTTAACCTCAAGATTTGTTTTCTTTCGGATTAAATCCGCTGCATCAGCGTAAATTTCTTTTTCTTTTGGAATAACATAAATAGAAACTTTATTTTTTTCACCGACAATCTTCAAAACATTATTTATATCACCAATCAAACTTTCAACGGCTTTTTCCTGCTCTTCAAGTTTTTCATCTATCTTGCTCTCGTCGGCAATTGGCCATTTTTCTAAAGAAATAAATTTTTTATTTCCAAGTTTTTCCCAGAGTTCTTCTGTTACAAAAGGACAATAAATATGCAAAAGTTTTATGAAACTCTCCGCGCCTTTTTTATCAACATCTTCGTCAATAAAACTTTCAAATAAACTTCTTATTTTTATCACAGCAATATTATGTTTGAAATCCTGAACAAGTTCTGTAACTTCCTTTATAGTTTTGTTTAACTTGCTTTCAACTTTTGGACTTGCCTTAACTGATTTAAAATTTTCAAAATAAGCATAAACTTTATTGATGAAATTAAATGCCCCCTGAAGTCCTTTGTCATCCCAATTAAAATCTTTGTCGGGAGAAGAACATGAAACAAGATACATTCTCAAAGAGTCAGCACTATATTTTCGAATTGTTTCCAGAGGTTCAACAACATTTCCTTTTGACTTGGACATTTTTTCTCCGTCGCTGGCATGGACAACTCCTTGAGTAAAATATCTCAGAGCAGGTTCATCAAATTTAAGCAACCCCAAATCTTTTAGGAATTTTGTATAGAATCTCATATAAATTAAATGCATAGTAATATGTTCTGGTCCGCCAATGTACTGGTCAATAGGTGCCCAATAATTTGCTTTCTTAACATCAAAAATTTTCTCTGAATTGTGCGGGTCAGTATATCGAAGATAATACCATGAAGAATTTACAAAAGTGTCCATAGTATCTGTTTCTCTTCTCGCCTTGCCTTTGCATTTAGGACATTTTGTATTTATCCATTTATCATTTGTAGTGAGAGGATTTCCTTTTCCAAACTTAACATCTCTAGGTAATTCAACCGGCAAATCTTTTTCAGGCACAGGAACAATTCCACACTTGTCACAATAAACAACAGGTATCGGAGTTCCCCAATATCTTTGTCTTGAAATAAGCCAGTCTCTCAATTTGTAATTAACAACTTTCTTTCCTAATTTTTTTTCTTTAAGATAAATTGTAATATGTTCTTTTGCTTCTTCATTATGCAAATCATTAAAATTTTCCGAGTTGACTAAGTTCCCCGAACCAGTATAAGCTTCAGTCATTCTTTCTGGAGCTAAATGTTCTTCGGGTTGTATAACAATTTTTATAGGAATTTCATATTTCTCAGCAAACTCAAAATCTCTTTGGTCATGCGCAGGTACAGCCATTACCATTCCACTTCCGTAATCAGCGACGACAAAATTACCTGCCCAGACAGGAACTTTTTCTTTTGTCATAGGATTAATTGCATAACTCCCTGTGAAAACCCCTTCTTTTTCCAAGTCAGCTAATTCTTTTTCAGAAGTGGATTTAAGTTTCTTCAAAAATTTCTCAACATCTTTTTTCTGTTCTTTTGTAACAAGTTCCATTAATCGAGGATGCTGTGCAGAAATTACCATAAAGGTAACTCCAAAAATTGTATCTGGTCTCGTCGTGAAAATCGGCCATTTCTCCCCCGCAATTTCAAATTGAATTTCTGTTCCGTGGGATTTTCCAATCCAGTTTCTCTGCATAGTCTTAGCTCTTTCGGGCCAATCAACTTTGTCCAATCCTTTTAATAACTCTTCAGCGTAATCTGTGATTCTGAAATACCATTGTTCCAAATGTTTTATTTCAATATCACAATCTTCATGTCTCCAACATTTCCCGCCGATAACTTGCTCATTTGCTAAAACACTTTGACATTTTGAGCACCAATTTACTGCAGATTTTTTTCTGTAAGCAATTCCTTTCTCAAGCATCTTCAAAAAAATCCACTGGTCCCATTTGTAATATTCTGGACTGTCTGTCCTGATAAGTCTGTTCC
>DAHXOU010000038.1 GCA_027364705.1 Nanobdellota archaeon
GGTCAGCGTGGTTCTGCACTGATGAGAAATGGAAAAAAAGATGCACGTGTAAAAATTTCTTTTGAAGTCGACGGCAAGGAAATAATAATTGAACGAACTCTGAAAAGAGGAAAAACAATTTCTCAGGAGGATTGCTATATCACGATAGATAATGAAAAAAAAGAACTTTCTGTGACAGAATTAAAAAGTAAAATTCTGGAGATTCTAAGTTATCCGTCGGAATTTGCAAAAAAACAAAATATCCTTTACAAATTTACTGTTTATACTCCGCAGGAAGAAATGAAACAGATAATTCTTGAAGATTCGGAAACAAGAATCAATACTCTGAGGCACGTTTTTGGAATTGACAAATACAAAAAAATTTTGGAGAATGTTTCAATATTAACCACGAAACTTCGGGAAGAAAAAAGAATGAAAGAAGGAATGACTTCAAATCTTGACCAGAAAAAATTTAATCTTGCTGGTAAGGAAGTTGAAATCGAAGAAAAACAAAATACTCTTTCCTTAAGCGAGGGTGAATTATTATTAAAGGTTGAGCAAAGAAAAAGAATTAAAGAAGAGAAAGAAGAGATTTCCAAAAAGATTGAAGAGAGAAATAAATTTTCTCAGGAAGTTGAAAAAACTAAAATTATGATTTTGAATAAGAATGAAGCAATTTCCTCAAATAAAAAAACAATAGAACTGATTACGAAACAGATTACTGAACTTCAGAACATTAAGTTTGATGAGTCTGATATAAAACGAATTGAGCAGGAGATTTCTATTTCTAAAATGGAAAAAGAAAAATTAAGTCAGATTAATCTTGAAATTAATTCCAAAATAAATTCTTTCCTGTTGAAATCCGAAGAGAATAAAAAACTCGAAAAACAGATTTCTCATCTTGAGATTTGCCCGACTTGTTTGCAAAATGTCGACGCTGTTTACAAAGCAAATGTCCTTAACAAGATTCATTCCGACAATGCCGAAGGAAATAATCAATTACAGAGTCTGGAGACCGAGAAGAAAGAAGTCAGCGAGAAACTGAGAAATATTGATTCACTGATTTTCACAAATGAACGAAAATTAACTGATTTGAAGATATTAAGAATGAAACTTCAGGATGTCAAGGAAAAAGAAATTCAGATTCAGAACTTTGAAAAAACGAATATTTCTCTGGATAAAGATATTGAACTTCTTAACCAGCATATTACTCTTCTCGCGGATTCAGTAGTTAATCTTTCCAAATTTGTAAATCTGTTTGAATTAAAACAGAAAGAACTTGATGATGCTTTAAGACAGGAAAGATTGGCTGATATTCGGGTTGCAGAATTGAAAAAAGAAATAGAAGTTTTCTCGAGGCAAATACAGGAATTAAAAAAGGAAATAGAAAATGCCGAGAAAATAAAGATGCAATTGGCTTATATTACTGAACTTGAAAACTGGCTGTCTAAACAATTTACTGCACTGATTTCTTTCATCGAAAAAAATGTAATGATGAAACTAAAAGCAGAATTTTCGAAACTTTTTGCAGAATGGTTTTACACTTTAGTATCTGATGTCTTCAATGTCCGCCTCAGCGACGATTTCACTCCGATAATTGAACAGAGCGATTATGAAATTGATTACGCACATCTTTCGGGCGGAGAAAGAACAGCAATTGCTCTCGCTTATCGTCTTGCATTAAATCAAGTAATTAATTCTCTGATGAGCAAAATAAAAACGCACGATTTAGTAATTCTCGACGAACCGACCGACGGATTCAGCGAACAGCAATTAGACAAAATGCGGGACGTTCTTCAGCAATTAAACATTAAACAATTAATTATTGTCAGCCACGAGCAGAAGATTGAAGGATTTGTGGAAAATGTTGTCAAGTTCAAGAAGGAGAACGGGGTAACTAAAGTTGGATAAAAATTCAATTATTGATATTCATCTATAATCCAGTAAGGATTATTTTCTCTTTCTCCTTGTTGATAAATTTTTTCAATATATTCTGGTTTATTAGGAAAGTCATTTTTAATTATTAGTTCTCCTTTTCTTAAAGGCATACCTTCACAAACTATCATAAATGAAATCATAACCTCTTTAGCTCGAGTTTTATTTTTAGTAGTCTGCAAGGTTCCGATTGCAGAAATTATATTTGGATAGAATGGAATTTCACTTTGGAAATATTCAAATTTCTTATAAACTCCCTGTAAATCTTCTGTTTTCATCCAACCACTACCGAGTTCAAAATTAAATGGTATTTTAAGAGAGACTAATGTTTTTTCAGCAATCACTTTTCCTAAGTTCAATACGCTCAAATCAATTATTGTTCTGTTTAAATCAAATTTAACTTGGGGGATTAATTTTAAAATTGGGCTTTTTCTTTTAAAAAATAAATCAGATATTTCATATTCTTCCATTTGTCGAGTTATTGAACCATTTCTTTTGTAATATCTTCTCTGTTCACTATCTTTATGCACCTGATGAGGAGCAATATCACTTTGAGGGATATTTATCACAATAACAAATTTAGTTTTATCATCAGAAATAACTTTTTTTATTTTAATTTCTTCTATCTTTTTGTATATTTTTGAGCTAATAATCTGTTCTATTTGCTCTTGATACCCTTTATCTTCGTCAATTTTAATCCAAATAATTTCTTTTGGAAAATGATTTTCTTCTTTAATCCCATAAATAATAACTCCTCCTTCTGAATTAGCCATTGCTGAAACATCCTTTGCAAGTTCAAGACTAAAACCTCCTTTAGAAAACTCAGGGGTTTTGTAATCTAAACTTGTGTCTTCGGGAATTTTATTTTGAATAAGATTCATTAAGTCATTTTCTGTTTCGATAATTATCATAAATGATGGAATTTAAATAAATTTTTAATCATTTAGATAATTTTTACCTTACAAAAAAATTTATAAACCCCGTTTCCCCATAAAAACTATAAGAAATTATTCTATGAACTTTAACATGGATGCTGAATTAAAAAATTCAATATTAAAAACAGGAACTACTATAGTTGGAATTGTTTGTAAAGACGGAGTTATAATGGCTTCTGATCGACAGAGCACAGCAGGAAATATCGTTATGAATAAAAATTCTGAGAAAACTAAAAAAGTAAACGATTACATTCTTATCGCTGGAACAGGAATGGTTTCTGATATTCACAGAGTTGCTAAACTTCTTCCAGCAGAACTTAAACTTAAGGAATTAAAATCAAGAACTCGCCCTTCAGTAAAACAGGCTGCAAATCTTCTTGCTAATATTCTTTATTCAGGTATAAGACAACCATCAATGATTCCAATGCAGGCAGGATTTCTACTTGGCGGATTCAATGAAAATGGAGAGTCTGAATTATTCTCTATCGAACCTGCAGGAAGTGTTGTAAAAGTCGAAGATTACGACGCGAACTTCGGTTCAGGAATGCCTTATGTTCTTGGTTTATTGGAAAGACAATACAAAAAAGGTTTATCTGTAGAAGAAGGAGTAAAACTTGCAGTAGAGTCAATTAAATCATCAACGCAAAGAGATATTGGTTCAGGATTTGGTATTGATGTTTTCACAATAACTAAACAAGGGATAAAAAAAGTGGTGTCTCAGGAAATTCAACCTTCATTTAAAGAAGATTAACTAATTCTAAACCAAATTAAAAACAATAGCATGGATATCTTAAAACAAATTACAGACCAGTTACACGGTAACATTACTGATGCAAGTTTTGAAGGAGCAAATATAGTTCTCTATACAAATAACGCAAAATTTTTCCATGAGGGAGAATCAAAAATAAAAGAAATTGTTGACCAAATAAAAAAGAGAATTGAACTTCGTGCCGATGAGAAAATACTTTTGGATAAGGAAAAAACAGAAGCCGAGATAAAAAAAATTGTTCCTTCTGATGCAGAAATCACCGATTTAATTTTTGATGTTCAGAGAAGTATTGTAATCATTGAAGCAAAGAAACCTGGAATGGTTATAGGAAAAATGGGAAGCATATTAAATGAAATAAGAAATGCAACTTTCTGGACACCACAGGTTCAGAGAAGTCCTGCGATAAAAAGTAAGATTACTGAAAATATTCGTGAAGTTCTATACGCAAATAATAACTATCGAAGAAAATTCCTTAACTCTATCGGAGAAAAAGTTTACAAGGGCTGGAACCCAGAAAAAGTTGACGAATGGGTTAGATTGACTTTTCTCGGCGGAGGAAGACAAGTTGGACGAAGTTGTATTCTTTTACAGACACCAAACTCAAAAATACTTTTAGACTGCGGAATAGATGTTGCGTCGAGCGGTTCAGATAAATTTCCTTACTTAGATATTCCTGAATTCAACTTAAATCAATTAGATGCAATAATAATTTCTCACGCTCACTTAGACCACGTCGGACTTTTACCTTATCTTTACAAAATGGGTTACAAAGGTCCTGTTTACATGACTGCTCCATCAAGAGACATAGCTGCACTTTTATCTTTGGATTTTATCGGTGTCGCATACAAACAGGCAACAAAACCTTTGTTCGATTCTACAGACATTAAAGAAATGGTAAAACACAGCATTTGTTTAAATTACAATGAAGTTACAGACATCACTCCCGACGTGAGATTGACATTTTACAATTCAGGACACGTTTTGGGTGGAGCACTGACTCATCTTAATATCGGAAATGGTTTGCACAATCTTCTTTACACTGGCGACTTCAAATACGCACACTCAAGATTATTAGACCCTGCAATCGCATCTTTTCCGAGAGTAGAATCTGTAATCACTGAATCAACTTACGGAATGAAGACAGATATTTTCCCGCCAAGAAAAGATACAGAAGACAAATTAATTAATTTAGTAAATAAAACAATTGAAAGAAACGGAAAAATTTTAATTCCCGAGTTGGGTTTGGGAAGAGCGCAGGAAACGATGCTTGTTCTCGAGGATGCAATGGCTTCAGGAAAATTAAAGAAAGTTCCGATTTATATCGACGGAATGATTTGGGACATTAATGCAATTCACACAGCTTATCCTGATTTTTTAAGCAACCAAGTAAAGTCAAATGTTTTTGCAGACAAGAATCCTTTTGTATCTGAATTTTTCCAGAGAGTTGGTTCGCCACAGGAAAGAAAAAATGTAATCGAAGGCGGACCCTGTATTGTTCTAGCAACATCGGGAATGTTAATGGGCGGAGCATCAGTAGAATATTTCAGAGAAGTTGCAAGTAATCCAAATAATTCAATAATTTTCGTTTGTTATCAAGGAGTTGGCTCTTTGGGAAGATTAGTTCAGGACGGAACAAAAGAAACAAGAATGATTATCGAAGGAAAAGAAGAAGTTGTAAAAATAGAATTAGAAGTCGAGACAATTACTGGTTTCAGTGCACACGCAGGAAGAAACGAATTAATTTCTTTCTTTAATAACATGAGACCAAAATCAAAAAGAATAATTATCAATCACGGAGAAGTTTCAAAATCTTTAGACTTGGCTTCTGCACTTTACAAGCTTAACCGCGTCGAGACAAATGTCCCGCGAACTTTAGAAACTCTAAGGTTGAGATAAATTTATAGTATGTTGATTTCTTTCTGTAAATTTCATTATCCAAAAATTCTTTCAGGCATGTAGCATAAGAAAATTTAAAAATACGATTTCCTTAAATAAATTATGAAAAAGGGGAAAAGTATACAAATTAATTTTTCTAATCGTTGGCTTTATACATTTATCTTATTGGGAATTTTAGTCATAATATCTATCGGAGTTTATGCTTTAACACCAGGAGTTAAACCAAATCCAGGACATGATTTATCTGAAGTAGGAGTACCCTCTGGATGCACTTCTGGACAGTTTATTTATTGGAATGGTAGCAATTTAGCTTGCATGTCACAATCACAATCACTTTGTCCTTCAGGAACAATAGTGTATTACAATTATTCTAATTTAAATGAAGATACTTACGGTCCTCAACAAAGCGGAGGGTCAAGTGCACCGCCAGCAGGTTCAGATACATGTGATGGAAATGCGGGTGATAGCGGTGCAGCAGGATTTTATAAATGTCCAGCAGATACATCAAAAACTTGCCGAGATTATGTTACTGGCGGAGGCTTTTATTATTATTCAGATATAATCTGCAAAAAGAACTTAATGTTAGGTTGCAGAGAATAATTCTATTTCCAACTTTCTATGTTATGTTTCTTACGGAGATTAATTCCTTACATTTAAAAACATAATTCTCCTCGATAAATTAGAGGTGAATGAATGTGAAACACAACATAAAAATAACAATTATTCTGGTTTCTATGTTTTTATTTACCCAGCTTCTGGGATTATATGTTTTAAACACTGACCCCCTTCACATAACTACAGAAGTTAATGGAACAATCCAGACAGCAGAAAATCCTATTTTATCCTGGCTCGCTCCTCCCGAAGCTCAGACCGAATCAGATTTTAGTGCATATTTTATTTCAATAATATTCGCATTCATTTTTTCAATTGTAATTTTATTCTTGCTGACAAGATTCAAGATTGATATAATCCTCAAAATATGGTTTTTTATCGTCGTAGTTATCGCTTTGTTTATCTCTCTTTATGCTCTGTTTCCAAAATATCTATTTTTTACAATTATCTCTTTGGCCTCTGCTCTCACTCTCGGATTCATAAAAATATTCAAAAGAAATTTTCTTGTTCATAACCTTACTGAACTTTTAATTTACCCCGGAATTGCAACCATATTTGTTCCTCTTCTTACTTTCTGGTCTATTATCGTTCTTCTCGTTCTGATTTCTATTTATGATATCTGGGCAGTCTGGCACTCTGGAATTATGCAAAAAATGGCAAGATATCAAATAGATAAACTAAAAGTATTCTCGGGTTTTTTCCTTCCTTATATTTCAAAACAGTTAAGAGCAAAAATTAAAAAAATGAAAAAATCAAAAATAAAAAAATAAAAGTCAATCTTGCAATCCTTGGTGGCGGCGATGTTATCTTCCCATTGATAACTGCTGGAGTAATTATGAAAATTGATAAAATAATTTTACCCTTTGGATTAAAACAATTTTCAGGAGGATTATTGCCTGCATTATTTATTGTCGTTGGAGCAACATTGGGATTAACACTCTTGTTTATGTTTTCAGAAAAGAAAAAATTCTATCCAGCAATGCCTTTCATAACTGCGGGAATTTTCCTTGGAATGATATTAAGTTATTTGATATTCTGATTTGTTCTACTTGCTTAGTAACAACAAAACATAAGATTTATAAATAATCTTTTTCTCCGCGTTTTATGGAAAATTATAAAACAAATAACACAAAGAATTTGGATTTGCTTGAGTTAAATTCTAATGCAATCAAGTTACTTGAGAGAACTGTTAGAGAAAATCCTTCAAGAAAAGGGTTAATCGATTCATGTAACCGAACTATCGATACTGTTCTTTCAGATATGGATGTAGATTTTAACATTTACAAATAAAATGATTTTATCACCAAATTTAACAAGCAGGATTAAGGATTATTTCGATTTGAATCTTTATGAAACAAAGGTTTGGTTAGCTTTGCTTTCAAAGGGAATTGCTTCTGTTGGTGAAGTTGCTGCTATCTCGCGTGTTCCAAGAAGTAGAACTTATGATGTTTTAGAAAGTCTTGAGAAAAAAGGTTTTGCAATAATCAGAATGGGAAAACCTGTAAAATATTTAGGAGTAAAACCTCAGATAATCTTGGAGAGAATAAAAACGGACATAAGAAAAAATGCTGAGGAAAAAGTTATGAGTCTTTCAAAAGTAAGAGAAAGTGAAGAATTTACTAAGCTTGAAGAATTATACAAACAGGGAATAAATCCTGTTAAGAGAGAGGAAATCTCCTCTTCATTAAGGGGAAAATCAAACATTTCAAATTTTCTTAAGGAAACAATAAACAGCGCACAAGAGGAAATTATAATCTGCACTAATGCACAGGACATCAAATCAAAGATAAAACTTTTCTCTCAGACAATTGAAGTTCTGAAGAAATCAAATGTAAAAATCAAGATAGCTGTTTCTGGATCAGACGATTCTCTAATCAAAGAACTTGAAACAAAATTAAATACAAAGATAAAAAAAATTGATATTGATGCAAAGTTCTTCATCGTCGATAAAAAAGAAATACTTTTCTACATCTCAAAAAATGAAAATGAAACAGAGGACATTGCAATTTGGCTTAATTCCGATTTCTTTGTGGAATCTTTCGCTTCTTTATTTGAGAAAGCAACTGGTAATTAATTTTCAATTCTGATTTCATTAATTCCCATTTCTATCATTTTTTGTGCATTTGCATTCATCCAATCTTTTGTCCAGTCTCTGATTTTTTTATCATTTTTTTCTCTGGCATATAATCTCCCTTTTTTTTCAAAAACATTTTTGTGTCTCTGTTTGAATCTATTTATGTTCTCTTTTTTATCTTTTGTTTCTGGTCCTGAAAATATAACTTCTCCTTTATTTTTAATTACAAAAAAATATTCAGCTTCTTTTTTTCCAGAATATTCAAATCCTTTTTCTTTTACTTCATAAAATTTATTCAATTCTCCAGCAAAATGTCTATAGAATTTTACAAGTTTGCTCCCTGCAACATCTCCTTCCTGCTTTTCTGTTTTTGCTTCAAGCAAAAGAAATTCATTCTTGTTTTTTTCTGCATTTTTCTTTATTTTTTCCAAATCAAATTTTTTCACTTCAAATGCTTTTTCTGAAGGGTTTTTCAAAAACTTTTTACATACTTCCTTAAAATCATCAAATGTTTCTTTAGAAAGTGCAGCAAGAGCATTTCTTCCCTTGTATGTGGGGTCAATAAGAACAATAGGAGAAATCATTTTTGCACTATTCATGTCCATATTTATTTCGAGCTTGTTCTTGTAAAGTTTCTCAATATCAATTATCTGCTTGTCTTTCAATTTAGCCACAGCTTTAACAAAACCCAAAAAACTTTTATAATAAATTATCAGAAGTTCAAGAGCATATCCTGAAAATCCGCCGATATAACTTTCTGCTCCATAACATTTATTCGCGTGACAAAACGCTTTTGCAAGTCTTATCTCGTCGAGCATTTTGCTTGTTTTCAATTTCTTTCTAATATAATTAACATGAAAATAAGACAAGTCAGTTATATTCTCCGCATCTTTTGGATTCTTAACTTTTATTACAGGAATAATTTCTAAAAAGAAATTTCGCTCTGCAGGTTCAATTTTGAAATAATCTCTCGAGCCATGTATTCTCGATATTTTGCCTGTTCCTTTTATTTTCTTGATTGTTTTTTCGACTAACCCCGAAATATCTTTTCCAATATATTTTCCATCAAATCTAACAAAAACATCGACGTCGTACAAACCTTTTTTTATCATGGTTTTCTTTGCATAACTTCCGCCGACAAAAACTTCTGCAATTATTTTCTGTTCTGTCAATTTTTTTTCAAATTCAGTTATAAACTTTTTAACAAACTCGCCAATAGAATCCAATTCTTCCTTTGAAGGATTTATCTTTACTAAAACTCCTTTCAAAATTTTATTAGTTGTTGTCATATAATAATATCTCAAGAAGACTTTATATTTTTATTTAATTAATAGTCTGGATTTTGAATCTCTTTCAAATCTTTTACGTTTTGTTTTAATGTCGATGCCAAATCAATTATATATTTTCCTTCTTCTACTTTGTAAATTAAAGGTCGCTTTTTGTTGAAAACATTTACCAAATCAATTTCGAATTTGCCGTCGCCAGTTACTCTTACAGATTCAATATCAAGAATTACAGGAATATCTTCTTCAATAATTCCGGCCATCTCTCTTATCTCTTTCTCAACGTGTTTCATTTCTTCAGCAGGCATTTCTATAGGACTTTCTTTAATCTTGTTCATCATTTCATCTTTTACATAAAAAAAGAAATGACTACCGCATTGACTGCATCCAGTAAGTAATTCTCTGCTTCCTGCAGGATACAATTTTCCGCAATGAACACATTGGTGAGGCATATTATATTTTATTTTTTATTAATTTAAAATTAGGAATCATCTCAGCAATTAAAAAAGATAAGCATTAATAAATTTATGTATAATTAAATATTATTTTCCGTAATCAAATGAGAATCGGTTGTATTCTTCTGTATCATAAGCGCAAATTCCTTCTTTATGTAATAAAACAAATTCTTTGATGCCGACGTCGAGTGCAAGTTTGCTGCAATGTGTGCAGTAAGGTTTTCCCGACGTTAAAATATCATTTTTAAGATCCAATCTTATGAAGTATAAAGTAGAATCGTTTATCTTATCGGAATTATTTTTTATTGCATCAATTATTGCTCTTTGTTCTGCATGAATACAGCAAGTTTTATCCGTAACTTTTTCAGCATAGACAAGTTTATCATTCAGACATTTTCTTTGCGACTCCAACTCTCTTGGCGGAGAATTAAATCCTTTTCCTATGATTTGATTATCCTTGACAATTATTGAACCACATTTTGCTCGAAGACATGTTGATTTCACAGCTTCTTTGCTGGTTTCATTAATCCATTTAATTGATTCTATTTTTTCAATTCCAAAAACATATCTCATAAAATTGAAAAACAAATATCTATTTTTAAGAATTATTGTAATTATCTATTTAATAATAATTCAATTTTTTTAGGATTTCTTTTCATTTCTTTAACAATGCTTGCAGGACCAATTATTGTTATAGCACTGAAATCTCCTCCAGCAAGAATGTTTGCAAATCCTTTAGCCATTTTTCCAAATATACTTTCTTTTTCATTTCCTGAAATAACTGCAAGTTCAATTCCTCTGAAATCTTTTATATGACCAATCATAGCCATAGTGTCTCCGATTAATCTTGCTTCTTCATTGGAATTTAATCTTCCCTGAAGTATCAAAATATTATTACTAAGAATTATTCCTAAAACTTTTCTTATCCTGTCGTCACTGTTTAAATCTTTTATTTCAGAATAAGGAAGAAATTGTATAGAAAAACCTTTTATGTTCCCTAAATGTTTTTCCCCTCTTTTTTTATCACTCATTTTATAAATAACCAAATATGCTTTTTAATCTTTACTCCCTACTGAACTTTTTTCGACAATCTGAAAATTGATTCGTAAAATTCTTCAAGATTATCTCCAAATCTTGCACTTATTCCAACAACTTCATATTCAGGGAATGCTGCCTCGATTTTCTTTATGTCTGCTTTCTTTAAATCGACTTTATTTGCTACAATTAAAACAGGAATTTTTCTTGCAACTAAATTTCCTATTATCGTAATATTAACTTGATTATACGGATTTTCTGTAGCATCAAGAACAACAACGACTATATTCATATCATCAAGCCATTTGATACTTTCAATAACTCCTTGTGTTGCTTCTTTAGCTCTCTCCTTAGCTTCCTTTTTAGACATTTTATATTTCAAGAATTCTTCATAATCTATCTTTGTCGCAATTCCAGGAGTATCTATCATTTTGAAAACCATCTTCTTCCCTTTGTAGCTTATTTCAACTTTTTCTTTGAATTGGACTTTTCTTGTTTCGTGCGGAACTTTACTTACACTCCCGATTTCTTCTCCGGTAAAATCCTTGCAGATTCTGTTAGCCAGACTTGTTTTTCCAGCATTTGGTGGCCCATAGAATCCTAATTTTATCTCTTTATTGTTCTTGAATAAATTTGCAAGAACCATCTTGAAAAAGTTTTTGAAAACTTTTATTGCCATAGTATAAAATCGTCGCACTGGTTTATAAATATTTCAGTAATAAACATCTATATATTAGTTCTCTTCGGTAAATCCACTTTTTTGTCCATGTTTTTCTTCCAGTTAAAAATTTTGTCAAGCGAAATTATTTCAAGCATACCTGTATTTTTATTATTATATTTTTTCAGAGCATATGTCAACTGTTCCGGATTCCATCCTGCTTTTTTCAGCTTAGCCATAATATCTTTCTCTTTTGTTCCCTTCTTTTTCTCATTACTAATATAATTAACCAGATTGTATAGATTATTCCTGTCCTTGAATAAATAAGTTTCATATCTTGCCTTATACCACCACTGTAATATTACACA
>DAHXOU010000039.1 GCA_027364705.1 Nanobdellota archaeon
AGACCGAACAAGCGGGGTTGCGAGTAGAGAGTTTTCACGAGTGCGAGAAAAATATTAATGCAACGAGTGGGGTCTCGAGTTGTGCGGGCGTTTTATTTTTTATCCCTTAACTTTCTTCCCATTAACCATATGGTATTTTCCCCATCTAATCTTTTTCCAAATTCTTTCGTGAACAAAGAATAATAAAATTTTTACTATCGTAAGAACAAAAGCAAATTTTATCGAAAGTGTAAGATTTCCATAAATCCAATAAACTGCAAGAACTGTAATGATAAAAGTAATTGTTTCCCAACTCACTCCTTTTAAAAAACTTCTCGCCCCTGTTGATGCCATAATTATTATAACAAATCTAAATTTAAAAAGCTATTTGAAACCATTTAAAACTCTCTCATCAGGAGATAAAAGATAAACATGGTCTTCCTTAAATCTTAATCCTCTATAAATTCTCTGCATTAATTCTCTTCTTGCTTTATCTTTATAAAATTCCCAATAATAATTTGGATTTATTCTTTTCAAAATATTCCAGAATGGAGATTTCACGTCGGGATTAGGGAACTTTGTAAAAATTATACTGTTGCATTCGTCTCCTGGAAAATCAATTCCTCTCGTGCATTTTGTAGAAAATAAAACATCAATTTCTTTTTTCTTAAATCTTTTAACATTCTCGTCGTTCTTGTCTTCTTCCTGCATTCTCATTAATTCTTCCCTGTCAATTGTATTTCTAAGATTAAATTCTCTCTTCTCTCTTTCATCTGGCAAATCATAAAATGAATTTATATGAACCAACGTCGGCTTTTTTGAAATTTCAATACTCTTGTCAAGTGCAAGAAGATAATCTTTTCTCGAAACTCTTCCGTTCAAAAAATTCTCATATCTGCAATCGACTTCAAAACCTGTCTTCTTTACTTCAATCGTTCCCTGCTGTTCTGTTTCAGCGTCGAGAACTTTAAACTTATCCAGCCCAAATATATTTTTCAGAATATCTTCGGAATGCAATGTTCCTGACATCATAATTATAACTTTATTTTTATCTAGCATTTCTTTAAGTCTCTTCGCAAGATTAACCGTAACAACTTCAACCATCAGATTATTTTCTTTCTTACTGAATGTTAGATAAGTTTCATTAAAAAATTCATCAAACATTCTGGCCGTTTCTGCAACTTCGCAAAGATAGCTTTCATCATCGATGTCGTAAATAAATTCTTTATTCTCGAGAATTATTTTAAATAAATCATAAACTTCTGTTTCTCTTAATGGAATTATTTCCTTGGAAGAAGTCGAGTGCTGTATTCTCGGATTCATTTTTATCTCTTCTATGGTTCTAGAGATTTTTCTTAAAACTAATTCTGAATCTTCATAATCAACAAAAATCTGATTAAGTGAATTCTGAAGTCTGTCAATATTTATTGTTCTCTGATTTGAAAAACTGTCGAGAAATTCGTCGCACTCGTCGATAATTTCTGCTTCTGTTTCAGGTTTTCTGTTCATACTTGATTCAAGTTTATATTTTAGGGAATTGAAAACAAGAACATCTGCATCAATATAAGAATTAAATTGCTCGTAAAATTTACAGCCATGAGCACGAAGATACAAATTAAATTTTGTTCCTTTCAGCCCTGTATAATTTCTCTTTTTTATATTCTCAAAATTTTTTCCATTAAGCTCAAATCTGTCTGGAAAAACAGGGCACCAGAAAGGACAGACAGGAGCAATTGAATTTCTTTTTACATCCTTAATATCCAGAAAATCTGAAGGGTCAATATTTTTATTTTTTCGAATATATTCTTTTATTTTATTCCAATTTTTTTCTTTTATTTCAATCTTGCAGGGAATGTAGGGATTATCTGCTGACAAATCTTTGCTCTTGTTTTCGACTTTCTTGTTAAAAAGTTCGTTGAGAAAAAGATTTCTTTCTTCTTTGAAAACAGGCGCGTCTTCCATTTCAAGATATTTACATTTGTGATTATTTCTTCCTGTGATAACAGAAATTTTTAATTTTTCCCCGCTTTTTTTAAGTAAATATTTTTTATTTTCATAATCTTCTTTATACTGATTCTGTAAACTTTTTCCAGGAACAACGATGCAAGTTTTTCCTAACTCTTTTGCAATGTTCAACGCAATCGCACTTTTCCCTGTCCCGCAAACTCCTTTTATGAAAACTATTTTGTATCCTTCATTCACTGATTTAACAACGTCCTTGACAATATCTTCTTGCGTTTTACCATTGGAAAATCTTAACGGCTGAAGAAATTTGTCATCATGATATAAACTCCACATCTCTATTTTTCACCTAAAATACTTACTTAGAAAAGTGGTTATAAATTTTGTGGGGATAAATTATTTAAGATTAATTAAAATCTCCTAACTCTGGGATAATATATGTTTTGTTACCAAAAATCTTTTTTTCTTCAGAAGCATAATATTTTTTAGAATTTCCTTGTAATTCTTGAATTATCGCTTTCATCTGTTCTTTATTTGCAGTACATTCAGCAGTAATTCCTCCAACTCCCCACGTGAAATAATGCAAGTCAAAATCTTTTACTAATCTCTTAACTAATTCTCCAGGTCCTTGTTCGGTTATTACAGAGATGGTTGTAAAATTATTTTTAGCTTTCTCTAAAAAAGATTCATACATATATTCTGAAATCTCATTTATTTTAGAATAAACTTTTTTTAGATTATAAACCAATATATTTCCATTATCTTTCTCATTAATCAATTCTCTGATTCCGATATACAATTCTTTCTCATTATAATCCGGCGTTAAATCTATCATAATTTCTTTATTGATTATCTATTTAAAAACTTTCCTAATTAAGAATACAATTTTCTCTTGTCACAACTAGAAAAGTTTAGGGTTTGAGATTTATCCGAATATAATAAAACAAAATTGAATTATCCGAATAAAGCGCTCAAACCTTCTGCTGCAGCTTCTTTCTTTTCTTCTACTGCTTTGTTCTCTTTCTTTTCTTCTTTCGGAGCTGATCCAGAAGCTGGAGCTGCTGTCATTAAACTAGCGCTTTCCAATTCTTTATCAATGTCTACTCCGTTAAGGCTTGCAACAAGAGACTTAATCTTAGATTCGTCAACTTGTCCGCCTGCAGCTGCAACAACACTTTTCAAATTGTGCTCGTTAACTTCCTTACCGAGTTTATGCAACAAAAGTGCTGCGTATACATTTTCCATTTTAGTTATTTCCTCCCTCATTTATTTGAGGAGTTTCATATTTTTCCAAAGCCTTTGCATTCATACTTGCTTTTAGTAAAATAAATTTGATTGTGTCTGAACTTGGATAACCAATTTCAACTGCAAATGGAAGTGATTTTCCATAAGCTTTCTTCAACTCTTCAAGTGCTTTGTCTCTGTCTATTTCTATATTAAGATAAACTTTTTTTTCATGAGCATCATATCCTGCAAGAGGAACTAAACTTATTGAGAAAGGTTTGATATCTAACTTAGCCATAATGTCTGCTGCACCTTGTGAAATTTTCTTTCCTTTTTCTGCAATTACTTTTGGAGCTTTGATTGTAATTTTACCCTTATCAATTTGAACCTGAATTCCTAATGCACCAAGTTCACTGATTGCTGGTCCTGGAACTAATTCTGTTGGTCCTGCAGGAACTTCAATATCCTCTGGAGCTTCTTGTCCTGGTTTTGCTTTTGCAGGAATTTTGTTCTTTACAAGTTCAGCAGCAAGATCAAAACAATCAATATCTGAAAACATTACTGCAACATTCTCATTAATTTTCTCTTCAATACCTTTAACTTTTTCATCTCCAGAATCATTAATTGCCTTAAGTATCAAATTTTTCTTAGGAACTTTTACTATTGCTTTTCCTCTAAGTTTTTTCACAGTTTCCTGAACTTGTGAAGCAGGAATATTTTTTATTGAAGCGATTAAGATAGTTCTTTTTTTCTTTACCAAATCTGTAAGTTCCTTCACTACTTTCTTCTTACCTTCTGTTACGTGTGCTTTTGGAGTTGTCATTTTATTTTTGTTTTATCTTATGTGGTTTAGTCATTGTGAATTTTACTTCCAAATTCTTGATATTATCTTTTCCTTTTGGAAGGACCTTCAAAATTGCATTGTAAACAGTTACAATATTTTCTGCAAGCTCTTCATCTTTCATATTTTGTCTTCCAACAGAAACTTTGATACTTGCTTCTTTTGTCTTAATCTTTATACTGCTATTAATTTTATTTTTCAATTCATTAATTACTTTGTCGTCGGCATTGATTAAAATTCCAAGTTGTGGCGAAGGCATTTTTCCTGCTGGTCCAAGAGCTCGTCCGAAAGTTGTAGCAACCAACGGCATGACACTTGCCTGTGCAATAAAGAAATCATATTTGTTAACTAATTTTTTTATCTCTGTCTTTGTTGAATATTTTTTGAATTCTGATTTAGTAATAGTATCGACGCTATTGCTTGGAATTTCAAGGAACCCACAGATTTTCTTGTCTTTAACTTTGTAAGGAACAGATACAAAAAGGTTAACTTGATTTTTCTTAAGGTCGAATTTTTGCAGATTGATAATTAAGTCTACTGACTGGTTAAATTTTCTTTCTTTGCCTTTTCTCAATTCAGCTAAAGCTTGTTTTAATTCTTCATTTAGTTCCATTGTAATCCTGTCTCCCATTTTCTGCGCCAACGCCATAGAATCTATACGTTAACGATATGGTTCAATCGACAAGTTCTCAAGAAAAAATGGATTTATAAACTTTTTCTAGAAGTGAACATAATTCCAGTAGTACCATTCAGCATATTCCGCGCTATTTGGACCAGCCATAATTGCTTTGTATTCTACACTATCTTCCCACTCTCTTCTTTGCTCTTCCCATTTTTCCTTTCTTTCATAGCGCATTTGGTCAGATAAATTAATCATTTCATTTCTTAACTTCCCTTGTTCAAGCTTACTTAGTTTTCTGTGGAATTCTTTTTTAACAAATCTTTTCTCTCTTTTAATGTAATTCTTTATTGTTTTTTCCAAACTATATTTACCATTTGATTCTGTATATTCTTTCTTACCATCAATCTCTCCGAAGTATTTAGAAGATAATGCATAACGCATATACTCTTGATCTCTTTCTTTGTCTTTTGAAATTTCTTTTAAACAAGAAATTAATTTCATCCTTTCTCGATAGAAATCTTCTGGAACATTTTGTCGATAATTTTTTTCCATACGAAAATTAGAATCTTTAACCTTTTTATTTTTTGCTACCACAATAATTCTTATAAATGAAATATTTTACTAATAATTATGGTTGAATATTATTTTGCGAAAAGAGGTTGTTCTTTCTATACGCGTTTTATAATGTTAGCTGTTCAAGAAGATAAAAGAGTTGAACTTCATCGAGGACATATAGATGATAAATTTAAACTTGATGAAAAAGGAAAACCTGTCTGCACGAGAGAATTTCCTGGTTTGGGTTGGAATATAGTCGGCCCGTTAAATAACGAAGACTTTACTAAATTCATGAACAATTATGAAAATTATTGGACAGATGAAAGAAAAAAACGCATACATTCTGTTAGGGGACTTCATTAAAATGGAAAAGAGATATTACCTTTTGATAAATAAAATTCATGAAAATTCTCGTTCTTTTGTTACTGTTTACAAAAATAGATTAGAATGTATTGCTGGTACGAATCCACCAAAAACAATTTCTGCAAATCAAGGAGAATTAAAACTTCCAGAAACAATCTCTACTTATTTTAATATCGTTGAACTTACTAAAGACGAATTTGAAATTCACAAAGACCAATATCTCGACCAATTAAAAATTAAATCAACTATTCATTAAAATGGAACTAATTGCATTACTATCTTCAGGGCAGGGAACTTGGGCGCAAGTTTCGGGATTGATAAAATATGGTGAATGGGATAAAATAATTCTTCTCGGTGATGAGTTTTCTACACAATTTCAAACCGCGGAAAAAAAAGAAATAACTGAATTCATAAAAATAGATTTGAAAAAGAAATTGAAAGATTTGCGTGATGAATTTCAACAAAAATTAAAGAGCAAACTCGACGGCACAGAAGTCGCGTTGTCAATCGCATCTGGCGACGGCAAAGAGCACATGGCTTTAATTTCTGCGTTAATCAATTTACCAATAGGAATAAGATTCGCTGCGCTGACAAAAGAAGGTATAGTTGATTTGTAAAAGGATGAAATATTTATTATTTTTCTTATCTATTTTTTCTATTGTATTAATTTTTATTAGTCCAAATTCTTTTTTAATCTACTCTGCTCTTTTGATATTCCTCATCTTTTTTGGATTATTTCTTTTATCAGTAAATATGCCTGTTTGGCCGGCTAATTTTTTTGAAAAAATTGGAATGAGCATGGTTGCGGGACTTACGGTTTCTTTATTCCGAGATATTTCCCTTAGCAATACTGAGGGAATGATGACCCATTTCTATTTGATAACATTTATTCTTTCTATCTTCTTGATTCTTATTGGAGCATTATTAAATAAGAATAAACTTAACATTCCTTAATCTTCATCTCACTTTTATCTTTTCCCAATAATAAAACTCGTGATTCAATTTTCTCGTCGAGAATTTTAAATTCGGGTAAATACTTCAACATCTTTTTAGAAAATTCAATAATATCTTTGTGGTAAGGCATTTTATCATAAGGAATTCTTTCTCGCGCATATCCTACAGACATTACTCCTTTCACTTCGACAAACATAGGATTTGCTTTCTTAATTAATTCAGCATATTTTTCCGCGTGCTCGTCGTTCATATTAACATTAAGAATTAAATTCATTCTGAATACAGTTCTTGTTTTATTTTTCAGTCTAGACATAATTTCCAAACTCTTGTTCAAAAGTTCCCACGCGTTTTTCTTCGAGCTTCTGTGAATTTTATTATACCTTTCTTCTGTCGGAGCATTTACAGAAATATATAACTGCGTCGGTAATTGTTTTTTCTTTTCAAGTTCTTCAAGCTTCTCAGGATAAAGTCCGTTAGTTACAAGAAAACTTGTCTTTCCTCTTTTTCTAAGTTCTTCAATAAGTCCGCCGATATTTTCATAAATCATTGGCTCGCCAGAAAGTGAAATCGCAAACTGCATTGGCTCTTGAGCTTCAGCATATTTTTCTCTGTTTGCTCTGCTCAGTTGTTTTTTCTTGCTTTTCTCGTCGATATGAAATCCCTGCAATAATTTTTTCTGAGCTTCAATACATCCGTCGACAATTTCTTTTGGTGAATCAACTTTTCCTCTAATCTCGTCGCCAATTGTCATTTCGACTGCTCTCCAGCAATGCAGACATCTATTCGGACACCACATAACTGCGGGAGTCATTTGACAACATAAATGAGATTTTATTCCGTAGAATTTTTCTTTGTAGCAAACTCCTTCATTCCTTAGAGATTTTTTTGTCCATCTACAAATTTGCACAGCTGAATGTTTTCCAACTAAAGCATAATGTTGCTTCTTCAAAACTTTCTGAACTTTTTCTGGTATCATAATTATGATTTCACATAAATCTTTATAAAATCTTTTAATCAAAAAAATTAATGGGACTTGAAGAAATATCTAAAAAAATTGGAGTTACTGTCTCTGGAATTTGTTCTGGTATCTCACTTGAGGCAATTCGTTTATCTACATTAAACAGTAAATCTGCCATAGAAAATATTGCTACCTCCAAAGATTTTTCTCCGACAAAATTCAAATATACTATTGGAGATCTTGGAATAATTCTTAACAGAGAAAAATTAATTCTAAAATATGGCAATCTCGATGTAAAACATTACGGCGGCGAGGATGTTGAAAACTTTTTCAATGAATTAAGTCCGTTAGTTCAAAAAGAAAGAAAAAATTATATTTAATTCTACTTAAAAAATCCAATTCCCCAGAAAACCATTATTACTGCAACTAAAATAAGGAAGATGTAAGTGATTATTGAAAATGATTTCTTGGCAATCTCTTTATTTTTGGTTAATCCCAAAACTGCAAGGTAAAAGAATCTTCCACCGTCGAAAATTCCCACAGGAAGCATATTAGCTAAAGCAACACTGAAACTTATTACAACAAGCCACCAAAGGAAATTATAAATTATATCTGCTCCAGCGAAGACTGGTTTATAATAAATTGTTGAGTCTCTGAATGAAGAAAATAAATTAATCAATTTTGCAGAAAGGTCTGAGCTTCCTCTGTCAATAAACCCGATTCCAAGATAAGGTTTGCTTTTATCTTCTGGATTTTTTCCAAGAGTAACTTCATAATCTTTGAATGCATCTCCTTCTAGTGTCGTTACAACTATTTCCTTTCCAGGTAAATATTTAGCTATTTCTTCTCCGAGTTTTTCTTTACTATCGATTTCAACTCCGTTAATTTTTACAATTATATTGCTGAGGTTTGAATTGATTGCAGGAGCATTGTCATATAAAAGAAGATAACCTTTGTTGTTCTTTTGTTCTTCAAGGAAACTCTTTGTTATAACATATTCTGTGTCGTTTGTTTTAATCCTGCTTATTTCAGTTTGATTAGCCAGACTTAATATTTTTTCATAACTTGCATTTTCTAACGTAATATTATTTACCGAAGAAATTGCCGCAATTCCTACAACAGAATAACTGTATGTGTCAAATACTACTCCTGATGGATTGAATGCTACTGCAAAGAAACCCATCAAAATAATAAAAAATAAAATTGCTACAATTACATTAGCAAATGTTCCTGCAGATAAAACTGCCATCTGAGGCAATACTTTTTTCTTTTCCATTTCTTTCTCATCAAGCTCGACGAAAAATGCAAGGAATGCAGGAAGGAAGAATGGGAAGAATCCGAACCCGGTGCTTTTTACTTTTACATTTTTATTTATTGCAAAAATTCCGTGAGCAAACTCGTGGCTTATTGCAACTATTGCGATTATTGCTATCCAGTAAATAAAATAAAAAGGAGGAAGGAAATTTATTTTGAAAAGCTGAGGTAAATATGGAAGTAACGGCATTACTGGAGGAACCTTGATTAATTGGGTTATCTCGCTGTGGAATACATATATCCATACAATTTTTCCGAAGAAGTAAAGCATAAGTCCCATTAAAAAAAATCCCAAGACTATTGAAACATAACTCAGGAAATTTAACAATTTTTTATGCTTAGCTCCGAGTCTTTCAAGGATTTTCAATCCTACACTTGTCTTATACAAAAATAACAATCCTTCTTTTTTCAGATTTTTTCTTTTTCTAAACAAAAAAATTGAAGTGAGAACTATAAATGCTACTAAAAGTACAATGTCACAAGTTACAAAGTCCACCATCTTTAATAAAATTTATTTCTTCCTCAAAGGCCTAAATGAACCGCCTTTACATTTTCTGCATCGAATTTGTTTTTTCAAAATCTTTTGCGGATCGGCTTTCATCTTAGCATGACAATCTTTACATACGAAAACATTCTTGAATAATCTGTTTGTTGCTTCAACTATCTTTGCCATAGTGATAAATTAAATCTTTCCATCTTTAAATATAAATCTATAACTTCTGAACCAACTTTTTTCTTTGCTACCTTTGATACATATTCTCTATTTTTTTCTTCTTTTATATAATTTTTTTCCATTTATAATTTCCTCTTAACTATTTTACTTCCTTCAACATCCCAGTATTCTACATTTGAATTTTCTTCAAGTTCTGATTTTATTTCTGCAGGACATGGAACCTCGATTGTTTCAAAGTTTTCTAAATCCATTATACTTACTTTGTCTTCTCCAACTGAAAGCACTTGTCCTTTTCTTTTTTCAACTAATGGAACTTCTAATCTTTCATGTCCTGGAACTACGAAAACTTTTTTATTATCGCTCAATATTCCAACACATTCAACTCGGCATTTTGCATGCCCGTGTTTTCCTGTCTTACTTATATCCATTTTTTTAACAGTGCAAGCCTCTCCATCGACGATAATATTGGATCCGACCTTTGCCTCTGTTGCATCAATTATTTTTAAAACCATAACTAATTCAAAAATGGGACATTTATAAATATTTTCTAATCGTTTATTCTCCAACTTTCTCTTTTCATAAGTTTTAAAAAACCTTATTTCAATGTTCTTTTATGACTTTACAAAAAAAAGATTTTATAGAAGTTGAATTTACTGGAAAAATAAAAGGCGGAGAAATTTTTGATTCCAATATTAAACGTGATTTGCAGAAACTAAATCCCGAAGCAAATCCGTCCCCAATAATTTTTAGTTTGGGAGAAGGAATGTTTTTGAAAGGAATTGATGATTTTCTTATCGGAAAAGAGATTGGTGATTACACAATTGAACTTACTCCCGACCAAGCATTTGGTCCGAGAATGGCTCAGTTTGTTCAAAAAGTCCCAATAAAAATTTTCAGAAGTCAGAATGTAAATCCTTTTCCTGGAGCAGTCTTTAATTTTGACGGCAGAATCGCAAAAGTTCTTACAGTTTCTGGCGGAAGAGTAATAGTCGATTTCAATAATCCTCTTGCTGGAAAAGATGTCATTTATGATATTCATATAATCAGAAAAGTCGACGACCAAAATGAAAAAGTAAAATCATTAATTGAATTTCTATTTAGAAGACCGCTTAATTTTTCAATTAAAGACAATAAAGTAATTATCGAAGTCGAAAAACAGATATCAAAATTCGTCGAAATGTTTAATGAAAAATTCAAAGAAATGATTGGATTAGATTTGGAAGTAAAAGAGATTGAAAAAGAAGTTCCAAAAGAAATACAATAATTATTCAATTTGACACGGAGTGGTGAATTGCATTTGAGTGCGTAGTAATCAAATCCTTACAACAATTCTTATAAATCTTCATTCACTTTAATACTCATGGCTGAAATTTACAAAAAAGGAAGTGGTCCTGTTTTTTCTGAGGTTTCAGAAGAAGTTAAGGAAATAGATAAAGAACTTGAAGAATTAATTAAGAAACAATCTGCAAAAATAAAAGTAATTGGCGTCGGTGGAGCAGGAAATAATTCTCTTAGTCGAATGAGGGAAATCGGAATTAGAGGCGGAGAATTAATTGCAGTGAATACAGATGCACAGGATTTATTGTACGCTAATGCAGACCAGAAAATTCTTATCGGTAAAGATTTAACTCAGGGACTTGGTGCAGGAAGCAATCCGAAAGTTGGTGAACAGGCAGCTAAAGAATCTGAATCTGATATTAAGAAAAAAATTGCAAACTCAGATATGATTTTCATAACTTGTGGAATGGGTGGTGGAACAGGAACAGGTGCAGCACCATTCATTGCAGGGCTGGCAAAAAAACAAGGAGCATTAACTATTGGAATAATTACATTGCCTTTCACAATTGAAGGACAGAAAAGAATTGAAAATGCAATGGAAGGTTTAGATAGAATGCAGTCCGTCGTAGATACTTTGATTGTAATTCCCAATGATAAACTTTTAGAGTTGGCTCCAGAGTTGCCTCTTCACACAGCATTCAAAATTGCCGATGAGATTTTAACAAATGCAGTCAAAGGAATTACTGAACTTGTTACAACAACCGGATTAGTAAATCTTGATTTTGCAGATATTAAAGCAGTTATGGTTGACGGCGGAGTTTCATTAATCGGAATGGGTGAGGCTGACTCAGATAAAAGAGCAATAGACTCTGTCGAAAAAGCAATTCAAAATCCTCTTCTTGACGTCGATATTGCTGGAGCAACTGGTGCTTTAGTAAATATTGTCGGAGGTCCTGATATGAGTCTTGAAGAGTGCAGAGTTATTATGGAAACAATTGGAAACAAATTAAGCCCCGATGCAAAAATAATCTGGGGAGCGCAAATCTCCGACGACATGGAAAAATCCCTGAGAGTTTTATTGGTTGTAACAGGAGTCAAAAGTTCACAAATTCTTGGAAGAGGCGATTCCATTGAAGACATAAAACATAAAGAAATTGAAGAAGAGTTAGGAATTGAATTCTTTGAATAATCTATCCATAAATGTACTTAACAAATCTTAAAAACCCTTATTCTCTATTTAATTTATGAAAATTTTCGAATCAATAAAAACTTTTTTAGGAAAATGCAAGCGTGTCTGGATGGTTTTGAAAAAACCAACACGTGACGAATTCCTTAAGGTTGCAAAAGTTTCTGCAGTAGGAATCTTAATTATCGGAGTTCTTGGCTTCCTTATTTCTATAATTATGAAACTGTTCATTGGATAAATTTATATTCAAACATATTTCATTTTTTTATGCATTATCATTTAATCCTAACAGAAAAATGCAATTCAAATTGCAGGTATTGTTACGAAAAATCAATGAGCGAGTTTGACAATGAATTGGAAAATAAATTCGATTTTGATTTTTCCGAATCTGAGAAGTTTAATTCTTCAATTACTGACTTGAAAAAATTTCTTGCAAAAGATAAAAATCCTGTTTTGATTTTTTACGGCGGAGAACCTTTATTGGAGATTGAAAAAATAAAAGAAATAATTGATGCAATTAATGTTCCTTTCCGAATGCAAACAAATGGAAAATATTTAGATAAACTTTCGATAAATTATTTAAATAAAATTGACAAGATTTTAATTTCTCTCGACGGAAATAAAGATAGAACAGATTTCAATCGTGGTGAAGGAACTTATGAAAAAATTATGGATAACATTCGACTGATTAAAGAACAAGGTTACTCCGGAGAATTAATTGCTCGAATGACTATCTCTTCTGATTTTCCAGATTTATATGAACAAATTTTATTATTAATTGAACAAGGATTTAGTTCTATTCACTGGCAGATTGACGCTGGATTTTACAAATTTGATTTTGACGAAGAGAAATTCAAAAATTTTATTTCCGCGTATAACAAATCAGTTTCAAAATTAATTGATTACTGGATTGACGAGATGAAAAAAGGAAAAGTTTTGAAGTTGTATCCTTTTCTTGGAATTGTTGAAAGCATCTTGAAAAATGAGTCGACAAAATTAAGATGCGGAGCAGGACATTCAGGATATGCAATCACACAAAGCGGAAAAATTGTCGCCTGCCCGATAATGAATTGCATCAAAAATTTCGAAGCTGGAAATTTAAAAAATTCTTCTCCAGAAAATTTGAAAAAGTTTTCTGTTGCAGAGCCTTGTAGTTCTTGTAACTATCTTGATTTGTGTGGGGGCAGATGTTTATATTGGAACAAAGCAAAATTATGGCCTGCAAAAGGCGACGAGTTGATTTGCTCGACGATAAAACATTTAATTGACGAATTAAAAAAACGCGAACCCGAAATAAGAAAACTCATTGAGCAAAATATCCTCTCTGAAAAAGATTTTGATTACGAAAAATACTTCGGGCCTGAAATTATTCCATAAATTTATAAATTAATTTTCAGAAATAATATTATGGGTTTAGAAAAATCTTTTTTTGATTTTAAGAAAAATTTAACTAAAGCAATTATTCCTCTTTCTTTAGTTGCTCTTCTTTCTTCTTGCCCAAATCCAAAATCCGAATCTCCACAACCAAAAAATCCTTTTGAATACAAAACAAGTGTGACTATCTTCAATTCTAAAGAGATTGATTCTGAAACGGGTGGAGAAATAAGAATTGATGATGAAAATAGTTTGCTCTATGGGACTACATTAACAATCCCAGTCGGTTCTTTAAACAAAGATACAACGATTTCCCTAGGAGTTGTAGATAATCCGCCACCATTACCTAGCGGGATGAATTATGTTGGGACCACTGTTGATTTAGAACCAGATGGAATTAATTTTAATATGCCTTCAGCAATCCAATTAAGTTATTCAGATGAATCTCTCAGTGATGCTGGACTTTCTGATGATTCAAACTTGAAATTATATTCTTATAATAGGTCATTGAACAATTGGGAAGAAGTAAATAAAATTTCTATTCATACAGATTTAAATATCATTACAGCAGAAATAAACCATTTTAGTTATTATGCAATAACTGGTTCCAATTGTCCAATTCCTGAAGATTTGGGAAATCTAGAACCGGGGGATTTATTATATTCTTTAGGGGCATTTTGGGATCCTGGGAATTCTTTGTTTAAAGATAATTGGATGCCTGGCCATGTCGGAATTTACGTCGGAGAAAAAAAAGATGATAAGGGAAATAATTACAATGTCATTGAAGCCGATGGGAATAAGGGTTTTGTTGTCCGCAGTTATTTTAATCCAATAACTAATTTTAGTGGTCTTAATACTTACGCAGGATCAAGAGAACCAAAAGAACCAAAAGATTTTGTTCTTTCTCCGAACGAAAGAACAAAGATTGTAGATTTTGCAGAAGCACAGGTTGGAAAACCTTATGCATTTATCCAAACCTTTGGCGCTTTTAAGGGAATGGCAATGGGTTCGCTTGTAAAAGGAGGACTTGGTTCTTTTAATTGTGTTGGTCTTGCAGAGGCGGCATATGAATTTGCAGGTATTAATGATGGCGAGGGTTTGGTCTCTTGGCTAAATGAGGATTTTGGTTCACGGGGAACACCTGCAATGCTTACACC
>DAHXOU010000049.1 GCA_027364705.1 Nanobdellota archaeon
GGGTTACAGCCTCCAGAGGGCCGTATACTTGACCGCTGTACTACAGGGCTTTAGTATAATCATTTTAACTTAATTTATAAGATTTTGGGATTTAATGTTCCTTATATCTTCCCCGTTTTTCTACAGCTTTTAATCTTTCAAGAACTTTCTCTGATTCTTTATTTTTTTTGTATCCTTTTTCAACCGCTTCAAAAAGTTCTTTCCAGTTTTTGAAATGTTTTGCTTCAAGTGCTTGTTTAAGCAAATGCAAATCCACTGCTTTGTCTTCAATTTTATGAGAGATGTAACCTAAACCGAAGTCGATAAAGAAAATCTCATCTTCTTTCAATATCATGTTGCTCGTCGTTAAATCGCCGTGAATTATATCTGCATCATGAAGTTTTGCAATGCTTTCTCCTACCATTTTACATATTTCTTTTTGCTTTTTTAATGGAAATGAATCAAGATGTTCAGAAAGTTTTTTGCCGTCTATGAAAGGCATTTCTATTTTATTAAATTCTTTCAGAGGCAACGGATCTGGTGCATTAATTATTTTGCTGGCTTTTTCAAGAAGTTTTTTTTCTGCTTTTGTTCTTTGTTTTCTTATTTTGTCATCGAGTTCTTTTATTCGATAAGATTTTGAAATTCGGTCTTTGACGATAAGATTGTCTTTTAGTAAAATAACTGCTTCAGCACCTCTTCCGATAATTTTCTCATTTGTCATGTTAATAGAATCAGTTTGGAATTTAAATATTTAATAATTATGCACTAAATTCGTGCGTACTGTAATAAGCAGAAGTTATTGACTCTTCTAAGGTTCTTTCTCTTGGTAAATAATAATCTTCTTTCCGAGGTAACAATCTTGACCTTGTTCTTACCATTTTCTTCAAAGATACTCTTGGTTTTCTTGGAGCAGGAACATACTTGTATTTTTTTGGATAACAATTTATTACTGGAGCGAGAATTGGATACATTGAACTTTCTCTTTCTTTTGGCTCAACAGACTTCCAGAAATTTTCTATTCTGTTTTTGTAAACCTCTCCTTTTTTGTCTATATCGACTAATTCCTGAATCGTGTAAATTTTTTTCATCCTTAAATTTTGGATTAGAAATATATAAAGATTTATCCAGAATAATATCTATTTTGAAAGTTCTCTTTTCATCTCGCAAATAATCTCGTTAGCTTTCATGTTCAATTTTTTCAAATCTTCTTTTAACTGCCAGGTTACTTCTTCGCTTACAATCTCTGCATTTTCTATTTTTTGAAATATATCTTTTTCTATTCTGACAAAATTTATTATTTTTTCAGAGAGTATTTTTGTGTCAAAGTAAAGAGGACTTGACTTTATCAGAAAATTTTTTCTTGACTGTTTAAGTTCTGCTATGATGATTTTATTTTCTTTGTTGCTTTTTGAACATTCTATTTTCCCCACAACTTGCTGATATGCTCTTTTGTTTTCTTCAATCGTCTCTGCTATCTTTTCAAAATATTCAAGTTTCTTTTTGAATATTACATCTTTTCTGTTATGCTCCATATTAATTCTCTGATTAATTTTTGGGCTGACTAAAGTTCCGACAGCTATACCAATTACCGCCATGATTGCAGTTAAGTAAGGAGTTATATCCATAGCGGAAATTAGGGAAGGGGATTTTTAAGATTGATTGTGAAGAAGTATCACCTCTTTTTCAGAGAAAATTAAATTGTTATGACTTTTGCTTTCTTAAAATATAGTAATAATAAAACTGCAAAGATTAAATAAATAATCATCAAAAACACTTTATTAGTTAATCCCAATTCATTAAAAAAATTTGCAATCGTTGTTAAAACAATTATACTTGTTAAAAATAAAGTCGTTTTTGCATTACTTTCTTGTCTTTTTCCTTTTTTATATTCCTCTAAAAAATTTAATCCTGTCGGAGTTATCCTAAAATATCTTTCAATACTTTTCGAAACAAGCTCACATTCAATAAATCTAAAATTATAAAAAAGTAAACTTAGTATATTTTCAAAATGTTTATCTCCAAATTTTTTTCTTAAAACACTTTCTTTCCTCTGTTCTAAATTATTGCTTTCTTTTACTAGATAGAATAGACAATTAATTCTATCTTCAATTAATCCTTTTCCCATTTTCTTTTTATTTCAAACTTTCTTTAAAATAATTATTGCATTACAGAAATCTAAAACCTCATCTTTTTTCCAAACTTCTTTGCGAACTTCATCATTTGCTTTTGCGACATTCCCTGCGACATGTCCATATTTCCGACGCCAGACTTAATCATATCGTTGAGCATTTTGTATTGTTTAAGTAAAGAACGAACATCACTCGTAGGAACTCCTGCACCTTTTGCAATTCTCGCGATTCTTGAAGTTTGTTTTTCGAGAATCTCTGGATTTTCTTTTTCTTCTTGAGTCATTGATTTAACGATATGTTCCCATCGCGCGACTTTTGCTTCCTGACTTTCAAGCATTCCTTCTGGAATCTTTGCATTTATATTTGACAAACCAGGAACCATTGATTTTATCTTTTCAAAACCTCCGAGTTGAGACATTGACTTAACTTGTTCAATAACATCGTCGAGAGTTAGTTTTCCTTCTTCAAGATTTTTCTGCATCTTTTTTTGACTATTTTCTTCTGTAACTGATTTTATTTTTTCAATCAAAGTTTCCAAATCGCCCATTCCCAAAAGTCGTGATAAGAAAGATTTTGGATTGAACTCTTCAATGTCATTTATTTTTTCACCAGTTCCAATAAAATAAACAGGTGCATGAGTTTCTGCACAAGCTGTCAAAGCTCCTCCTGCTTTTGCTGTTGAATCCATTCTTGTAATAATTACTCCAGAAATATTAACGGCATCTTTAAACTGCGAAGCTTGCTGTTTTGCTGCCTGACCAATATCTGCTGGAAGCACGAGAATAGTTTCTGTCGGCTTTGCTTCTTTTGTTATTTCTTTTATTTCTTTAATCAATTCATCGTCGAGAGTATGTCTTCCTGCTGTGTCTATCAAAACTAAATTGTAATCTTTTAATTGCTTAGAATATTTTTTTAAAATCTTTATCGGATTTTTTTCATCCATATCAATAAAATAATTCAGCTTGTGTTTTTCCGCAAGTTGTTTTAATTGCTCTGCTGCTGCAGGACGATGAACATCTAGTCCAACCAGCGCAACTTTGAAACCACGCTTTGCATAATAATTTCCTAATTTAGAAATTGTTGTTGTCTTTCCGCTACCATAAAGTCCGAGAAGAAGAATCACATTGTGTTTTGATTCTAACTTCAGCTGTTTATGTTCTCCAAGAATTCCTAAAAGTTCATCATGAAGAATTTTTATTATATGTTCTTTTTTATCGACACCTTTGATTCTTTCATCCATTGCAGATTTCTTTATTTTGTCTGACAATTCTTTTACCAAAGCAACATTTACATCTGCTTCAATCAACGCTCTCTGCAAATCTCGAACAATAGAATCTACTAAATCTTTGTCAAGAAAAATAGCATTCGCTATCTTGTCAGTTGCTTTCTTTATTACATCGCCAAGTTTCTCTAACATAGAAAATCAAGTAGAATAAAGGTTATTAAATTTTGGGTTAGTCCCCGCCCACC
>DAHXOU010000001.1 GCA_027364705.1 Nanobdellota archaeon
CGAACTGTTCTGAATTAAATTATTTATAACAACCCAGAAGATTCCGATAGCAACTAAAGAAATCAAAATTATAATCAGAGTAACAATTATCGTCGATAAACCTAATTTATTTTTTATAGCCCCTCTCTTCATTAAAGAAAAATAAGAAATAATTCTTTTTATATTTTATTATTATGAGCCTACACAGATTTGAACTGTGGACCCCCGCCTTTCTTAGTATTAAACTATGAAAACATATCCCTAACGGAATAAGCTCTTATAAGAGCGGTGCTCTAACCTGGCTGAGCTATAGGCTCGTATAAAATTCATTATTTCAGGATATATAAAATTTCTTATTAATTAAGAATAAAGGTAAGGAGCTAATTTTTCCTGAATATCTTTTCTTTTTAATTTCTTCAATGCTTTTTCTTCTATCTGCCTTATACGCTCTTTATGAATATTAAACTCTAATCCTATTTCATTCAAACTCTTAGGGAATTCTCCGTTAAGCCCAAATCTCTCTTCAATGATCTTTTTTTCTTTTGGAGTTAAATATTCTTTTAAGATATCTTGAATTTCTTCTCCAGCAATATTGTTAATAGTTTGATTTTCAGAAGAAGGAGATAAATTATCTTCCAATGAATCTATCAGAGAAAAAGAGCTTTCCTTATCCAAAGGATAGTCCAATGAAAGCGTATCTTCTTCAAGATTAATTAATTCTAAAACGATAGATTTTTCCAGCCCTAAATTTTTTGCAAGTTGTTCGATAGTTTGGTTATTTTTTGATACTTCTTTCATATTTTTAGAAGGAGAAAGATAATCAACTTGCTTTCGAATATTATTAAGAGCGTAAAACTTATTCATTGGAAGTGGAATATTTCTCGATTTTTCATAAAGTGCTTTCGTAATACTTTGTCTTATCCACCAGACAGCGTAAGTTAAAAAATGAAAACCTGTTTTGGGGTCATATCTTCTTATTGAATTCATTAATCCAATATTTCCCTCATTAACTAAGTCTTCCATGTCAAGACCTCTTCCTCGGTAATATTTAGCAACATTGACAACAAAACGAAGATTTGATTCAATTAATTTTTTTCTTGCATCTTTATCTCCTGCTTTTGCTTTTATTGCATATTCTTTTTCTTCTTCTCTTGATAGTAAATGGTATTTGCTAATTTCTTTAAGATAAATTTCCAGTGAGTTTTCTAATTTCTTCATAAAAAATCCATAGAATAATCCTTTAAAACTCTTATGGTATTAATTAAGATAAGAACTTAATTCTTCTTTTACAGAATCATTTCTTTTTAATCCGCTCAAAACTTTTTTCTCTAATTGTCTTATACGTTCTTTGGAAAGACCAAATTTTTCCCCAATTGCTTTTAATGTAAGTTCTGGCTTCCCATTAAGTCCAAAACGATATTCTATAACCTCTTTTTCAATGTTTTCAAAAGAAGTTAAAATATTATTTATTTCCATAGTTAAACATTTCTTGGATAAATTTTCTTCAATAGACCCATATTTATTCTCTTCCAAAGATTCTTCGATAGTTAGAGAATCATCTTCATTGTAAACAGGAGTTTCAAGAGAAACAGTGTCATCTAAAGAATTAAACAAACTAAAGAATTCTTTTGTATTTATATTGAGATTTTTTGATAAATTTTCAAGGCCATCTCTTTTTCCAAGAGTATAAATTTTTTCTTTAATAGAAGGTACCTTCTTAGCTTTGTTTTCTGGGATTCTTATATTCCTAGAAGTACTATAAATAGCTCTTCGAATAGATTGTCTTATTCCCCAAGTTGCATAGTGGATTAAACGAACTTCTTTAGAAGGGTCAAACCTATCTACAGACTTCATTAATCCAATATTTCCTTCTGAAATTAAATCAAGCAAGTCCAACCCCTTTCCCTGATATTTTCTAGCAACACTTACAACAAAACGAAGATTTGATTCAATTAATTTCTTCTTTGCATATTCATTTCCTGCTTTCGCTTTTATTGCATATACTTTTTCTTCTTCTATCGATAAGAGAGGATATTCATTTATCTGTTTCAAATAAATTCCTAAAGGGATTTCTTCTGTCATAAAAACTAAGATAAATATCAGTTTAAAAATTTGCCGATAAATTAAATGCCCCGTCCGGGATTCGAACCCGGGTTTCAGCCTTGAAAGGGCTGTGTCCTTGGCCTCTAGACTAACGGGGCGGATTTCATCTTAAAGATGATAATTCAGAGAAAAAATAGTTTTTAAACATAACTAATAGAATATATACAGAAAACTATAATCCAGATTTCTTCTTGCTTATTTTATTGATTAAAAACGTTCTCAACTTTTCTGCTTCATCTTTTGAAACTCCAGGAATGTAACCTTCAGAACCAATTCCTCTTCCACTTGCAGAAGGCATATGATACCCAGCAGTCTGAATATTCAAACTAGAAAAACCACACAATCTTGCAATTATTCCTCTTGTAATATCTACATTCTGAATTCTTTCATAAGGAATATTAGAATAAACTTTCCAAATGATTCCTCTTTCAATTCTAAGTTGATTATCTGTAAACTCATACTTCCAGAACTTGTAAGCAAGTCGAGAATAAATTAGGACAAAAGCAAAAAGAACTACAAATAAAAGCGAAAGTAAAATGATTGCAAGACTATTGAAAGAAAAAACACCATTAACAAAAACAGGAATTAACCAACTAAGAGAGATAACAAAAAAAATGATTATAGAAAAGAAACCTCTAAGAAAAAATAACCATTTCGTACCAGGATGAAGTTGTTTCATTACCATAATTAAATTAAGTGAATTTAATTTAAAAACTATTTGCTATTCTCAAATGTAATTTCTGCATTAGCCATCTTTTTATTGAAAAGATAATCTGGTTCATACTCTTTTGCTTTAATTAATATTTTATCAAGTCCTTCCCATAAAAAAAACCAGCCCGCTGGATGAGCGAGAGTTATCAAAAGATTAAATAGAAAATTTTTGTTAGAGGCTAAAAAAATTGCAGCAAGAATCATAATAATAACTCCGCTGATAAACCAAGTAAATCCTCCAAATTTAATGTCAAAAAGTTTCTTCTTTTTGATTTGTGTATGTCGTTTAAAATGTTCTCTAATTCTTCTTTTTATTTTAATCTCTTCTTTAATATTTCTTTCTTTTTTAGGAATAATAAATCTTAGATTAACTTCACTTTTATCATCACATATTTTTTTGCATTCATTAAGGAAATCATTAGACAATGCTTTCTGTGAATATGATCTCGGGTCAAAGTCAGAAAAAATATCGTCGTAAGAATGAATAACTAACAAAATGTCTTCTGCCGAATAAGAAATATCACCACTTTTTTTCATAACAATATAATTATTTTAAAATTTATAAGATTATCTAATTACAATTTAATTTTTTCAGCCCAGTAGGAAACAATTGGAATTTCTTTTTCTTTCCCGCTTAAAGCATTAATCCAAGAGATTAACCAAGCTATAAAAACCAATACTCCTGCAGCGAAACTAATTAAGTGACCCATGAAAGGAATTATCTCGACGACCATTTGGACAAATCCAAGAATAGCTCCAAAAATAAAAATAACAATACTTTGTTTTGCATAATACATTACATACTTATCTTTTCTTCTTGCAACTAAAGCAATTATAAAACCAATTAAAGACAGAAAAGTTGCAAGCCATGCAAAAAATTTCCCATCATCAGATTTAGCACTCTTTTTCATAACAATATAATTAATTTAGAATTTATAAATCTTTTAATTTCTTAACCATATAAGTATCTTCTAATTTGTAGCCAAGTTTTTTGTAATATTCCCGAACTCCGACGCCAGATATAACTAAAATCTTTTTGCAATTATTTTTTAGTGCAATTTTTTCTGCTTCATCCATTAACCATTTTCCTAAACCCAAATGTTGCGAGGTTTTTCCTTTCTCGCCTAATTTCAAACTCTGCCCGTAAACATGAAGTTCTCTAATAATAAATTTACCGTCGGTGATTCTCAATCTTAGCAATCCAAATAAAATATCGTCGGCATTAACAATTTCTAAAAAATATTCGTCGCCTCCAGACGCTTTGTATTTTGTAATTTTCAATTTAAGATTTTCGTCGATGTTTTTTCCAGCAAAACCAATTTCTCTAAATCTAATTTCTTTGACTTCATTTTTCTCACTTCTTAATTTCGCTTCAACATCTTTTCTCAAATCAATTCTGGTTGTTCCTGAAATTAAATAATCAGGAGGAATTTCTCTCATGATTCTCATAACTCGACAATATCGCGGAACTATTTTCAGCATCGCTGTCAGCAATTTTTCAAGCTGTTCTTTTGTGTAAGGTTTGTATTTCTTTTTCCAAAATTCATCTTCAAGTTTGCTCCCTTTGATAACTTGACACGGATAAATTTTCAACTGGTCTGGTTTGAATTTATCGTCGGTAAAAAGTTTTTTGAAAAGTTGTAAATCTTTTTTTGGATTGCTTCCAGGAAGTCCCGGCATAATATGATAACCAATTTTGAATCCTGCATTTTTCAATTCTCTTGTCGCGTCGACAACATCTTTCACAGAATGTCCTCTCTTAATTAATTTGTAAATTTTATCGTCGGGCATTTGCACACCAAGTTCAACTCTTGTGACTCCAAATTCTCTCATTCTGTCAATGTATTGAACACATTCGTCAGGACGAGTTTCAACGCACAAAGCCACACATCGGTGTTTTGCTTTTTCATTTAATTTCTGTGCTTGTTTCAGCGTCGGAGATTTCTTTTCATTAAGAGCGTCGTAACATTTTTTTATAAAATCAAATTGAAATTTTTTTGGATATTCAAGAAAAGTTCCGCCCATAATAATAAGTTCAATCTTTTCCGTAGGATGATTCATAACCTGAAACGCTTTTATCCTCGCTGTAACTTGTTTGTAAGAATCATAATCAACTTCTGCTGCCCTCATAACAACAGGACTTTTTGGAGTATAACTTTGCGGAACATCCAGCGAAGGACAATATAAACAAGTTCCATGTTCACAAGCCCGAGGAGGAAGCATAACTGCAACAGGTGTGATTCCTGAAATTGTCTTCGTCGGCTTTCTTACTTCATTTTTTTTCGGAGTTAACATATCAAAAACATCAAGAAACTATATTTAAATTAAACTAATCACTTCTTTTTCTCTTTTCTTTTCACAATAAAATAATAAATCAATGCTCCGACAATTCCTGCAAAGATAATAACTAAAAGCCAGACAATTTTTTCCGTGTCTTCCTTGAATTTTCTTTTAACACAATCTACAACCATTAAAATCCAGAATACAAAAGAAAAGATAGCTAATCCGCCGATGATTAAACCAAAAATTACCCAGGAAAAAAGCACTCCTCCAAGGAAAGATAATACAGCCATAAACAAATTAAATTTCCCTAGTTTAAAAACTTTTCAATATATATTTTCTGTTGATATAATACTTTTAAATATTTTTTAATAATTAATACAATGGTTCGGCTAAAAATTGGTGTGATTGGCGGTTCTGGTTTGGAAAATCCAGAGCTTCTTGAAAATTTTCAGCAGAAAGAAGTTGACACGCCTTTCGGAAAACCTTCTTCTCCTTTAACAACAGGAAAAATAAATGGAATCGACATTGTAATAATCGCAAGACACGGATTAAAACACGAGATTCCTCCGACGCAGGTAAACAATAGAGCAAATATTTTCGCACTGAAAAACGAAGGATGCAAATACATAATTGCAACAACTGCTGTAGGTTCTCTTCGTGAAGATATAAAGAGAGGAGAATTTGTTATTCTCGACCAATTTATAGATTTCACAAAACAGAGAAAACTTTCTTTCTTTGAACAATTTGAGTTCGGTCCAGTTCATACGCCAATGCCAGAACCATTTTCAAAAGTTATAAGAAAAAAATTAATTGAATCCTGTGACGAGTTAAGTTATGCCTGTCATGAAAAAGGAACTGTTGTGACAATTGAAGGTCCGAGATTCTCGACAAAAGCAGAAAGTAAAATGTTTCAGCAGTGGGGAGCCGATGTAATAAATATGTCAATCGCACCAGAAGCTATTCTCGCTAACGAAGCTGAAGTTCCTTATGGAGTTATAGCAATGTCGACGGATTATGATTGCTGGAAAGATGATGAAGAACCTGCAAGTTGGGAAGTGATAAGAAAAGTGATGAGAGAAAATGTCGAAAATGTAAAAAAAGTTTTGCTTAATACAATCAACTCATTTTCAAGAGAAGAAGAAATCAGAAAATTAAAAGACAGTATTAGAACAGTTCCTGATTTCCCTAAACAAGGAATTATGTTTAGAGATATAACAACTTTATTGAGAGACAAAGATGCTCTGAAGAAATTAATGGACATTCTTTACGAGAGATACAAAGAGTTCAAAATCGACGCTGTCGCAGGAATTGAATCACGCGGATTTGTCCTTGCAGGAATGTTAGCAGGAAGATTAGGAACAGGATTAGTATTAATTAGAAAACCAGGAAAACTTCCTGCAGAAACAATTTCAGAAAGCTATAATTTAGAATACGGAGTTGACACAGTTGAAATTCACAAAGATGCAATATCAAAAGGACAAAAGATTCTTCTCGTCGATGATTTGATAGCAACAGGCGGAACAGCAATCGCATCATGCAAATTGATAGAGCAACTACAAGGAGAAATTGTTGAATGTTGTTTTGCAATTGAACTTCCAGAATTGAAAGGAAAAGAAAAATTAGAAGAAAACAAACAGAAAGTTTTCTCTGTGATGAAGTTTGAAGGAGAATAAAATGACAGATGAACCCCCAAGAGAACTCTTAGCTGAAGTTATTATAAATACTATTTACATAGATAATATTGCTGAAGATATAATTAATAGACATTTTGGTTTTAAACATAAATTTTGGTCAGAAAAAAAGATAGATGAAGATAAAATTTATTTTTTTAATAAATATTTTTTTCAAAATACCGGAGCGTCAACAAAATTAAAAATGATTAAAGAAATTATGGAAAAAGATTATCCTAAAATAAAATTACCAAAAGATTTAGATGATAAGATAAATAGATTTTATAGAATAAGAAATATTTTTGCTCATAGTATTGATCTTAAAGAAGATAACAAAAAATGTATCTCAGAATCGAAAGAATTAAATTGGAAAAATTTATATGAAGAACATAAATCAATTTATGAAAATTTATCGGAGATATATATTGAAGGAGCATTAGCTTTAATTTCAGAATCTTTCAATTTAGAAGATAACGAAAAAAAGAACTAATTCTAAACTTCCCCTCGGGAGGGCGGGTGGGAAC
>DAHXOU010000002.1 GCA_027364705.1 Nanobdellota archaeon
GCCCCACTTCACACTCATGCCAAGTAAATCAAAAAAAACAAAATCAGCAGGAAGATTCGGTGCTAGATATGGAAGATCAGTCCGAGTTAAACTTGTAAAAGTCGAAGAGAAACAAAGAAAAAAACAGAAATGTCCTTATTGTGGAAAAATGGGAGTCAAGAGACTTTCAAAGGGAATCTGGAAATGTTCAAAGTGCGATAAAAAATTCGCTTCAGACGTATATTATTTAAATGACTAAAAACAAATAACAAAATGGTTGCTTACAAATGTTTCAAATGTGAAAAGAAAGTTCTTAGTAACAACTTGGAAAAAAGATTCGTCTGCCCTTTCTGTGGTAGCAAGATTTTCTACAAACCAAGAACAAAAATAAAAAAAATTAAGGCTGAATAATTATAATGGATGAAAATAAAATTCAGGAAATGCAGATTCTTGAACAAAGATTACAGAATTCTATGATGCAGAAACAAGCTTTTCAGATGGAATTGGCTGAAACCGATTCTGCCCTCAGCGAAATAGAAAAATCAGGAGATGAAGTTTTCAAAATAATCGGACAATTGATGATTAAGTCTGACAAATCAAAAATTAAAGACGAATTATTAAACAAACAAAAAATTCTTGAATTAAGAATAAAATCCCTCGAGAAACAGGAAAATTTGATAAATGAACAGGCAGAAAAACTTCAGCAAGAAGTTGCAAAATCTTTGAAGAAATAATTTTAAAATAATAATTCTCCGTCGATAAAATCAATTTTAAGATATATTCCAAATATATAAAATAAACTTACGAAATCTTTATAAACGTATTATATCTAAAAATAATATGTTCAACAAATTAAAAAAGGCGTTATCTGGAAAGGGTGAAGCTGCAACTGAAGATTACCTTGAGATTGATTTAGACAAGGAAGAAAAAGACAGCAAAGTTCTCGTCAAATTATTTGTTCTAAAGAAATATGATGATGTTAACGTAATCCTTAATGTTTTGAGAGAAGGATTCACAATCGCCATAATTGATATAAAAGTATTAAAACAAAAAGACCCAATTGAATTAAAGAGGGCTGTTTCAAAAATCAAAAAGACTGCAGATGCTCTTGAAGGAAATATAGCTGGATTCGGTGAAAACTTATTGATTGTTACACCTCCTTTCGCTCACATCCAGAGAGATGTTTCAAACGCAACTTCTGAAGCAACAACTAAGGGAAATAAGTTTGAATAAATTTTCTAAAACAAAAAGCTTACGAATAATTTATAATTCTCTAATATTTGTTCTTTTCATGAAAACGATATTTATTCCTGCAAAAGTTAAATCAGAAATTAATGCAAAAAAAATTTCAGAACTAAAACTTCCAAAAAATATAGCAATTGCTTATTCAATCCAATACAAAGAAGTGGCTTCTGAAATAAGAGACATTCTTTCAAAAAATAATAACATAACTCAATTCATTCAGGTTCTCGGTTGTTCCAGACCAAAATTCTCAAAAGATACAAAAGCAGTTCTATTAATTTCTTCAGGAAAATTCCATGCAATTTCTCTTGCCTTTGAAAGCAATCTTCCTGTTTATATTCTTGAAGCAGACAAATTAAGAAAAATATCCGACGATGAAATTAATTCTATCAAAAAAAAGAAAACCTCTTCTTATATGAAATTCCTGAATGCAGAAAAAATTGGAATACTGATTTCTACAAAACCAGGACAGGAAAATCTGAAAAAAGCTCTTTCTCTTAAATTAAAAAATAAACCTTACCTATTTATTAGCAATGAACTAAACACAAGAGAATTTGAAAACTTTTCAGAAATTCAATCATGGGTTAATACTGCCTGCCCAAGATTAGATTTTGATAATTCTGTAATTAATATTTCGGACCTAAACCTTCGCCATTCCAAAAACAGTTTTTAATGCAACGATTATTGTTGCTGGAGCAAATAATGCTAAAAGTGCACCGAATGTTGATGAAACAGTATCTCCTGCACCAATCCCTATTAAAGAACTAATTGTGCTTTCCATAGCAAATCTGCTGACAATTACAATTATCGCACCTGTTATCAAAAATGTCTGCGAGTCTCTTCCCGTTGCATTTATTGAAGAACCAACAATAATTCCCAGAATAACTAATATTAAGTAAATAAGACTACTATATTTAGCTAAAGAAGGAATAGGAATTAATTTGGTGAATAATCCTATGGCCACCGCAAGAATAACTCCTATGAGAAATGCCCACGCCCCTATAGAATTCTCTTTTGATTTTATCACCATCCTATTTAATAGAATAAAAAATATTTAAATCTTACTAAACAAACTATATTTTCAAAAATAAAAAAGTTTATAAACCATATTAACTGCGGAATGATTACACATGAAAAACAAACAGTTCGCATTGTTCAGTTTGAGCGTATTAATTCTCTTAGTTTTAGCTGGATTTGCAAGTGCAACAGCTACAGTTACTGCTACAATAACTGGAACAACCGGTTCATCTTTTGATATTGAGAATTCAGTCAAGGTTGCGGATAAATTAGGAAATATTGCTACAATTGCTTTAACTCCTACAAGCGGAAGCGTTCCAGCAACAATTACTGCAACAATAACAGATATTGAAAGTGATTTTGGTTTAGGAACTTTTACTAAAACATTTCCAGCAGGAACTGATGCTACTTTAACTGTTAAAGTAGAAAATAATGCTTGTAAATACAAATTAGGAAATAATTTAGATATTGATGTTGAAGATATACAAGTTGTTCGAGGTTTTGGAGATGAAACTGAATGGTATCCTTTAGATGAAGTTGAAGTAAGAGTTAACATTGCAAATAATGGGGATGAAAATATAAAATCAATAGGCGTTAATTGGGAATTATACGACCAAACTACTCAAACAAAAATAATTAGTGGCGAAGAAGATAGTTTCAGTCTTAATGACGGAGACGAAAAAGAGTTAGTTATCAATTTCAAATTAGACAAAATAAGTAAATTAAAAACCGATGGTGATTACATATTTCACGTATGGGCTACTGGAGACGACAAATCAATAGATTCTGGAGATGATACTGTTTGTTCAAGTACAACAAATGAAGATAGTGGAGAAGACCAAATAAGATTAATGATTGATGATAACTTTGTTACAATCAGTTCAGTTTCAATTTCTGATGTTACAGCAGTTGCTTGTGGAAATCAAATCCAAATAACTGGTGAAGCTTGGAATATTGGACAAGAAGATGAACAAGATGTTTATTTCAAAGTTTATAATACTGAGTTGGGAATAAATCAAAAAGTTGAACTTGGAGATATTGATTCTCTTGATAATAAAGATTTTTCATTCACATTAAACATTCCTGCTAGTGCAGAAGAAAAAACTTATGATTTAGGTTTTGTTGTATTCAATGAAGATGATGATATCTTTGAAAATGATAACGATGATGAATCAAGAGTCTTTATACCTCTTGAAGTAACTGGATGTTCAACTGAAGCTTCTGCTCTTATTACTGCAGATTTAGATTCTGAAGCAGTTGCAGGAAAAGAATTAGTTATTAAAGCAACTATTACAAACACAGATTCAAAAGCAAACACTTTCACATTGGGTTTGGATGGTTACACTGAATGGGCTTCATTAGAAAATATAGATCCAACTTCAATTACAGTTAATGCTGGAGAATCAAAAGAAGTTTCAATCAAATTAAAAGTTAATGGAGATGTTTCTGGAGAACAGAAATTCAACATTGTTGTAAAGGACGGAGAAAAAGTTTTATCTCAGCCAGTTTCAATTCCAATAACAAAACCTTCATTATTCAACTTCGGCCAAATGTTTTCAGCAACTGGCGGAAATTCATACTTATATGGAATTATCGGATTGAATGTTCTTTTGGTCTTGATAATTGTTTTTGTCGCTGTAAAGATATCTAAGAAGAAAAAATCTGTTTCTGAATAAACATGGATTCTGACAAAGAATTTTATCTTGATTTAAACAAAATAACTTTGCTTGGTTGGGAATCTTCAAAATCTTTTGATGCGGTTTCATCTATGATAACTGCTATTAAAAAAGAAAAAATTTTTTCTGCGGTTCCAGTTAGAAAAATAGATGACTTAACTTATTCTTTAGTTCGTGGTATCCAAAAAGAATATTCTTCTCGTGAAGATGGAGGTCATCATCGTGCTCTCGCACATTATCTTGAAGATATTCCTCTCAAAGTTAAATTATCCGAAAACTCTCGCTTGCCGGATATTCGTTTTCCAATTCAAGAAATTTACTTACAAATTTAATTTTTTCCAAAAATTTTATCATAAACTTTTTTTCCAAACTTGGTTTCTTTTTCTAATTTTACAATAATCATACCAATTATCATTCCGATAAATCCGCCCGTAATTACGTCGCTGAAAAAATGAACTCCAAAATAAATTCTGGAAAATCCGACGAGAATTGCAAATGCTATCCAGAATTTTTTCAGCTTAGGAAACTGTTCTGACAATATTGGAATTGCACTGAATACTAACATACTCTGAAAAGAAGGAAACGAAAAATTCCAAATAGAAAAACTTGCTTCTTGTAAACTTGGAATCAACGAAACAATTCCTAACTGAAATGGTCTCGGTCTTTGAATCATAATCTTAAGAACAAAACTAATAAGAGCAGAAAATCCAAGAGCCATCCATAACGGGAGAATCCATCTTCTCTTATGTTCTCTCCATAAAAATAGTGCTGTAAGAATAAAAAAAATTAATATTTCTGAACTTGCAAATGTTATAATCATAAAAAAATTATCCAGAAAAATGTTTCTCAAAAAAGAAACTCCCTTTACCATTGGACTATCAAAATATAAACTTGCTAGTATAGAAATAACTACAATAACTAATAGAATCACCAGTTTATCTTTTTTCATCTCTTACTAAAAGCAAGATTATTTAAATATATTTTTACTTTATATTTTATGAAAAGAGGAATGGATAAAGTTTTAGATATTATCGCGAGATATTTAATTTTAATCATTGCTGGAATTTTGGGTGTAAGAATATTTTATCTCCTTTTTGAAGCGCTTACAATTTATCCCGTTTATGCATTATTAAACTTATTTTTCCAAAATGTTTCCATATTATCAACAGTAATTTTTGTTAACGGGTCTCCAATAGAAATTATCGGTCCATGTGTTGCAGGTTCTGCATATTATTTGTTATTAATTTTGAATTTATCCATACCTGAAATAGGGATTAAAAAAAGAATAGCATTAATTTTCTTTACATTTTCTTCTTTGCTTATTTTAAATATATTGAGAATATTCTTTCTTTCAATATTATTTGTTCAGGGAGCTTCTTTATTTGACATAACACATAAATTATTCTGGTATTTGGGAAGTACCTTATTCGTTGTAGGTATTTGGTTCCTTGGAGTAAAAATATTTAAGATAAAAGAAATACCCTTCTATTCGGATATTATTTTCTTATTAAATAATTCTAGGAAAAAAATTAAAGGTAAAAAACATAAAAAATAATTTTATTTTTCATTAAGCTTTTTATTAGCAACAAAAGTTTCAAGCATTAATCTTTCTGCTGCAGGAAGAATTTCACAATTATTTACATTCATAACATAAGTATTTTCTCCTGTTCTTGTTATATTCGTAGAATTTCCTATCTGAATGGTTAAGAACATATAATCTTCTTTAGGTAAATAGATTACACTATTATTCTTTGCTATTAATTTTATATCTAATATCCCGTATAAATTTCTTATATTTTCCATTGCAAGATTCCAGTCTCCATCACAGAAAAGATTTTCTGTTGTAACTTCCATAGCTAAATTTTTTCTAAAGCTTATATTTCCTGTTATGGGAATTTTTTTCTCTAATTTTCCTGGATGATTCCTTAAATAAAAATTATAATCTGCTTCCTCTCCTTGGTAAAGTACGGGGATAGACGTTTTGTAGAAAATCAATTGCCCTTCTTTTACCATCTCAAATTTTACTCCCTTGTATTCAAAATTATTAACTGCATTCATAATAAATAACACTGCAAAAAACATTATTAAAAGTCCTGCTAAAACAACAATTATGGTCCTAAAAATTTTATTTTCTTTTTTTATTTGTTCTGTCGATGCTGGTTTTTCTGTTTCCATTCCGCAACTAGTTACAACCTTTTCTTCACCATCTTTTTTAATTTCAAAAACTTCACAAACTTTTTCTTTAATTTCTTTCTCTTTTGTGTCCTTCTTTTTTTTCTTTACCATAAATCTAAATATTTTTTTTATTTATAAGGTTTGTTATATCCCAATTACTTTAAATAGAAAACTATCACTAATTTCAGTTAAATTTTCATTTTTGCCTTCGATAAACACACAATTTTCCTGTTGTTTTATTTCAGAATTATTACTCTCTCTTATAATAATTAAATTGCTTGTGCAATTTTTTATTGGAACATTTTCTTCACATTTTTCTCCTTCAAGACAGGCATCTTGAATTCTTAGAACTATTCTATTTTGGTAAAATAAATTTCTATAAATTTCTGTAGCTGCTTCTACGTTTTTAGAATAAATGTACAATGGTTGATTACTGTAAGCATTTAATGGCCTTAACAACGAATTAACTTTTACTTCTTTATTAATTTCTTCTAATTCTTTTGGATTATACTTGAATGAATATCTGTAATTTCCAATATCCGTATTCCAAAATCCTGCGTCTCTTACGAATTCTACATCATTATAAATTATCTTGTCTACCGAATTACTCTTCCCACTCCAACTGCTTAAAGAATATCCTATCACACTTAGAAACATAACTAAAATTAACCCTACTCCCATAATCAAATTTTTTTTCTTTTTTCTTTTTTCTTTTTCCTCTGCAGAAATTATATTCCTCATAGACTATGAAAAATTTTAGACTATAAAAATGTTTATTTTTTACAATTCTCCGTCGATAAATTTGAGACTTGCGTCTCAATGTTAAAAAAATAAAAGAAAAAGAAAAATAAAAAATTAAACAGTTTTATGCAACTTCTAATGTAGCACTTGTAGCAGAAGTACCTTTGTACTTCTTACCAGCAGTTGTATCAACACCTTGGTTTATCAAGTAAGTAGCAGCGTTTACAGTATCATCAGCTTCATAACCAGCAACAACTAATGCAACCTTACTACTTGAGTAAGTGCTAGCCATACTTTGGATCAAGAATTGTCCTGAACCAACGCCAGTCTTGTCTGTGAAACCTGAACCACATGCAGCTCCTCCTAATAAGTTAGCAGCAACTGAATTTATACAGCTTCCACCAACAACAATTAAGTTCTTAGAACTTACAGAGCTTACTTCAGTATCTTTTACAACAACATTTCCAATCTGACCACCTTTAGCACCACCTGTTACTCCACCGCTAACGCTTGCGCTTATAGCACTGAAAACAACATCAAAGTACATTTGTGATTCTGGGAAAGTTAAAGTAACTACTCCATTAGAGTTAGTTCTATCTTCTTTAGTTGAGTAAGAACCAAATTTGTCTACTGCTCTCTTCATATATGTATCTGAACCATATGTAACGTATCCAGAATTTGTACCATTGAAAACCGGATCACCAATAGCAATTTCAGTTGTTCCTGTAGTTGTTAATGGCATACATATGTAATTTCCATATGTAGAATCATCCCATTTCTTAGGTTCGAAGTAAAGTATAGCTGGTCCTTTAGTCAAATTAAAGTTACATTCAGTATTTGATGTTCCTGTTTGTGTACCATTTACACCATAGAAATAAAGTGTTGTATTATCTGCGGTTCTATTTCCGAATAACCAAACAACACCATCATCATTTACATTAATTGGCCAAGCCCCAGTACTACTACTTAAGTGGTTAGTTCCTGTAGTATCCAATGTAGTTTTTCCGTTAGGTAGAATTACAGTTTGGTTAGTTATATTCTTAGCAGTTAAGAATGCCATCCATCCTCCACTTGCTAATTTTATTCTTGGGTATAATGC
>DAHXOU010000035.1 GCA_027364705.1 Nanobdellota archaeon
TTCCTCCTCCGCAAACAATGACAAATTTATACTTATTTGTATTTTTCAGAATTGTTTTTCTAAATTCTTTCAGATATTTTACATTTACATCGTCGGGAATTATCTGGCTTCCACCGAGACTCAAGACTACAATCCTCTTTTTCATAAAAGTCTTATGAAAGTAAAATTTAAAAAACTATTGTAGATTTATTTTTACATGGATATTAAAAAATTAAGTCTTGAGGAAGTGCTTATACAGGTCGGACTGAGAATCGCGAAAAGAGGAGAAGGAGCATTATTTGTCGTCGGTGAAGTTCCTTACAAAACTCTCGTTAATCAGACTGTTCCTCCTTTCAAGGTTTCAGAAAATCCAAAATTACTTGAGTCTTTGGCTTTAATCGATGGTGCTGTAATAATTGACAAAAAAGGTTTCCTGAAAGCTTATGGGGTTATGATAAAAAGCAAAAAAGTTTTCAAAAATTACGGAACAAGACACAGCGCGGCTTTAAGTGCTGCAGTTAATGACAATCTTGTCGTAATAATTTCCGAAGAAGACCGAAAAGTAAAAGTTTTGAAAAATGGAAAGATGGTAATGCAGATTGATGCATTGCAGAAAGATGTTGAGAAATCTGTGCCTCGACTTGCAAGATTTTTTGAAGCGATTGGTGCTGGGACTTTGGGAACAATAGGAACAAGCGTATTGGCGCCGTCGTTAGGAATTGCACTTTTACCTGGAGTAATTGTATTTGGTTCTGCTTATTATATTATCAAACTTATTCATAAGAAATATGGAAAATAATTATTTCACAGTAAATAATTTATCGTCGTGAACATCAAAAATATCTAATCTCACGCCAGAGTCAAGCCAACCATGAGCATAATTAAGTGCGGCGAAAGCATTTACAAAATCTTTCTCTTTTTCAAAATGTTTTGCATCAGAAAGATAATTTGAAACCATTTCAATTATTTCTTTTGCATATTTTTCTTTTCCCTTAATTATATTTTTTTTAACTTCTTTCAATGCTGTTGATGTCAGTTTAAAATATTTTTCAAGTTTTTCTTCTGTTATTTTGTCTTTCATTGTATTTTTTTGATTATTGTTTCTTTTCTTACTAAAGTTTTCATCGGCATTTGCGGTCTTCTTATTGGTCTGTTTGTTGTAATCGTGGAAGTTATTTTTCTGATAATAAATCTTGAGCCGATAACTTCTGAAATAATTGCTGCAAGGATAAGATTTCCTACAACGACTCTGTAAATTCCCTCTTCAACAGGAATTTTTGATGCAATTGAAAATTTGTCAATTATTCCGTCTATATCTTCTTTCGAAAGAATTATTCCAGTTGTTCTTGTTCCCATAGTTCCGATTACTCTGACTTTTTCTTCAGGATTGCATTCAATCATTTTTACTGCAGAATCTTTTATTAACGGATTTAATTTTTGCAAATCCATTTCTGCATTAAACGTTGCTACTGGTTTGAGATATTCCAAATGAGACGGCAGACTTGGTTCTGGAATATATAGTGAAGATTTTATTCCTGGTTTTAGCATTCTTCTTCGAGGAGCCATGACTCTACCTGCAATTTTTCTAACAGGAGAAATAATCTGTCTTCTTTCTGGTGAAGTGTACATAACGCTTGGGATAGGCGCAAAAGTTTTTTCTGTTCTTATTTGAACAGGCACAGGTTTTTTTACAAAAATAGGTTTCGGTTTTACAATCTCTTTTGATTTTACAATTTCCTGAAGTTTTACTAAATCTTTATTCATCGAATGTAAAATTAATTCTTTTGTAAAAGACAATATGAAAATTCTTTTGAAATCCTCGGAGAATTCTGCTTTCATACTACATTCCTTCTTCAAAACTTGGATTTTCTGATAAATTTGGTGTAAGTGGTTCATGATATTCTGTCTTGACTATTTTTTTTACTGCGGGCATAGCAGAAGGATACATCGGTGCTCTTGGTAAAACTCTTTGCGGTGTTTCAATTACTTCAGGTTCTCTTTTTTCTTTTTCATGAAGAAGAGCAATTCCTTTTGCAAATGTTTTATTTTGTTCAAGAAGTGAATCTAATTTTTCTAAAACTTTTTTGTCTTCATTTGTTGCAAATCCTTTTTCCGCCATACTTTTTGCAGAGACTTCAAAAAGCTCGAGTAATTTTGACATTTGTGATGCGAGATTATCAAATTTTATTGTCATAGACGTCATAACTTTTTGTAGAGAAACAAAATTTTCTATCAAAAGTTTTTCAACCTGAATATCACTTTGACTTTTTTTCGGAGCAGAAGAAGTTTTTCTCCTTCTTCGTTTTTTTGTAGCTTTTACTTTTTTTTCGACAATAATTGTTTTTGGTTTTTCAACAATAACTTTTGGTTTATCCTCTTTAATTATAGTTTCTGTTTTTACTATTTTCCTCTTTTTTACAACCATATAACATTAAAGTTCTTTTTGTTTAAAAATTCTTCTTTCAGAAGATGTCTAGAGTTTCTTCTTCATCTTCATCCGGATTATAAGGAGGAACTTCTGATTGGTAAAATGTTTCCTCTTCTTTCTTTTCCTTTTTTTCAATACCATTTATTGACGGAGTTTCTTCACTAATATTTTCTTCTGATTTTTCCTGAGGAACATATTGTCTTTCTCCTTCTCCTTTTTCTTTTTCAAGCTCTGCAATATAATCTGAAATATCTTTTGCAGCGTCGGCATTTACACTTACACTATCGATTCCTTTTTCAACTAAAAATTTAACCATCTCTTTTGTACTTGCTGCCTGACCGCAGATACTTGTTTCAACATTATTTCTTTTACAAACTCTTATAACAAATTCAAGCTGATACAAAACTGCAGGATTCATTTCACTATACAAACTCTGAACTTGTTCATTTCCTCTATCGATAGCAAGAATATATTGTGTCAAGTCATTTGTTCCGAATGAAATAAATTTGAGTCCTTCATTACATAATTCTTTTATCATTTGAACTGCCGCTGGAGTTTCGACCATTATTCCCAACTTTACGTCGTGGAAATTAATTTCTTTTAACATCTCTTTCACTTTTTGAACCTCTTCGATAGAAATTATCTGAGGCATCATTACTCCGATTTTTTTCCCATGTTCAGCAACTTTCTTTAATGCTTTTAATTCTGCAAGAAGTATTGGGGGATTTTTTATTCCATATCTTATTCCGTGCATTCCTAACATTGGATTAACTTCAACCTTAGGAGCGCCTTCCAAATCCTGAAATTCATCACTTCGAATATCAGAAGTTCTCACCCACATCTCGTCAAAATATTTTGCAATTCCTGAAAGTCCCTTGAAAATTAATTCTTCATAATCATTTATTTTTCCTGTCTTAAGGAAATAATTTGGATGTTTTCCGCTTTCAGCAATTATTCCTTCGATTCTTGTAAGTCCTATTTGTTTTACTCCTGTCTTAGAAGCTCTTTCAGCGAATGTTGGTAAATCGACGATTAACTTAACTTTTGTCTTTGTCTTTGCTGTTACTGGAAGAACTTCTTTTTTCTGTGTTTCGGCAACTTTTCCAGAATATATTTTTCCAGTTGTACCGTCGACAGTAATCATTTCACCGTCCTTTAATTTTTTTGTCGCTTCTCTTGTTCCAACAATAGCAGGGATTCCCATTTCTCTGGAAACTATTGCTGCATGAGCTGTCAAGCCACCTTCATCAGTAACTATTGCAGCTGCTTTCTGCATTGTGACAACCATATCTGGATTTGTCATTATTGTAACTAGAACATCACCTTGCTGAACTTTATCTAAATCATTCAAGTCTCTTATTATTTTGACTTTTCCTGCGCCAATTCCTGGAGATGCTGCAAGACCACTTAAAATTACCTCGCCTTTAATTTCTTTATCTGCACCCTCAATTTTTTTACCGATTGTAGTTATTGCTCTTGTCTGCACGACGTAAATTTCTTCACCTTCAATTGCAAATTCTATATCCTGTGGTTTTTTGTAATGGTCTTCTAACTTTAATGAAATCTCTGCAAGTTTTTTTATTTCATATTCTTTCAGAACCTGCTGTTTGGATTTCTCTTCGCTGAGCTTAACTATCTTTTGACCTCCACCAGAATCTCTTGTTATTGCAATTTCTTTACTTTTTATTTTTTTATCTAATATTTTCAAATCGTCGGAAACTATATACTCGTCGGGAGTAATTCTTCCAGAAACAATTCCTTCTCCCAAACCAAATACCGATTCTATTATTACATTCTTACTTGCATTTGTTGGATCTTTTGAAAATATAACTCCTGATTTATCTGAGTCAACCATTTTTTGAACTACTACTGCAAGACTTGCCTTTACTTTTTCGTATCCTCTTTTATGACGGTAATAAGTTGCTCTTGGTGTGAAAAGTGATGCAAAACATTTTTTTATACTCATAAGTAATTCTGTTTTTCCTTTGACATTTAGATAAGTATCCTGTTGTCCAGCGAAACTTGCGTCGGCGAGGTCTTCTGTTGTTGCTGAACTTCTAACTGCTACGAAAATTGGTTCCGCAGAATTTTTTAAAACTTCGAGAATTGTTCCCTTGACATTTTTCAAACTGTTTGTATCAAGTAATTCATATGATTCGAGAATTTCTTCTTCCATTTCTTTTGGAAGACTTGACTTGACAATCAACTGCCTAATTTTTTCTGTTGTTTCTGTCAATTCTTTTGTATCTTCATAATTAATTTTAGCGAGGAGCTCCTGAATTTTTTCATTAAGTCCTGCCTTTTTTATGAAATAATCATATGCCTGTGCTGTCACAACAAATCCAGGAGGAACATTAACTTTCAGATTGTAAATTTCAGATAAATTCGCACCTTTTCCTCCGACGAGATTTCCAGAATCTTTATTTAATTCTGAGAACCATTTTACAAAATCTACTTTCTCCTCTTTTTCTTTCATGAAATAAAAAATAGAATACAGTTAATAAATATTTTTGTTCAGAAATAATTTGTATTTTCTATCTGTTCTAAAAATTTTCTAAATCTTTCTTGTTCAAGAATATTGTCGATATCTCTCTTATTTTCCGTTTTCAGAAATTGCACTGACAGGACAAGCTTCCAATGCTTCTTTGACACAGGGAATATCTTTCTGTGCTTTGACAAATGCTTTTCCGTCTTTGCCGAGAGCAAAAACTGAAGGACATACTGTCGGACAAAGTCCACACCCAATACATTTCTCTGTATCTACTTTAATTTTTACCATTTTTGAATATAGTGTATGAAGTTTAATAATCTTTTTATAGAAAATTTTTTTTAGATTACTATGAATGAATCTGATGAATTCTTTATGTATGTTGCTTTGAATGAAGCCAGAAATTGTTATTTTAGAGGAGACATTCCTGTTGGGGCTGTTTTAACCATCGACGATAAATTTGAAGGAAGTGCGGGAAATTCTACGACGACAAATAGTGATTGGACATCTCATGCAGAGAATTCTTTGCTTCATAATATTTCAGGTAAAATAAAAAATAATAAATACGGAATTTCAAAACTCTATACTACCTGGGAACCTTGTTTAATGTGCACAGGAGCAGCTGTGCTTTCTCGTGTCAAAGAAATTATTTATGCTTGTCCTGATCCTATTGGGGGAATGTCAAAAGTTAATCCGAATTCTCTTAACAAATGGAATCAGGAACACTGGCCCAAATTTGTAGAAGGACCTTTTAGACACGAATCTTATAACTTGCTTGTTAGATATATGGAAGAACATAAAGAAATCTGGGGGAGTTTCCTCGAAAAATTCAAAAACATAATTTTATAAATATTAATTTTTTATTAGAGATATGATTGGATGGATAATTGGCGGTATTGCAGTTCTTGCAGTTTTGATAGTTTTCTATTACTTTAACAGATTTTCTGTTCTTGGAAACAGAATTGATAATTCTTTAAGTCAAATTGATGTTCAACTTAAAAGAAGAGCAGATTTAATTCCTAATTTAGTTGAGTCTGTAAAAGGATTTGTCAAGCACGAGAAATCTTTGATAAAAGAAGTTACTGACGCTAGAAAATCTTTAATGTCTGCTAAAGATCTTGTTGGGAAAGTTAAGGCAGATAAAACTCTTGAAAGTGCGTTGGGAAGATTATTTGCAATTGCAGAAGCTTATCCTGATTTGAAAGCAAACACTAATTTCCTTGAACTTCAAAGAGAACTTGCAACCACCGAAGATAAAATTGCTTATTCAAGACAATATTACAATGATAGCATTCTTAGTTACAATACTCTTTGCACAACAATGCCTGGAATGTTCTTCGCAGGAATTTTCGGAAAAAAGAAAAGAGAATATTTGCAGATAGCTGAAGAAGAAAAGAAAAACGTTAAAGTTGAATTCTAATTGCTAAGCTTTATATAACCTAATTTTTGAGTTCTTTAATGAGAAAAACACTTTATACTGATGAATTTTATGAAGCACGTGTAGATTCACTGAAATCTGCAAATGCTATAGTTCCTTTGGTTCTGAATTATGTAAAGCCAAAAAGTGTAGTTGATATCGGATGCGGAACAGGAGCATTTCTTTCTATTTTTAGAAATCACGGAGTTAAGGATATTCTTGGTATCGACGGTAAATGGGTCAATAAGGATAAACTTCAGATTCCTGAAGAATCTTTTCACGTTGCTGATTTGGAAAAACCTCTTAATATAAATAAAAAATTTGATTTAGTTGTTTCTGTTGAAGTTGCAGAACATTTGCCCGAGAAACATGCAGAAGCTTATGTTAATTCTCTGACAAAACTCGGACCTGTAATTTTATTTTCCGCAGCAATTCCTTTTCAGTACGGACCTCACCATGTAAATCTTCAGTGGCCAAAATATTGGGTTGATTTATTTAGAAAAAGAGGTTATGTTCCTGTTGACTGCCTCAGAAAAAAAATTTGGGCTAACGAAGATGTTGCATTTTGGTATTCCCAGAATATTTTATTTTTTGTTAAAAAAGATTATCTTAAGAAGAATAAAAAATTGAAGAAAGAAGCTGAATTGACTGATGAATCTTTCCTTTCTATTATTCATCCGAAGATGTATTTGATAAAAGCAAAGAGTAAAAAATAATATAAATTCTTTTAAACAGAAAAGCTCTTTTATTATTATGACTGACGATTTTAATGAATTAAAGAAATATCTTGATTCTCCAAGTATAAGTGAGGAAGGAATTGACAAGATAAGAGAATATTCTAAAACTGTGCCAGAACCTTATGCAGAAATTATCGATAGACTTTTGCTTGAGGTAATCAATGACAGAGGCGAGGCTGAAAGGCTTGGAAGAAAATTAGAAACTATCTGTTTTCGAAAATGAGTTTTGATTTTGAATTTAAACTTCTTGACGATGAAAAGGAACTTAAAAAATTAAGAAATCATTTGGCTGCTCAACCTTTAGATTATCTTCGTTATTTTGATTGGATTGAACGAACTATGGATGAGCTTGGTTGCGGTTATAAAAAAGCAATTCTCGCGTTCAGCGATGGAGTTATTGTTGGCGACGGGATTTTTCAGCCACACAAAACTTTACATGGAATTATAGAATTCAAAAATATGAGAATTCATCCTTCTTTACAAAAAAGATATTTTGGATTTTTTATTGTTAGACAAATAGAAGCAGAATCGAGAGAAAATAATTATAATGCAATTATCTGTGATGCTCGTTCTGACAGATTAGATGTTTTGAATTTAATGAAACTTTGTGGCTACAGAGAAATTGCGAGAAAACCTTTGTACGATGGAAATACTGAAGACGTTGTTCTTTTAAAAAATCTTAAAAACTCTTCCAACTTTCAAATTTAATGTCAGAAACTCAGAGAATTAATTTTGATGACCAGATTTCAAGAAATAAATTGAAGACCTTTTTGCTGATTGCTGTAATTTTTGCAGTACTTGTTGCGATTATCTTTGTGATTGGTTATGCGTGGGGCGGAGTTGATATTTTTAGCATCCTTATTTTATCAATAATAATTTCGATATCTTACATTTTAATTAGCTATTACAATTCAGATAAAATTGCTATAGCCAGCGTCGGTGCGAGAGAAGTTCGTCATGAAGGAAACTATAAACAATATTACGATTTAGTTCAGGGATTGACTCTTGCTTCTGGGATTCCTATGCCTAAACTTTATGTTATGAAATCTAATCAGATAAATGCTTTTGCTTCTGGGAGAAATCCTCAACACGCTGTGATTTGTGTAACTGAAGGAGCTTTAGAAAAACTTGACAAGAAAGAACTTGAAGGAGTTTTGGCGCACGAACTTGGGCACATTGGAAGTTATGATATTCGATATATGACGCTCGTCGCTATTATGGTTGGAATGATTTCAATAATCTCTGAAATTTTCTTGAGAAGTTTGTGGTTTAAGGGAGACAATAATAATGATAATAAAAATAATGCAATTTTTATGGTGGTAGGAATTATTCTTGCTATTCTTGCACCGATTGTTGTTTATTTTGTCCAGCTTGCAATTTCAAGAAAGCGAGAATTTTCTGCCGATGCTAGTGCGGTTAAATTTACAAGATATCCGCCTGGATTAATTGGTGCACTAAAAAAGATAAAGCATGAAAATCAGAAACCTGAGAAAGTTAACAAGGCAGTTGCACAATTATTTTTTGCAAATCCTTTTACTGATTTAGCTAGCACTCATCCTGCAATTGACAAGAGAATAGCGACTTTGGAACGGATGTAAAAGTTTTATAAATCTACTTTTCTTAGAATTCTTATGGGGGTAATTAGAGGTTTTTTACTTGTTATTGTAGCAGTTTTGCTATTCTTATCTTTAATTTCTGCAAGTTTATTTTGGACATTAAGTCTTTCTCTGAATTATGAAAATGTTCAAAGACAATCGACTATGATTATCAAAGATTTTTTGGGAGACAATTTGAATGTCTCTTCGGTAATTCCGCAATATATGCCTATGATTCAATCTTATTGTAAAAATCATTCTAATCTAAGTTATGTATTCAATGCCGCAGGTTATACTTTTGATATTTCCTGTTCTTCTGTTTCTCAGGGTTCGGATAAAATTATTGAAGAAGGAATTAAAAGTTTAGTAAACAAAGTTTATTATAAAGAATATGATTGTAACTTTTGGGATTGCTTTGTTCCTACAGAGCCACCTTTATTCCTCGTTTCAGAAAAGACACATAATGTTTTGGTTAATAATTTTTCTTTCTCCCTTGTAATTTCTATTATTCTTGCTATCGGACTTTTCTTTCTTATCGAGAAGAAAACAAATTGGCCTATTTTAGTTGGAGGATTTTTGTTAATTAACTTCTTTTTGTTTGTAAAACTAGATTACCTACTTTCATTGTTTTCTGACAAAATGATTTCAAAATTCCTGACAATTTTCTTTGCCGAAGCTTATACTGTTTCGGTCTATGCTTTGGCTGGAGCTGTTGTTTTATTGGCCATCGGTATTGTTCTTAAGATTTTCAAATTAGGTTTCTTTATTGAAAAGAATGTTCTTAAGTTTGGAAAATTAAAGGAAGAAAAAGCAAAGAAGAAAGAAGAGAAAGAAAAAAAGAACGAAGATGGAAAGAAAGAAAAGAAATAATTTTTAATACCCTTTTTCTTAGATAAATTATGTGCAAGTTATGTGAAACAAAACCTGTCTATGAATTTACCAATCAGCGAAAGCTTTGTGCTCGATGTTTTGTTAATTATTTCAACAAGAAATTTCTTTTTACAATCAGAAAGTTTAATATGATTAAAAGCGGAGATGTTGTAGGATACAAAAAAGGATTGGATGTTAAAGACATTGTTCTTGAATCTCTCTTGACTTTTGCGAGTGAACAATATCATTTCCAATTGTCAAAACTTCCTAACAAGAAGGTGAATAAAATCACTGTTGCAGATTCAATTGATTCGGAGTCAGAAGATATTGTTAACATTTTGATAAACAAAAATGTTTCTGAACTGAAAAAAGATTTACCTGTTGAAGGGAAAATTATCAAACCGCTTTATTTATTTCTCGACGAGGAAATTTTACTTTATGCACGGCTGAAGAAATTAGGATTTTCAACTTATTTGAAAAAGAAAAAAGATAAAATTGAGGATTTACTTAATGAGCTTGAAAAGAAACATCCTGAAGTTAGGCGTGCAGTTGTGAATAGTTTGCTTGAATTATATAAATAATCCTATCTTTTGAAATTTCGTTCGTTAATCCTTAATC
>DAHXOU010000036.1 GCA_027364705.1 Nanobdellota archaeon
TAAACGCCCCCGCCAGGAATCGAACCTGGAAGCCGTAAAGGCCCGGTTCTCAAGACCGGTGCAATACCATTATGCGACGGAGGCTTATTTTCACCTGCGAGCATTTGCCAAAATCTTCCTGATTTGAGCTTATGCGACGGAGGCTTCTTACAAAATATAAATTAATTAATTAGTTTTAAACTTTATTGTTTAGAAAATTATCTGAACAAATCAACAATTTTTTTCCAGAAGGATTTCTTTTCTTCAACTATGGGTTCTTCAACAATAACTTCATGCTCAATCTGAGGTTTATCCTTAACGACAGGAGCTTCTTTAGCAAGTTCGTTCAAAGCGATTCTTATTGCATCGTCAATGCTGTTTCTTATGTAACCCTGATTAATCAAAGCAACACGCAAAGTTTCTACAGGATATCCTTTCTTCAAATTTTTTTTGACATAATCGGATAATTTTTTCCTGTAAGTATTCTCTACCATGGACAATATATGAGAGAATTAGTTTAAAAAATTAGTGGTTCTGAATTGTTATTGGTTTTTGACAGTCGAAGAAGTTTAATGATTCTCTGAGTCTTGATTTAGATTCTGTATAGATAGTCAGAAGTTTTTCTCCTTTCTTCAACTTGTCTCCTATATGTTTGTATAAATAAAGCCCTGCAGATTTATCCATCGGACAACCAGCAAGTCGTGCGAGAGCAGTTATCTGTTTATTATCTATGTAAGATATTTTTCCGTCGCGCTTCATTATAATATCTTTCTTGAATTTCCCATACTTTGCCCTTTTCAAATCTCCTTTCTGAGCTTTTATTATTTCATCAAATTTTTCAAATGCTTTTCCTGATTCCAATATTTTTTTAGCAAGTTCTATTCCTTTTCCTTTGTGTGCTTTTTTAGTCATCTCAAGAAGTTCTCCTGCAAGAAACAAAGATTTTTTCTCAAGGTCAAGAGGACGATCATTTGTATTTTTCAGAATTTTGATTATGTCCATAATTTCCAACGCAGGACCAATTCCATTTCCAATAGGTTCTTCACCCTTGGTAAGAACTACTTTTAGTTTTTTATTGAAATGTCTTCCGAGATATTCAAATTTTTTTTTCAGACCAAGAGCCTTTTCCTTGTTTACCTTTGCATTTTTTCCGTATGGAATATCAATAAGAATATATTTTGCTCCAAGAGCAAGTTTTTTTGACATTATTGAAGCAAGCAACTGCGATTCTGGGTCTATGTTCAGAGTTTTTTCTATTGTAATAATTTTCTCGTCGGCAGGAACAATTTCAAGTGAACCGCTCCAGATTAAACAGGCGCCGACTTTTTTTATTATTTTATTCAGCTCAGGAATAGTAAATTCTATGTCTGCAACAGTTTCAATAACGTCGGCGGTTCCTGCAGGAGTTGTTATCGCTCTTGATGAAGATTTCGGAACAACTAATCCAGCAGCAGCACAGATTGCTACAACAATAGGGGTTGTTCTGTTGCCGGGAATTCCCCCAATAGAATGTTTGTCTACAACAATTTTATTTTTTAAATTTAATTTTAAAATCTTTCCAGAAGCTAAAATGGATTTTATTAAGAAAACTGTTTCTTTCATATTCATTCCATTTTCATACATTGCCGAGATAAATAAAGCAATTTCTGGTTCAGACAATGAATTGTTTACAACGTCCCGAATAATTTCTTTAATATCTTTTTCAGAAAGTTCCTGTTTGTTCATTTTTTTCTTTATCAGATTTAAACTTGCAGGAGGAGTTGACAAATCAACATCTACTTTTTGTCCGTTGACTAAAGAAAGTCGGTCTCTTAATTCGGTAGAAACAGCAACTTCATTTTTCTTAACAAGAGTTTTTGTTATATCAACAATAGTTGAAACTTTTTCGGAGTTTTTAGAAAGACCTCGAATGAAAATTCTCCCTTTAGTTTTTACCCCGATGATACCTGCAGTGGTTTCATTAAGCATTGCTACAGGAATCCCTGCAGACCATTTCATTATCTTTACTTTTAATTCCATCTCTCTTTAATATAATAAAAAAAGTTGATTTTTATATTTAATGATTATAATATAGATTTGTTTCGGTAAACTTCGATAATTATTATTAGATAAGCAAGTATGAGCGGACCAAGAATCAGTCCCAAAATTCCGAATAATAAAAATCCGCCGACCATTCCGACTAAGACAAGCATATTGTGAAGTTTGGTTCTTCTTGAGACAAGCAAAGGTCTGATGACATGGTCTGAAATAGAAGATAATAATGTAAATATTAAAATTCCGATTGCACTTATTGGACTTCCATTAATCACCAGAATAAATGCGACGGGAATTCCCACCATTGATGGTCCGAGAACAGGAAGAATTCCTACAAGAATTGCAAAGACCAATAAAAGGAATGGATTCGGAGCGCCGAAAATAAAAAATCCGATACCAAGAATTATTCCTTGGATTATACCTACGATGACATTTCCGTAAAGAACTGACAAAGTTATATCTCTCGTAGAGTCAAACAATCTTTTCTCAACTTCTTTTGAAAAAGGCAATAAACTTTTGATATAATTAATTATTAGATCTTTATCTCTAAGTGCATAAAAAAAGACGAAGAAAACAATGAATATCTGTAAAATTATCGTCGGGAAATTGAGAAGTATTCCAGAAAGATAATTCATTAATGTATTTGTTAGTTTAGAAATGGTTGATTGTGTAATTGAGCCGACTTCCTGTGAAAATTCCTGAGATGCAAAGAAAGAGGGAAAAAGAGTTTTTAGTGGAGTTACTAAGTCTAACTGTTGTGATGCATGATAAAGTTTAATTGATTCATTAATTATTGTCGGAGTGAAAAACCAAAGAGGCAGAACAATCAAGAACAACAGAATTACACAGATTATCAAGGCAGGAATACTTTTCTGTTTTATTATTTTATGAAGTTTGTCGTAAGCAGGAGAAAAAAGAAATGCTAAAAGAAGCCCGACTATAATTGCTATCAGTATTGGTTTTAACATGAAGAAAGATAAGATTAAGAGAATTGTCAAAATGATTATTGTAGTTATCTTCCTGAAAAATATTTCATCCATGATATTTTTATGTCGATGAAATTTAAAAAGCCTTCTAAATTAGAGAAAAGATTTATAAGTTAAAATTACAAAATTAAAATATGAATTTTATAAAAAAGATTTTTGATGGCAAAACCGACGAGAGTGTGCATTTGCAATTTCAGAAATTTTCACGAGGAGAATTCAAAGACAGAGCAATTGTCAAAGTTAAAAAAGTCGGAAGCAAATATACAATATCGACGACAGCAGAATTTGGAAATGAATTTGTCAGGACACTTGCTGAGAAACTCGGCAGCAATAAGACAAAAGTTACAGGCTCAATTATCGGAACAAATGATTTGAAAGGCGAATTGAATTTCAAAACAATCAAACAATTTCAAGGCGTTAAGAATTATTCTATTGAACAGGAAATGTCAGGAAATGAGATTATTAATCTGCTTGATAAGTTTCCGAAGAATTTTTTTCCGCTAAGTTTTTCTGTTGGCGATAATACATTGAAAATAAAACCAAAGGCACCGAAATCTGGAAAACCAAAAAATAAAGATGAGGCACCAAATCCTGATTTTTGCAAATTAGTAACTACTGATGAGCACATTGGAAAAAGTTTTGTCTGGGAAAAGGCAAATTTCAAAGATGCTTTAATCGCGCACGATTTTATTATTGAATCAATTGTTGTTCCTGACTCTTTGAAAAGTGAAAAGGATTTTGCAGTTGTAAGAGAAAAATCTTTGAGAAAAGGAAAAATTGTTCGAAGAGCAACTATTGACGGCGAGCAGATTAAGGAAGAAAAAGAGTTTGAAGCTTAGTGAGAAAATTATTTATTCTTTTGGTTAAAATTATTAATTCCTCTTATTATCATAAATATAGAAATAATAAAAAGGATAATAAAAAAAGCTTCAATGATAGTAAATTTTTGGGTAAAATATCCAAAAAACAAGCTTGAAGTAATAAGGAATATATCAATAATAAGAATAAAAATTCCCAAGAAGATTTGATATCCTCCGTGAATTTTATGTTTCATACTTTATTCAATAGAAGAAGATTTAAAAAGGTATTTTTTCTACATATTTTATCCAGGGAAAGTAAAATGATAATATCCGCGTTATTGAAAAATATAAAATATGGCAGCACCGAAATCACCGAGAAAAGGAAGTTTACAGTATTGGCCGAGAAAAAGAGCCAGTAAGTTTTTACCTAGTGTTAACTGGAGTGCTATAAAATCTGATTCTAATCTTAAAGGATTTATTTGTTACAAAGCAGGAATGGCTTCTGCATTTGTTAAAGATGAATCTCCAACTTCTATGACAAAAGGAAAGAAAATTGTTGTACCTGTTACAATTATTGAATGCCCTCCTTTGAAAATATTCTCTGTAAGATTCTACAAAAATAGCAAAATTGCTAAAGAAGTTCTTGCTGAAAATGTTGACAAAGAATTAAAGAGAAAAATAAAACTTCCAAAGACAAGCAAAAAAACAGGAGGTCTTGATGGAGATTATGATGATGTGAAAGTTTTATGTTATTCTGTTGTAAAAAAGACAGGAATCAAAAAGACTCCTGATATGAGTGAAATTGCTCTTGGCGGAAGTTATGATGACAAGATAAAATTCATTAAAGATAATTTAGGAAAAGAAATTTTAGTTTCAAATGTTTTTGAAAAAGGAAAATTAGTTGATGTTAGAGGATTAACAAAAGGTAAGGGACTTCAGGGACCTGTAAAAAGATTTGGAATCACACTTAAATCACACAAATCTGAAAAGGGACAGAGAAGCGTAGGTGCAATCGGTTCTTTCCATCCAACAAGAGTTACTTTCAGAGTTCCAAGAGCAGGACAAATGGGAATGTTCACAAGAGTAACATACAATAACAAAATAATAGATATGGGCAAAGCAGAAAACAAACTTAACGGAATAAAAAACTTCGGTGATGTGAAGACAGATTATATCGTTGTCAATGGAAGTGTTCAGGGTCCTGCTAAAAGACAATTGTTAGTTACGGTTCCTTTAAGACCAACTAAAAAACAATCAAGAAAAAATTTGGAGTTAATTGAATTAAGATGAAAGCAAAAATTTTAGATATTCATGGAAAAGAAAAAGGAAGTATTGATTTGCCTAAAGCATTTTCTGCAATTGTAAGAAATGATATTATTGCAAAAGTTATCGAGGCTCAGAAAACAAAACAACCTTATGCACCATCTCCTGTCGGAGGAAAACAACATTCAGCATCGGGAAAAATACATCACTTAAGACATGTCTGGAAAAGTGGTTATGGAAGAGGAGCATCAAGAATGCCGAGAAAAATTATGTCAAGAAGAGGAAGTCAGTTCAACTGGGTTGCTGCTGAAGTTCCAAATGCTATCGGAGGAAGAAGAGCTCATCCACCAAAGATTGCTTCAATGATTAACACTAAGAGAATAAACAAGAAAGAAATGTTGATTGCAATAATGTCTGCATTAAGCGCAACAGGAAATGAAAAACTTGTTGAAAAAAAATATGAAAGACTTAACGGAAAGAAACTTTCAGGATTGCCTATTGTTGTAGAATCAAAAATAATTTCACTTAAGACAAAAGATTTAGTTTCAAGTCTTGAGAAAATATTAGGCAAGGATTTATTTGAAGTTGCTATTAAAAAAAGAAGTGTAAGAAGTGGAATAGGAAAATTGAGAGGAAGAAGATACAAGAAAAATGCAGGTTTACTTTTAGTTACAGGAGACAAAGAAAAATTAAAAACAAGTGTTATCGACGTTAAAGATGCAAAGTCAGTTAATGTAACTGATTTGGCTAACGGCGGAGCAGGAAGATTAACAATTTATACTGAAGAAGCAATTAAAGTTCTTGGAGAAAGATTGAAATGAAAATAAAACCATTAATGACAGAAAAAGCAGTTATGCTTATTGAAAGCCAGAATGTTTTAGCTTTTGAAACTGAAAAGGAAAAGACAAAGACAGAAATAAAAAATGAAATTGAAAATTTATTCAAGATTAAATTGGAAGGATTGAGAACAAGAGTTCATGGAAATAAAAAATATGTTTACGCTAAATTAAAAAAAGAATTTCAAGCTATCGACGTAGCTACGAAATTAGGATTAATGTAACAATAAAATGGGAAAACGAATAATTCAACAGGCACGAGGACACGGAAGTTTCAGTTACAGAGTTAGAAGAAACGCCTACAAATATAAAATAAAATATTTAAGAAATATGACAGGAGAAGGAACAGTTATAGAGTTAATGAACTCTGCTGGACACTCTGCACCTCTTGCTAAAATAAGAAGCAACGTCGGAGATTTTTATATTCCTGCATGTAAAGGAATGATTGAAGGACAGAAAATAAATTTTGAAAATGAAGTTAAACCAGGAAACATTTTGCATTTGAAGAATATTCCTATAAAGACAGAAATATATTGTATTGAATCAAGACCTGGAGACGGTGGAGTTTTCATAAAGACTGCAGGAAGTTCTGCTGTTGTTACAAGAGTTACAGAAAATGATGTTTTTGTTTTAATGCCGTCGAAGAAAGAGAAAAAATTCAACGCAAAATGCAGAGCAATAATTGGAGTAATTGCTGGTTCAGGAAGAATGGACAAACCATTAGTTAAAGCAGGTAAGAGTTTTTATATTAAAAAATCAAGAAATAAATTGTGGCCGAGAACATCAGCTCTTAAGATGAACGTTATCGATCATCCGTTTGGTTCTGGTAGAGGAAAGAGAATCAAGAGTAAGATTGCGAAGAGAAACGCACCTGCTGGAGCAAAAGTTGGATTGTTAAGACCAAGAAGAACAGGTAAGAGGAAGAAATAAAATGGCATTAATAGAATCATCAAAAAAAATAATCACATATCGAGGAAAGACAGTTGACGAGTTGAAAAACCTCGACGTGAGAGAATTTGCAAAGTATCTGAAATCAAGACAAAGAAGAGCAGTACTTAGACAATTCCAAGATATTGAAAATTTTGTCAGCAGAGCTAAAAAGAAAGCTGAGAAAAATAAGACAATAAAAACACATATAAGAAATTTGATAATTGTTCCTCAAATGGTCGGAATGAAACTTCAGATTTACAACGGAAGAGAATTTGTCCCGATAGAAGTAACAGGACACATGCTTGGACATAGATTTGGAGAATTTTCAATGACAAGAGCTAAAATTAAACATAGTGGCGCAGGTATTGGTGCAACCAAAGGAAGCAAAGCTAAGGCAAAGAAATAATTAACATGACAGAAAAAAATTACAATCCAGAACAAGGAAAAGCAAAAAATGTAAAACAGGAAACTGCAAAGATGAAAGCAGAAGCTCCAGTAAAACAAGACAACAAAAAAACTGAAGAAGTTAAAGAAGAAAAGAAAAAGACAATTGTCAAAAAGGAAATGGTCAAGAAAGATGAAGCAATTGCTAACGGAATTAGTGTTCCTGTATCAACAAAAGATTCAGTTGCAATCTGTAATTTCATAAAAAGAAAATCTATTGATAAAGCAGTTGAAGATTTAGAAGATGTAATGAAATTCAAGAGAGCAATTCCAATGGTTGGAGAAATTCCTCACAGAAAAGGAAAGGGAATGATGTCAGGAAGATATCCAATAAAAGCTATCGAACATTTTTTAACAATCCTGAAAACTCTTAAGGCGAATGCAAATGTCAACGGAGTTGAAGAACCAATCATCGTCGAAGCTGTTCCAAACAAAGCATCTCAACCTTTCGGAAGATTCGGAGCAGTTAGAAGAAAAAGAACTCACATTAAAATAAGAGTCGTTGAAAAAAATAAATTAAAGAAAAAAGTAAAGAAGGAAAAGAAAAAATGATGAACACAGTAAATTACCTAAATGATAGAAATAAGAGAGAAGATAATATGAATCAAGGAAAAAATATGAAAATAGAATTGAACAAAGAATATTTTATTCAGATATATCCAAACAAAGAAGTTGTTAAAGGAACATTAATCATCGACGGAGATGTAGGGTATTTGTTCAAATCAGGAACTTATGATGTATTAGTCAGAAAAGATTTAGCAGTAATAGAAAATGGAATTGTTACTCATAGAAAAGGATCATTAGAATCAATAACTAAACAAGAATCAGGAAAAAATTAAGATGGAAGAAAGAAATACAGTTAAGTTCAAGAAAGATGAATTTGCTATCAAGGAACATATCAAAAGCATACTTGGAAAAGGAAAAATAAGTAAAGTCAGAATTGAATACACTCCCGTCGGAGAAAAAGTTATTGTCTCTACAAACAAACCAGGATTAGTAATTGGTAAGAGAGGAGAAAAAATAGAAGAGCTTACTGGTGTTTTAAAAAACAAATTCAAATTAGAAAATCCGAGAGTTGAGATTGAGGAAATAAAGAATCCAGAATTTGACGCGCAGACAATTGCCGACGAGATTGCATTAAGTCTTGAAAGACTTGGTCCATTAAAATTCAAAGTCATTGCTTACAAAAATCTTCAGAGAGTTATGAATGCAGGAGCACTCGGAGCAGAAATTGTCCTTGGTGGTAAACTTCCAAGTGCAAGAGCAAAGAGCTGGAGATTTTCACAGGGATATTTAAGAAAAGTCGGAGACAGTGCAAAAGTTGTTGATAAAGCAAAAGCAGTTGCACAGACAAATCCCGGAACAGTCGGAGTAAAAGTAAGTGTACTTCCTCCAACAGCTGTTTTAAAAGACAGACTTGACCTTAATAAAGAACTTATTGAAAGAATAAGAATGAATTCAACAATAAAAGAAGAAGTTAAAGAAATAAAAAAAACAAGGAAGGCTAAAAAATGACAGCATTAAAATCAAAAGAAATACAAAAAATGAATATCGACGAGAGAATGAAAAAAATGGAAGAATTGAAATTCGAATTAGTAAAAGCAAATGCTTCAAAGACGGGAGCATCAAAGGCGAAGGAAATAAGAAGGATCATTGCAAGAATACTAACATTTAACAACCAAGATAAAAACGCGGAGGTTGTTAAAAACAAATAAGCATGGAAATATGCCCAAAATGTGGCCTGCCAAAACAGGCCTGTGTATGTGAAAA
>DAHXOU010000004.1 GCA_027364705.1 Nanobdellota archaeon
CCAGATGAACCTCCCGTAGATGGTGCAACATAAATACAATTAGCATAATTTATTTTACAATTAGATGTACATGATACTGTTCCCTGCCAGTTTGTTCCACAATCTCTTCCTGCTAAATTTGTCCCGTCACATTCTTCTCCAGGTTCAAGAAGGCTATTTCCACAAGTTGGGCTCGATGGTGGAATCTTATTCACAGTTAAATCTAAAATTATTTCTTTTCCCCAATCAGCACTCCCATTATAATTCCCTTTCTCATTTGCTATTTCTCCATTTACTGAAAATATTACATTACTTCCCATAGAACACGGTGAGATATCAATTGAATATTCTCCATTGAGTACTTTACCTATACCAATAACATCACTACCAATCATTGCTCTTATTTCATAAGTTCCAGAAATGGGATTTTTATTATAAGTAATTTCTCCAGAGTAAGTTTTAGGCGCACTTGGCGGACAATTTGCTGCAAGAATAAATGAGCTAAGAATTATCAGGATAAAAATAAACAATCCAACTTTTTTCATATTACTTAATTTTCATTTCTGTTTAAAAGCATTATTATTCTCAATAAATAGCTTTGTAATATGATGGATAATTATCTTCGATTACCGACGGTAAAAATAAAAAAGAAAGAAGAAAAATAAAATAAAAATAAATTCTTCTTATTCGAAATAGTAGCTTATTGGTTCATAGGCGATAGTATCAAATCCTTCAACCATCTTTGTTCTTATCCAATAACCTTTTCCTGAATCAATTGTATTATCAGATAATGCATAATTATTTCCGTTATATTCATAAACAGAATCATAATAATGGTCCTCTAATGATTCAAAAGCAGTTACTATGTCTAATGGTGCTGGATTAACTCCATATCTTCCGACTAAGTTCCAACTTTCAGTTGCTAAATCTACTGAAGGCATTAATACTTGTCCAGGGTTGAAGTTTTCTTCAACTCCATAAAGAGTATCTTCTTTATTCATCTTTACCCAGTATCCATAACCTGGAACAACTTTATCTAATGTTCCTGTAAATCCTGTGTGAGATGAAGTAGGTTTTGCCTTGTTCCATTTGTCCTTAACAGCATCATACTGAAGAACAGTAGAACTATCAGATTCATAAGCAATGTTTGGAAGAATTTCTGCAAAAACAGCGTCGATATTTGAATCAGTTGGTATGTAAGGTATTGAAATTAAATTCCATCCTTCATTTAATGTAATTCCCCAACTATAAACAGTTACGTCAAAAGAGTAATATTTGTAACTAGTACTATCATTAACTCTAATTATAACTGAGTGTTTTCCTTTATCTTCTACTGTTGGTGTCCAAGTAATTGAACATTCCCCTGCTGTAGTTCCTACGACATTAGTCATAGAAGTTGGGCCGCTTACTTTTTCACAATTTGTTAAACCAGTAAAACTAGTTTTGAAATTAGTTGAAGTAGTACTTGCCCAAGCTGCATCAAGGTTAAATTCAAATTGACTGTTAGCAACAACTTGTTGCATTGGAGTCATATGTTCAGGAGCTAAAACTTCAATTGTGTATTGTTCTGCATTAACAGAACCACCATCTTTGTCCTTAACAGTCAAGTCCACAGTGTGTGTACTTGCGTGAGTCCAAGTGTATTTAATTTCACAATTTCCGTCTTCATCTGCAGTTGTAGTTTTGACAGTTGAACCGTCAAAAGTCCATTCACAAGTTAATCCTGCTTTCAAATCAGCATCTACATCATCTGCAACCGCATCAAATGTAACTGCCTGACCTAAAGCAACATCATTTCTGCCTGCTGGTAAATCTGTTGTAATTGCTCCAACAGTTGGATCAACATTCTTGACAGAAACTGTAACATAATCAGACGCACTGTTTCCAGCATCATCTGTAACTGTTACTATAACTTTGTAATTTCCATTATCTCCGTATTGATGTTCTGAATTTATTCCAGTTGCCGGACAATCTTGCAATGCTGAACCATCATTCCAATTTATTTTACAAGTTGGAGTTGGATCAACACTATCTCCGTAGTCAATTAAGACTCTAACTGGATTACTCTTTTCATCAGCACCAGGATAAGGAACTGTTGTTTCATGTATGTCGACTAAAGGTGCATGATTATCAATTGTGAATAATCCAGAATTTGCTCCTGTTACTGCACCAACTCTTAATCTTAAACAATACAATCCATCAGCTACTGCTTTATTTCCTGTTTTAGTATTCCATGCATAATTAGATGGGATTTGTCCTGTCATTGAAGTAAGGTCAGTCCAAAGTTTTGTCTCATCACAATCTCCTGCTCTATACTGTAAAGTATATGTAGAACTTGAGTCTGGATTAGCCCAACTAACATTTAAAGTTCCTGCGTAGGAATTTGATGCAGTTGGAACATTGAAACTTAAAGCACTTACTCCCCCAATCATTACAAAAGCCATTACGAAAGCTAAAATACCTAAAATATTTTTTCTCATTTTTTTAAACCTCCTTTCATTTCTATATCAAATCTTCTGCGAAACAGATTTGTTATAACGGTATTGTTATACGTATAACCATGAATTTGTGAATAGAAAAATGATAAGCTCTTTTTTGACCTCATATCCTCATTATTTAATTTCTATTTAAAAGGATTATTGTCGTCGAGAAAATATCTTTTTGTTATTACTTAGAACCGATGAATCAGGTTAAATTGGGAAGAATTTCATAATCTTCTCCATCTTCTTCAAGCCATTTTTCAAATTCAAAATAGTCGCAGTCAATAATTCCATCTTCATTTAAATCAAAAAATATTTCTTCTTTTTCTATAATTAAATCCTGGTCCTTGTCCCAGATATAAGTATCTGTTTTTCCGTTTTTGTTTAAATCAAGACAATAAACAGGTGTTCCTTCGGGAAGATATTCATAAGGGTTCTTTGAAAACTTTAATCCGTGCGAACATGTGGAACTTACAAGAATTATTATTCCTCCTACAAGAGAAATTAATTTACTCATTCTTTATTTAACTCTTCGGAGTTTATTAGTTTTATTGTTCTAATATTCTTTCCATAAAACCAACTTTCCTTCATCATCCCGCAAAAATAAAGTATCGCCTGTTTCTGTCCAAACATATTTTTCGTCTCTCCAGTACAAAATCCCGTCGCTGTCTGTCTTGTTCCCCACAATGATTTTTACTTCCTTATTTTTTTCTAGAATAAAATCTTCAAATACAAATTTTTTCCTTCCTTCATCTTTAATACTCCATTTTGCTAAATCACAATCAAAATTGCATTTGTTTTCTAAAATAATTTCCTGATTTTCAAACTCTTTTAGTTCAACACAATCTGAACATTTGTCATTTGATTTTTCACAAAGATTTTTTCCGTTTGCAATACATTCATTCCACGCTTGTTTTAATTGGTCTGTGTATTCGTCTTTATCGTAAATGTAAAGATTTGCAAATCCATTTCGCACTTGTTCAACATTAACGTTTTTCCCGTCGAGAATTATATATGCAAGTGTTCTTCCATACAAATCTTTTTTATCTTTTCCGTATTTCAATATTACGGTCTTATTGAGGATTAAATCTGAAAGAAAATTCTTAGCCTCACTATAATATTTCTCTCCTTTTTCTGGCGTATTGATTCCCAAAAATCTTGTGCTGTTTCCGTTAATTATTGCAGTATCTCCGTCGACAATTTTTTCAACAAATCCTGTCTCACTTTCATCAACAAATTCTTTTAAGTTTCCGTCGATAAAATTATAATTTATAAGAATTAACAAGCAAACTAAAAATCCAATAGAAATAATTCCTCTTTTTCTTTCCATAAAATCTGAAAATATTTTAAGATTATATTCTTTGTTACGATAAAATTTATATATCTGTAAGTTTCTAAAGTTAAATGAAAAAGGGATTACCACAGATTCTTGCATTATCTGCATTGCTTCTTAATTCTAAGTTGCCTTCAGATAAATTAGGCTCTGAATTAAATCCTTCTCAATACAAACCATTTTCATTTACCGAACAGATTATGTCAAATGATATTCTTCGCCAAAATCAAAAAGAATTTTCAGTTGAAGGTGTTGGATATGCTGGTGTTGGAATTTCAGTTAATAGTATGATAAAACAATTCTTGCCTTACTTAGACAAACCAACTTTTACTATCGACAAGGGATTTGAATTAAATTTAACTCCGAATTTATCTTTGGAAGCAGCATGTAATCCTTTTAATCATATTCAATTAGAAAATTCACAAGCTCAATGCGGAATTTATCTAAAATTCCATTTGAAATAATTATCTGTTTCTTGGTTTCCAATAATAAAAAACAGGATGACTGTCATCACTCAAATCGGTTTCATATATCCTATAAATTTTTTCTCCCTTTGAGTTAATTCCACCCCAGTCTAATATCTCTGCAGTTTTTTCTTTTTTATCCAGCCATTTCATAAAAATTGCATTATGTCCTATTTGACCGTCGACAAGATAAGAAAGTATATCTCCCTTAGTGATGTTGTCCAGTTTTTTATTTGCATCATTGCTTAAACATTTTGAGCGTTGAATTGGTTCAATGATTATTCTTCCATTCTTTATCGTTTTTCCCACTATTACTTTTTCGTACTTTCCATTTGTTAATTCATTTTTAAAATTAAATTTCTCTCCCCCTGTAACTGCATAAGCACAATTCATAATCACTCCAGCTTTATCATAAATATATTTTACCGCAGTCCAGCAACAGATATCTTCGCCCTTCGGAACTTTTGTACCGACTAATTTTTTTGCTAACTCAATAACCTTGTTTTCTGGAAATTTTTTCTCCATTTCTTTTCTAGATTCTTCAAGTCTTTCTTCTATAGTTATTGGATAAGCAACATAAGGATATCTCCTCGGTGCTTCGTCTAGTGATATCTTCTGAGTTAGTAACATAAAGGGCAAAATTAAAGCAACTTTTGTCCCAATTTTTAATAATTTCTCTAATTTTTCCATAAAATTCCTCTGAAAAAATCATTTATAAATTTTTTTAATTAGATTTGCAAGCCTCAGATGAGGATTGAACTCATGACCTCCAGTTTACGAAACTGGCGCTCTACCAACTGAGCTACTGAGGCATCATGAAATAATGAATTCTAAAAGTTTTTATATAGTTTGTTTTTGTTATTTTGGTATGCGGGTGTGCCAGAGTGGTCAAATGGGTAGGACTTAAGATCCTATGGCTTAGTGCCTTCGAAGGTTCGAATCCTTTCACCCGCATAAGATATTGAACGAAGTGAAATATCTTGGATTCTTAACAAAATATAGCAATTTTTTCCGAGAGGTTCGACGAGCGATTTCACGAACAAGCAATTTGATTTGATTTAAATTGAGTGGGGTCGCGAGCACTTTCACCCGCATAATTAAAATTTTAAAGAATTATTTACATTTAACAAAATTATAGAATCCTGCAACTACAAAATTCATAATTCCGATAATCGTTGAAGTTAAAAAATCAAGTTTACCTGTAAATAAATACAAAATTCCTAGCGCTGAAAGAAAACTAATAATTCCGAAAACAATCTGAATTTTTAAATTAAATTTATATTTCATTTTTTCCCGAGATTTATCTTTACACCAAGTTCTTCAAGTCTTTTCATATGTGCTTGCATAACTTGTTCAATTTGTTGAATCATTCTTATCATCTCATTTCTTTCATTAACTAAAGTACTCAACGCGCCCTGATGAAACCCAATTTCCATTTCAGGATTAACTTTCGGTTCTTCAACTTTCTCTGTATTTAATGCATCCTCGAGTTTGTCTTTATTTATTCTTGTTTCCATAATTCGACTAGAAAAAATTGATTATTAAATGTTAGTGTTTCATCTCCCACACAATTTCATCTTCAGTATAATTCTCATCTTGATTTTTATTTTCTACAATTCTGCCCAAAGAAAACTTCATTTTATCTTTGGTTAAACCATTAAAAATATAACCATATTCTTTATCTACTATTCCATCATCATTCGAATCCTTTTCAAGATACAAATAACTTCCAAATTCATTCTGCTCAGACGATATAAAGAATTCCTGATATTCTTTTTCATCTGCTTCCCAATTATTTCCTGTCATTTTTTTCAGATTTATTTGGTCTATATCAACATCAAAAAGTGTTACTTCATATTCACAGATTAATTCTCTTGGAGGATTGCTCATTTTCCATGTAAATATATTGTAATATTCCCCGCTGATTTCAAGGTTCTTGTATCTTTCAGCTTCTTTTTCTATATCTGATTTTGAATCTGCCTTAATACTTGATGCCAAGCCGAGACTTAATGCTCCTGCCGCAAAAACTATTCCCATTTTTTTAAGTAAACTCATAATATTAATTAAGAATCATTCTTTTTAAAAATTTATATTATTCAATTTGCAAAAAATCTGCAGCACTCTTTGCCGCAATTGCTCCTTGAGCCGACGCAGTTAAAACTTGTTTCAGGTTTGAATCAGTAACATCTCCTGCAGCAAAAATTCCTTTGACAGATGTTTTCATATCTTCGTTAACAATAATATATTTTTCTTTGTCTATTTTTATCCATAAACCTTTTACCATCTCGACAATCGGAGTAGAACCAACTTCAATAAAAATTCCGTCGACTTTTATTTCTCTGTTCTCCTTATCATCTTCTTTTATAATCAAACCATCAACACTTCCATTCCCTCGGAATTCTAATGGGGTGACATCACAGATAATTTCTATTTTTCCGCTCTTAACCAGTTCCTTCAAATCTCCACCGCAACTTAATTTTTTCCCTCTGCATAAAACATATACTTTCTTTGCAAGATTCGCTAGCGTGAGAATTGATTCAGTGTTGCAGTCTTTATCCACAATAATTGCAGTAATTTTGTCCTTGAAAAAAAAAGCATCGCAGGTTACACAATAACTTATTCCCTTTCCTTTTAATCTGTCTTCTCCTGGAAGTTTGAATCCGCCCCTTTTTACTCCCGTCGACAAAATCACAGACCTTGTCTCAAATTCCTTGTCTGCAGTTTTAACAATAAACTCTTTACCTTTTTTTTCAATCTTTTGAACATCTCCTAAAATAACTTCTATTCCAGTTCCATTTAATTGTTCATAAAATTTCTTCATTAATTCTCTTCCTGTTCCACTATATCCTGGCCAATTTCCGAGAGAAATAATTGAATTTGCTGTTCCTCCCAAATCTTTAGAAATCAAAAGTGTCTTAAAACCTCCTCGGACAGCATACAGTGCAGCAGTCAGTCCTGCGGGACCTCCTCCTATAATAACCACCTCGTAACTCATAATATTTATAATATATACTCGTATTTATATCTTATGAAAGAAATAATTTTTCAGATTTTAAAAAAAGCAGGTATAACTTTGAAAGAAGAAGAACTGGAAAAACTTTTGGAGATTCCTCCTTCGTCGGAATTAGGTGATTATTCTTTTCCCTGTTTTATTCTCTCTAAAAAAGAAAAAAAGGCGCCAGACAAAATTGCAGAACATCTTGCGCAGAAGATAAAACTTCCAATAGAAATAGAAAAAGTTGAAAACAAAGGTCCTTATCTGAATTTCTTTGTCAATAAAAAAATTCTTGCTGAAAAAGTTATTGGAATAAATGCAAACTTTGGAAAATTACCTCTAGGAAAAAACAAAAAAATCGTAATAGATTTCTCTGCGCCGAATGTTGGAAAACCAATGCATATAGGACACATTCGTTCAACTATCCTCGGAGATTCATTAATGCGAATTTACAATTTTTTAGGATATAATTCAATCGGTGTAAATTATCTCGGAGATATCGGGCTTCACCTTGGAAAATTAATTGTTGCTTACGAACTTTGGCTCGACAAGGATGCATTGAAAAAAAATCCTGTTCAGGAATTGCTAAGACTTTATGTTAAATTCTGCGCTAAAGAAAAATCAAAAATTACCGAGGGTGTTGAAGAAGAATTTCAGGATAATGAATGGACCAATCGTGCAAAAGAAAAATTAAAACTGCTGGAGCTCGGAGATAAAAAAACAGAAAAAATTTGGCATGATATTCGAAAATCTTCCGAAAAAGGTTTTAACAAAGTTTACGAAATGTTAAATGTAGATTTCACTGAAACCGTCGGGCAAAGTGAATTTTCAGAGCACGGGAAAAAAATAATTACAAATGCATTAATGAACAAAATTGCAAAATCGGAAAAAGACGGAGCAATTTACGTCGAGGTTGATGGTCAGAAAAAATTCATTCTTCGTTCAAATCAAACAGCATCATATATAACTTATGATATTGGCGCAGCAGTTGAGCGAAATAAAAAATATAATTTTGAAAAAATGATTTATGTTACTGACTTTAGACAAAAAGACCATTTTGATAAATTATTCAAAATCTTGACTTTGCTCGGCTACGATTTTTCAGATAAACTTATTCATCTCGGATTCGGAACAATTAAATTTGGAAATGAAATAATAGCGACGAGAAAAGGAGATATTATTCTCTTGGAAGATGTTCTGAACAAAACAATTGAGAAAGCAGAAAAGGAAATTAAAAAAAGAAAAACAAAAGGTGATGCGGAAAAAGTTGGCGTCGGTGCAGTAAAATATATTGTTTTGAAATCTTCTCCTTCTGCAGATGTTCAGTTTTCATGGGAGCAGGCTTTGAATTTTGAAGGAGATTCTGGTCCTTACATCCAGTATAGTTATGCTCGTGCATCTTCAATAATAAGAAAAGCAGGAAAGTTCAACAAATCAAAAATCAATTTCGATAATCTTAACTCTCATGAAATTAATCTTGTAAAAAAAATATCCTCATTCCCAGAAATCGTTCAGAAAGCTGAAGAATCATTAAATCCGTCGCTGATTGCAAATTATTCTTTCGAACTCGCACAATTATTCAACGAATTTTATCATGCTTGTCCGGTAATCGGTGACGAATCAGAAGCATTTCGTTTAAGATTAGTTGATGCATTCAGAACGACTTTGAAAAATTCTTTATATCTTTTAGGAATAGAAGTTATGGAAGAAATGTAAAATTTTTATATTTTTTTTAAGAAGTTGTTTTTACATCCAAAACTTCCACCACCAATTATAATACTTCTTTACAATTTTCATAGTTAATTCATCTACAGCTTTCATTGAACCAGTACCGGAGCCTTCATTCATCATTATAGTAAAGGCAAAATCTGAATCTGGAACTATTATTGAACGACAGAAAAAAGTTCCTGCAGATCCGTCAAAACCTGCATATTTGTGTCCGCCCAATTCACTGTTTGCAACTCCAAATGAAAATCCCTTGTGACCAAAGTCAATATAATTGTATGTTCCATTTGAAAGATAATCATTCTTGCCCATTAATCCTTGTAAGTGTAACTGAGTATATTTTGCATAATCTCCTGGTTTCATTGCTAAATTTCCTGCGGGATTTATTAACGGCGATAATTTATATTCGTGATCTGGTGCAAAAGATTCTAACTTATTATTAATAATCATATGTCCCCATGGTTGATTTGCACTAATGCTATTTGGCCAACCAATATAAACAGACAAACCTAAATCTTTTGAAATTGTTCCGTTCAACAATTCTTCATAGCTTTTTCCAGAAACTTTTTCTAACATAGATGTTGCGACTGTATAACCTGCGTTAGAATAAAGGAAGTTAAAACTTTTTCCATCTGCTTTTTTCGTTGAAGCAGGTGTTTGCTGAAGTAAATATTTAACAAATTCTAAACGTTGTTTCTGCATATTTAATTTAGAATCTATCGTCGGGAATTTTTCATCTCCAGAAGTATATGGAAGAATTCCACCTTCACAGAGAAGTAAATCTTCAAGAGTAATATCATAATATTCTGTGTTTGATTGTCCTTTAAGTTCAGGAAATATATCGAAGAATTTTGTACTCCAATTAATTTTACCTTCATCAACTAATTTTCCCGCCATAAATGATAACACTGATTTTGAACATGATCCAATATGGAAATAATCATTTGGTGTAACTAAATTCTGAGTTCCAGCAACTCTTGTTCCCTGAATTTCTTCAAAAAGTATTTTATCAGAATTCATAACTGTAACTGCTATTGCAGGAACATTCTGTTTTTGTCTTGTTTCGCTAACAATTTTATTTAGGTATTCCTGAGTAATTTCTTTTCCAGAATATTTTCTGTATTCGTTAATCATAAATATACATCCGCTTACAAATAGTAAAATGATAATTCCTATTATTAAACTTTTTGATTTTTTCATCTTTTTTAAAATATAATCTTATAATTATTTAATTGCTTTTAATTCATTCCACATTATCTCAAACATTTGTTCAAGTGCCTGAGCAAAAAATTCTGTGTTTACCCAGATACCCACATCATAGTTTGGATGGAATTTCTCGTCGTCAAGAAGCATAAACATTAACTGATTTGAATCAATGATAATAAATCTTGCTTTCATTTTTCCTTCGATATCTTTTACATCAGCAACTTTCTTAAAATCTTTAGCAATTTTTATATTGCTGTTATCAACTGGAGCAGCAATTCTTATTTTCACTCCTCTCTTCTTACATTTTTCTAATGTAGGCATTATTGCTTCCATCTTTCTGCTTAATCCGTCTCTTGTAGTAACAATTGTAATAGATTTTTCTGCACTTCTAAGCATCATATCCATGTGATTATACAAGTTCTGTCTTCCTCTCATGCTTCCAGATAAATCAGAAGGTTCAACAAACTTAACTCCTTTAGTAAATAATGAATTAAGCTCCTCGAGAACTTCATCATTTCTTAAATTCTCAAGTCTCTCTGTTCTTTCTTTAGCATATTTAACAAGATTCTTTTTTACTCTTTCAATAACTTCTTCTGGTTTTAATGCAACGAATTTTATTGGCTTACCTAATTTCATAAGAATAAATCCTTTTTTTTCAAGACTTTCTAAGATATCATAAGTTCTTGATCTTGGAACATCAGAAATATTACTTAACTCTCCTGCAGTAGAAGTTCCCCGTGATAGCAAAGCAGCCCAAACTTTGACCTCGTAAAGGTTAAGGTCGAAAATTTTTCTCAACCTGCTCAAAAATTCGTCTTTTACTATCATGTTTTTTGTTATTAGTTTTTCTTTTTAAAGATTGTTATGATTAAAGAGTAAATAATATGATTCACTCTCGAGGAATTATTTTTTTGTAATAACAATCGTCCCTCTTTTATTCTTAATTTTGAACTCAATATTGTTTTTAAATCTTTCCTTACCAGTTGTAACATTTTCAGAAAAAATTTCTAATTTTTTAGAATTTGTTCTTTCCAAAATAAATTCTTTCCATTTCTCAAGAATTTTTTTCAATTCCTCGTCGGTAAAAATAGACAGTTCAATTTTATTTTCTTTGTTTAGTCCAAGTTCTTTTCTGAAAGCTTGTACTGCTCTCGACATTTCTCTTGCGTAACCTTCTGCTTCAAGTTCAGGAGTCACTTTTGTGTCAAGTTCAACTTTTAATTCTTCAGATTTTTTTAGAATTATTTTTTTTACATTTAATTGCATCTTGATTATGTCTTCAATATCTTCTATTGGGTTAGAATAATAAATTGTTGCCGACGCCAAAGGCCATTTCAAACCAACATGAATTTTATCTCTTTCTCTCAAACCTGCTTCGATAATTTTCAAAACTCCGCTGAATTCTTCTTCTAATTTTTCATTAATTTTTTTCTTATCTGTTTTAGGAAATAAAGATAAATGAATAGATTCCTCTCCAACAATTTTTTGTTCTTTAAGTTCCTGCCAGATTTTTTCTGTAGTAAACGGAATTATTGGAGCGAGCAATTTTAAAATTGCAATTCTAATTTCATTAAGAGTTTCATAAACTTCCTCACTTCTATCTCTGATTATTTTTATATAAGTCTTAGAAACATCTTCATTCAAAAATTTCTCAATTGCCTGAACAACTTCGGGGAATTTGTAAAGATTATATGATTCTGTAATCTCGCTGATTGTAGAATTTAATCTTGAAATAATCCATCTGTCTTCTATTGCTATTTTGTTTTTCTTTTTATCAATTTGATTGATGAAAGTGTTTGTATTAAGAAAAACTCTGAAAAAATTCTGAATGTCTCTGAATTCTTTCTCATCGAATGAAAAATCTTCTCCTTTGGAAATTTTTGCAAAATAATATCTTAAATAATCTCTTGAATATTTTTCAATTATTTCCTGCGGTGTTATTATATTCCCGAGGGATTTAGACATTTTCTTTTTTCCCAAGTCTAGAACCATTCCATGTTCCATAATTGCATCCATTGGTTTTTTTCCCCATTTAATTTCTGATAAAATTAATTGAGAATTCCACCATCCTCTGACTTGGTCTTTCCCTTCGATATTTAAATCCGCAGGCCAGAATTTTTTCAATTCATCTTTAGATAATGCAGCCCAGCTCGAAACTCCCGAATCAAACCAGACATCTAAAACTTCTGGAACTCTTTTCATCTCTCCACCACATTTACATTTAAATTTTATCTCATCAATTTCTGGTTTATGCAATCCTATTTTTTTTGTCTTAGGAATATTTGCAATTTTTCTTAATTCATCAACACTTCCTACAATAATTCTTTTCTCACATTTTTTACAACTCCAAATTGGTAAAGGTGTTCCCCAGTATCTCATTCTTGAAACTGGCCAGTCAGAAATACCGTCGAGCCACGCTTTCATTCTCTGTTTCATCCAGGATGGAATCCAATAGATGCTGTCATTTTCTTTTAACAATTTTTTCTGTATCTCTGAAATTTTGAAAAACCATTGGGGAAGTGCAACCATAAGCAATGGACTTTTACATCTCCAACATAAAGGATAATCATGGGAATATTTCATTTTGTAAACTAATGCATCATCTTTTTTCAAATCTGCAATGATTTCTTCGTCGACAATTCTCGCTTTTTTCCCAGAATATTTCCCTGCCTCGTCGGTTAAAAGTCCATTTAATCCCACAGGTGAGGGCATATTTAATTTGTATTCTTTACCAACTTCATAATCTTCTTTACCATGTCCAGGTGCACAATGAACTAATCCTGTTCCATCTTCAAGATTAACATATCTCGAGGATAATACAACCTTATACGCATTTTTCAGTTTGAGTTTAAGATTTTTTGAAAGCGGATTTTCATATTCCCATCCTTCCATTTTTTCTCCCTTGAATTCATCTCTAACACTATAGCCCATTTCTAAAGTATCCATAATTTTTGGAACAAGTTCTTTTGCTAAAATCCATCTTTCTCCTGAAGGAAGTTCAATTTCCTGATAAATAAAATCAGGCCCAACCATTACTCCTGCATTTGCAGGTAATGTCCATGGCGTCGTTGTCCAGATAATTAGAAAAGTATTCTTCTTATTCTTCAGAGGGAATTTTACAAATATAGAATTGTCTTCTTGCTTTGAATATTCAATCTCATTAAATGCAACAGCAGTTTCACATCTTGGGCAAACATGAACTGGATATTTTCCTAAATAAAGAAGTTTTTTCTTATCTGCTTCTTTGAATGTATCCCAAATTGTTTCAATGTAATGATCCTGCAAAGTTAAGTAAGGATTTTCAAAATTCATCCAGACTCCGAGATTCTCAAATTCAAAATTCATCACTTCAATATACCTTGTTGCGAATTCTTTGCATTTGTTTATGAAATTTTTAACTCCGTATTTTTCAATATCTTGTTTACTTTTGCTTCCTATTTCTTTTTCAATCTGAAATTCAATAGGAACTCCGTGAGTATCATAACCTGATCTGTCAAAAACGTCATAACCCTGAAGTCTGTGAGAACGCATTGCTATATCTTTAGAAATTTTGTTCAATGCAGTTCCCATATGAATATGTCCCGTCGCATAAGGCGGTCCGTCCATCATGTAAAATTTCTTTCCTTTAGCGTTTTGTTTTTTGGACTTCTCATAAATCTTCTTTTCCTTCCAAAATTCAAGCAGTTTCTTTTCTTCATTACTATCCATCCTATTTCTTATTATTCCATATTTTTAAAATTACTTATCGGTAGATTTTTAAGAATTAGAAACCTCAACAATTCATGGATATGGATAAACTATCGCCTGAAGAAAAAGAAAGATTTGAAAAAGAATTAGATGGAGTTCTTTATGATAGAAACTGGTGTGCAGATAATGGGATTGATCATTGTAATCCCAATGTTAAATTGGCTAGAACAGTGTTATATCATCAAATGTATACAAAGCCGAAATTTTTTAATTCAATTAATCCTCAAAAATCTCTTGCAAAAAAACCAACTGCAAAAGATTTATACTATCAGAAAAAAAGAGCCGAACAAAAGTAACTATCCTAGATTTTTCAAAACTTCTTCCTCGATAAAATGTAATTTCCCAGGAATAATCATGCAGTAAGGTTTTTTTATTTCAATTTTTTTCAGCCTATTTACTCCACCGTAAAATATTTTTTTATCTTTTGTTCCAAGTCTAGAGCAGACAACAATATTTTCCATTTTCACTTTTTCTTTTTTTGCTGATTCTTCAAGTTCTGAAATTGCATCTTCTATCTCAAGACCAATATCAATTAGAATAAGACTGTGTGAATTTATCTTCTGATTTTCTTTTACAATTTTCATGAAACTTGTGGGGCTGAAACTTTCCTGCCACTTCGGCATACTGGTAACTTTTCCGAATTTGTAAATCTGCAAACCTGTTTCAGCGATTGCATCAAAAATCGAAGCTCCGTAAATTATTTCGCAACCAATATTTTTCTTTCGCGCTTCTTCAGTTAAAGAAATGTGCGTCGTCGCTGTCAGCGGACTTCCGTAAATTAGCAAAGCAACATTTCCTTTCTTTGATTCTTCAAGCAAAACTTTCATATCCTCGACAAAATTTCTATCTGCAGAGATTATTTTTTTACCAATAATTTTTTCTAATTTATCAAAAGAATAAGGGAAATCCACTGTGTAGTTTTCAAGATAAATTTTTTTGCACTTTTTCAGCGCTTCAATTCCTTCGAGCGAAATTCCTTTTTCATTAAGTCCGAGTCCGATTAAGTATAACATTATTTTTTCTTAAAACTCCTACTTGTTACAATCGCGATAAAAAGCAAACCAAAAAGGATTGCATCATTCCCCAATATTAAAAAAATAATCGCTCCAATTAAACAAACTGCAGCCAAACTTTTGAACCAAATTCTTCCTTCCTTTAATTCTTCTTTTGTCTTCCTCGCAAGAAAATCTCCGATAGGAATTCCAGCAATTAAAACTAAAATTCCGATAAGTAGTTTGTAAATTTCCTGCATAATAATAATTAATCAAGACGCTTTTTATATTTTCTTAGAATTCTCTGTCCATCATCCTTTTATTTTTTCCTATAAGAAATTGGTTATACTTCTCTATCGCCTGTCTTTTCAAATCTTCAATACAACTGTAAACATCTGTAGAATAAGCTATCTTTTTACAGTTAGGTTCCTCGTCAAGCATTTCTTCAATTCCCTTCCCAACTTTATTTATTCGGTTCCAAACATCAGTCATATTTTCGAATTCATAATTATAATCCACACTAAATTTTTTATTTTTGGTGGAAAATTTAAAATTAGCAACATACTCATTTTCTTCAGATAACTGCATTTCCGCATTTATATTCCCGCTTTCCGCATTGAACTTTCCGATTTCCATTTCACTTTGATTAATTAACAATTTATAAACATTATTACATAAAAAATTTTAAACTTACCTCTCTCCATTCTTTTATGTACAAAAACTATCTTATCGTTGCTAGCAAGTTCGATAAAGCAGGAATAAATATTACGACTCAGCTTAGTCAGTTCGGTAATATGAATTTTTATCTGGTGGAAAATGAAATCGTTTACAATGAAAATCTTGATATGAAGAAATTTGAAAATTACGATTTCATAATATTTGCTTCACGTCATGCTTCTGAAAAAGCAACAAAAACTCTTTCAGTTCATGCACCAGGAAATTGGGGCGATGCAAATTTAGGTGGCCGACCAAAACGCGTCTGCAAAACTTCTGCATTTTTTCAGAAACAGCTATTTGAAAATTTAAAAAAAATGTCAGAAAAATTTGAACTTACAAAATATGATATAACAATGGAATGCACTCATCACGGACCACTGATAAATAAACCATGCATTTTTGTGGAAATAGGTTCAACAGAAGAAGAATGGAAAGACCGACGTGCAGGTTTTGTCGTAGCTAAAGCAATTCTCGAGACGATGAATACGTTTAAAGAAAATCCGTACAATGAAATAGCAATAGGAATTGGAGGCAATCACTATTGTGCTGGTTTCAACAAACTGCAAATGGATTCAAATGTTGCAATCTCGCATGTAATTCCGCAATATGCTTTTCCTCTAACTGAAGAAATGGTTCAGGAAGCTATTGCAGGAACCGACGAGACCGTAGACATTCTTCTGATGGATTGGAAAGGATTAGGAAATGCAGAAGAGCGGGAAAAAGTTTTGTCCGTCCTAAATAAGTTTTACATTCAGAAAAGAAAGACAAGCGAGATTCCAAAATAATTAACTACATTATTTCTAAATAACTACTTTTATATATATTTCACACTTATATAATCAATGGATAAAAAGATAGAAAAAAAACTTTCAGCACTCGACCCGAGATTCAGAAAAAAAATAGAAGAACTATTTGAGTCAATGAGTGAGTCAGTTTCAATGCTTTACGAAGTTGCAACTCACGACGAGAAAACTGGATTATACAATAACAAATTCTTTGAAACACTTCTTGATATGGAAATCGAGAAAGCAAAACGTGGACAGCAAAAACTTTCTTTGATAATTATTGATATTGATTTATTCAAGGACGTGAATGATAAATATGGACATATCAAAGCTGACGATTTGCTGAAAAAACTTGCAGACTTAATAAGAAAACATATAAGAAAATCTGACATTGCAGCAAGATTCGGCGGAGAAGAATTTATTGTTTTACTTCCAGAAACAGATTTGGAAAAAGCAAAAACATTTTCTTTGAAATTAAGACGATTAATTCATGCAGATAAAATTCTTAAAAAATATAAAATAACTGTCAGCGGCGGAGTCACGCAATTCCGAAGCAAAGACAAAGACAACAAGAAAAAATTCAAGGAGCGTGCAGACAAAGCATTGTATCAGGCAAAACATAAAGGACGAGATATTTTTGTTGCTTTAGAATAATTAAAAAATATCTTTTCTATCTAGATAATCATCAAAGTCTTCTGTGGTTATAGTCTTATAATCTCCATTCTGCACTTTTTCAAAAAAATCATATTCTTTTTCAGTCATATGAACAAGAACTCCTTTTTCCTGGTAAATTTCACATTTTTTTATAATCACTTCTTCCAATTTTTTTTCTTCAATCCCTTCTCCATTTTCTGGATTTGTAAAAATTATTTTCCCTAATCTTCCTTCCTGTGTTTCAACCACTTTTTTCATAATTTCACAATATAAAATTTATTTTTAAGGATTTATGTAATTAGAAATTGAAAGAGAATTCTCAAACAGATAGAATAGAAAGAAAAATTGCGTCTAATTTAATTAAAAAGAATATCTTCGTAAATTTAATTCTTTACACTCCCTGTAAAAGTTCCACAATGTTCTGAGGATAATCTTGGATTTCCTAGAATAAACCCTAAAAATACCTCATACTCTAAAACAGTTGATTCACAAATCTTAGCATTATTCCCTAATTGTGAATATACCTCCGAGGTATCTACTTTATAATCGGTAGTAGAATAAGGGAGTGAAGTTACAATTTCTGAATGGGGTGGAAGATAAGATGTCTGAGATCCATCATAATTTTTAGCCTTGTAATAAGTTGAAATCTTTATAGTTGCTTCAGGAAATGAAGAATTATTTGAATTATTTACTGACAAAGAAATCTCTCCGATAGTAGATCCATCGGGGATAGGAGAATATATGGGGGATACAGAAAAACCACTTAATATTTGTTCTCCTTCACTATACTGGATCTGATAAACTATTGCCCCTACAATTATTAATAAAATGATAACGAGGAAAAAAGCCACTCCTCCACTAACAACTATATTCCCAACACCTTTTTTATTTTTGAATGATTTAATCATAAGAAAAGAAATATCTTCTTATTTAAAAATTTTATCTTTTAACGAATAAGCATTGCCATTTTAAGAATTGTAATATTTCAAAATAAAAACGCCCACAGCAGGAATCGAACCTGCGAGCCCCGAAGGGCCCGGATTAGCAAGAAGGTATTCATTCTGTAGA
>DAHXOU010000028.1 GCA_027364705.1 Nanobdellota archaeon
TGTCTGGTCTGCAGCCGAAATCGCACTAACAAATGCAATTCCTCCTACGAGTAATATCCCGACAATGATTCCTACAATTACCCAGTTGTTCATATTATAACCTCCTGTATTTAATTAAAAATATTAAAGAATTATTTATTATATCCACTTCGGAGAAACTAGTTTCACTCTACAATTATTTTTCCTTTCATCGAAGTATGAACTGAACAATGATAATCATAAGTTCCCAATACATAAAATGTGTGAGAATAAGTTTCTCCATTCTTGAAAACACCTGAACCTAATTCATTTCCTGAATCAGAAACTATTCCATGTTCTACTGAATCCATGTTTGTCCATACAACAGTCTCTCCTGCTTTTATCGTCAATGTTGAAGGATTAAATGCAAAATTCTTTATTTCTACGTCGTGTAGCTTTCCAGGTGAATCTGGAAGTGGTCCAGTATCATTCGTCACGTGGGGAGTTATTGTATTATTATAGTTATTATCTCCCTGAACTGCTGGAGGATTTATCATTTGTATAACAAAAAATATTCCGCTAACAATTAAAAAAATTCCTAAACCAATTCCCGCAGTCAAAAGTATTATCGTAGATGTTTTCATCTGTCCCTCATTTTTCATATTATCTATTCGACTTTATTCTTTAAATATTTATCTTCTAAAAATTTATTAATGATTTTCTCTTAAAAACAATATGAGAAAAAGAGGTATAATATTTTTATTATTATTCATGATTTTTTTTCCATTAATCTCTGCAGATAGTAATTATGGTGAAGGCATTTATGGTGATGGGCCTTATGGTGGTGAAGTTGTAATTGTGCCGCCAACTTCTTCTACCGGCGGGAGTTCAAGTTGTTCTTATGATTGGATTTGTACAAATTGGTTTCCTACAGAATGTCCAGTTACAGAAATGCAGGAAAGATTATGTGTAAACAAAGGAACATGTTCAGGAACATATGAAATGCCCGATCAAAAAAGAAATTGTACCTACGAAAAAAAAGAACCTCTTTTTGATATTTTTCTTACACTTCCCACGTCAGAAAATATATGTCCTGGAGATACCGTCGGAGCAAATGTAAAACTTGAAAATTATGGGAAAATAGAACTCCTTGATGCATTCATGACTTATTGGATAATTGATAAAAATAATTCATTGATAGCCGAATTAAAGGATACAAGAAGTGTAATAGACAAAAAAAATTTTGATATCTCCATGACAATTCCCCCATCAATTCCTTCTGGAACTTATCGCTTGTATGCTCAAATAACTTATTCGGGAAATAAAACTGCAATAGCAGGACAATCTTTTGAAATAGGTGGAGAAAATTATTGTAAGAACCGATTTTTAAATTATATTCCTCTTATTCTTATTGGATTTATATTCCTTATTTTTGTTATAATTATTATTTTATTTAAAAAAATTTATTCTCAAAAAAGATTAGGAAAAGAAAAGAAAAATATTTTGGATAAACAAGAAAAGCCGATTGAAAAAAGGATTCCTTTGAAAATTTCAACAGAAAATCAAAAAGAAAATTTACCTTATCTGAAGAAAAAAATGGAGCTTGAAGAAGAATGGAGAAGAAAAAAAATTGAAGAGCTTAAAGAAAAAATAAAAAATTATAAACTCAACAAACATAAAAAGACCAAATGAGGAAGATATTTTTAATTTCAGTAAGTATTTTTCTCATATTAATAAGCACAATTTCTGCAACAAGATTACCTGTTGTTAATGGTGATTCCAATGCATGGGGAACTATTCTTAATGCTTATCTAAATGTATCACATAATGAAAGTGGGAACTTGAGAAATATAGACAATACTCTTTTGGGAATTGTTAATCTTTTTGGAAATATTTCATTAAATGATACTTTGTTTGTTCGGGGAAATGGCGACATTGGAATTGGAACATCGAATCCATTAAGCATCGTTCATATAAAAGAGCAGGACTTAGGTTTGACAATAGACCATTTTCCAGGTTCGAACAGTCATGGATTCTTAACAATAGAAGAGGAAGATGCAAGACTTGGATTGTTCAGTAAGAATATGGGTGGCTATGGTTCTACGATATTAATGAATGAAGTTAATGCAGGAAATTTCACCGACCAATGGAGCGTAGGAAGATTAGCAAGTGGATTCAATAGCACTTTCGAAATTAAATATGGAACTGACCCCGACTTTACAATAAGTCCTGCAAAATTAAGTATCGGTAAAACTGGAAAGTTTGGATTAATGGGAACTGTTGGAATTGGAACTGTAAATCCGCAAACTTTATTTCACGTATACGGTTCAAATCCGAAGATTACTGTCGATGATAGTACAGATTCTGAACCAGCTGTCTACTGGGCTAAGAACCACACCAACAAAGCAGCTATAGGTTTAGAAGCGACAACGAATGACCTAATATTTTTTACTAACAATGGAACATGGAATGAAAGAATGACTATTGAACAGAATGGAAGTATTGGAATTGGAACATTGAATCCATTAAGCATAGTTCATATACAAGAACAAGATTTAAACTTAACAATAGACCACTTTCCAGGCTCGAACAGTCACGGATTCTTAACTGTAGAAGATGAAGATGCTCGACTTGGATTGTTCAGCAGAAACGAGGGTGGACATGGTTCTACAATATTGATGAATGAAGTTAATGCGGGGAATTTCAGCGACCAATGGGCCATAGGAAGATTATCCAGCGGATTCAATAGCACTTTTGAAATTAAATATGGAACTGACCCTGACTTTACAATAAGTCCTGTGAAGATGCAGATTAGTAAAACTGGAAAGTTTGGATTAATGGGAACTGTTGGAATTGGAACTGTAAATCCTCAAACTTTATTTCACATATACGGTTCAGATCCAAAGATTACCGTCGATGATAGTACAGACGGTAACCCTGCTGTATACTGGGCTAAGAACCACACTAACAAAGCAGCAATAGGTATAGTAACATCAACTAATGATTTAACATTTTATACAAATGATGGAACCTGGCACGAAAGAATGAGGATTCAACAGAACGGAAGTATAGGAATTGGAACATCAAATCCTACTGATAAATTAAATGTCGTAGGAAATGTGAATGTTACAGGAAATATTACTGCAGATTACAAATCCTCTGATGGTTCTTTAGGAATAACAAATACAAGTTCATACTGGTTGTGTACTTCTTCTAATTGTGCTACAACTTGTCAAGCTCAGATAAAAGATGGATTAATAGTGGGATGTATTTAGAACGAAATAAATTTTAAAATTTATCTTCTTCCGTGAGAAAAATTTCTATTGTCTCTTCTTCCAAAATTTCTTCTTGGTGAATCTCTGTGCGAATAATTTCTACCTCTTGAAGAATCACGATTTCCTCTGCTTGAATAATCTCTACTAGAACCTCTATCAGAATATTCTCTTCGTGGAGAATCTCGGTCATTTCTTGAATAATTTCCTCTCGGGCTTCTGTCTCTTGAAAAATCTCTTCCGAAATTTCCTCCTCTGTTGCTTTTTCTGAATTCAGGTTTTATAACTACATATTCAAATTCAGGAAGTTTTTCTTCGTCTATAACAAACGAATCGTCTTCTTTTATTTTTCTAAAAACCATATAATCTTCGCAAGATAATAAATTAATTATCTTCCCTTCTTTTCCAGCTCTTGCTGTTCTTCCAATTCTGTGAATATAATCTGCAGGGACTTTTGGTAGATTGTAATTAAAAACATGGCTGACTCCTTTTATGTCTAATCCTCTTCCAGCGACGTCAGTGCAAACTAAAACTTTTACATTATTCTTTTGAAAATTTTCAAGAACTCTTGATCTGTTATTTTGTGTAAGTCCTCCGTGAATTGCCTGAGCATTAATTCCAATTTTGGCTAAGTTATTACAAACAAAATCAACATTTCTTCTGGTATTGCAGAAAACCATAGCCATGCCTGGAGTTTGTTTTAACAAGTGAACAAATAAAGAAAATTTTCTTTCAGCTGGAACATCATAGTAAACTTGCTTCAATTTCTTTGGGTCAACTTGTGATTCCGCAGAAATCTGAATTGGATTAATTGTATGTTTTTTTGCAAGATAATCTATATCTGGAGAAATTGTTGCTGAGAACATCATTGTCTGTCTTTCTTTCGGACAAAAGTGCAAAATTTTTTCAACGTCTCTGCTGAAACCCATGTCAAACATTCTGTCCACTTCATCGAGGACTAAAATTTTCACATTGTTTAGATTCATAGTTCTTCTGTTTATATGGTCGAGAATTCTTCCAGGAGTTCCTATAACAACATCTGTCTTGTAAATCTGTCTTATTTGTGATTGAATATTAACTCCTCCATAAATTGCGAGAACATTCAATTTTTTATTTTTAGAAAAATGTTTAACTGAACTTGCAACCTGTTCTGCTAATTCTCTTGTTGGTGTAAGAATAAGTGCCTGAATGTTTTGGTTTGGAACTAAATTTTCAATAATTGCCGACGAGAAAGCAAGAGTTTTACCGCTCCCTGTTGCTGAACCTCCAATTATATCTTTCCCAGCTAGAGCTAAAGGAATCGCTTTCTCCTGAATTTCTGAAGGAGCTGTAAAGCCCGATTCTTTCAGGACAAAAAGTACTTCATTACTTAGTCCAAGTTTTGCAAATTGTTCCATTTTATTTATTTAGTATTTCTACTATTTACTTAATACTCACAGTTATTCACTGATTCATTGACTTATTACAAGTCTGTTCGGTATTTCTAACAAGAAATTATAATCTATAGCAAATACCCTGACACCATAGATTTTATTATTGGGAATTCGCCGATATTAATCGTTTCTTATACAATCGGAGGGAAATGGTGGTTTATAAAATGTTTGATTGGTTAGAAACTTGGTTCATTAGGGTCTCTTTCACCAGTATTAATCACTTGGTGAACTTCTTTTTCAATAAATATTGGAACATCTTTTTGTCCCGAATCCCATTTATGTTTACAATTAGAACATTCATAAAACTCTTGTTTTGTCTGCCATTTTTCTATTCTAACTTTTTTGTTTCCAAAAGGTTCTTTTTTCTTAATTTGACCATTTGAATATTTCCATACTTTCATTGGTTGATAAGGAATCTTTTTAGTAAATTCCTTAAACGTTTTTTCATCAATTTTCTTTTTTACTCCAATGAATTTTTTACAAGCAGGGCATTGATTATTATAAATATAAAATGATGCAATTCCAAATGCTATTGAAAGCAAAGTAAATAAAATTGTTAATTCTTGTTTATCTTTCCAAAAACTAATACTTAAAATTAAATTCAGAACTGAAATTGATGTTAAAAGAATACTTATGTTTAACATATCAAACGTTTTGTGTTTTGTGAGAGACTCCTCTTTTTTAAATAAAAAAGGTAAGAATTTAGATAATACCCACGAGATTACTCCAATAATTACTTCTGCAATAATATTTTCGTAAATATTATTCAAACTAATCATACAAAAAGAATAAATAACTTCTATAAAAATTTATCTCCTCAACACAACAACATTATTCATTCCTCCAAACAAAGAATATTGTTTCTGGAAATAACAATATTAATTCCTTATTACAACAACATTATTCATACCACGTCTCTTCCTTTCAATAAGTTGTTTAGCTTCTAACTTGTCAAGCAATCTTGTAATTCCGACTTTACCCATTCCTAACTTTTCCATCAACGTGCTTTGGAAAATTGCTCCGTTTTCTTTTTGAAGAATTTCAATAACTTCTTTTTCCTTTTTGTCCAATCCTGAAACATCAAGTTTCTTTTTCTTTTCTCTTAATGTCTTTACAACTATTTTCTCTTTTGGTTTTGTAAACATTATAACAATTCCAATAACAAAAATTATCAGCGTGATGCTAAGACTTATCCATAACTGCGCGTTCATTGTGCTGTACATCGTGCATTCTGGCCCGTGCGAACAACTCATCTCTGAAATACTTTTCAAAGAGAAATTAAAAATCAGAACTAAAATTCCAACTATAATTCCTATTCCGATAATTAACAATCCAACATGTTTATTTTCCATTTATTTTATTTCTTAATATTACTTATAAATCTTATGAAGAAATTAGTTTCATTACATCTACTTTATTCTTATTTTATTAATTATTCTGACAAAGTTTATATAGCAAAATAACTTTTAAATTATTAATATTAAAGAGAGATTTACCTTGTATATATTCATATGAATTTAGAAATTAATGGTTTTTTGATAATTTTTATCTTTTTGATAATTCTTTTAACAATTGTCTATCCTATTTCAGGATATCTTCAATACAAAAAATTAAAGAAAAATACTTCAAAAGATAAAAATCAAAAATTAAAAGAGTATCGTGATATAATTTTGTGGTCGTGGGTACCTCTTCTTATTATTCTATTATCAATGCCTTTGTCGGGTATCGGACTTAATGATTTGGGAATAAAATCAATTGACCTAAATAATTCATCTTTGAATAAATGGATAATTTTTCCAGCAATAGGACTCTATGGAATTTATCTTTTATACAATATCTATTCTATTTTAGTTTTAAAATTTAATAAAAAAGTTCGAATAGGCTTAGCAAAAAAAATGCCTAAGGATTACAAGGCTTTCTTACCGATTACTAAAGAAGAAAAAAGAACTTGGGGTTTTGTCGCAATATCTGCTGGGATTACTGAAGAAATAGTATACAGAGGATATTTATTCTTCTCTTTGAGTGTTTTGTTTCCAAATTTATCTATTTTTATTATTCTGTTAATCTCTACATTAATTTTTGGAATAGGCCATATTTATCAGGGACGTGAGTCAATAAAACCAACTCTGATAGGGTTATTTTTTGGTTTTTTTTATATTGTTTTTAACTCAATAATCCCAATAATCTTGCTTCATATTTTTCAAGATTTAATTGTAAAATATTTAATTGACAAAAAATAACAATTGAATAAGGTTTATTTTCCCATCACCACAACTGAAGAAGCCGCTGTTACTGCAGGAATGATTTTCTTTAATTTCTTTTTCTTTCTATAATCTTCTATCGCTTTCTTCAACGCATCACTCGCAAGATTTGAACAATGCATTTTCACAGGAGGCAATCCTTCTAGTGATTCAGCGACGTCATTTCTTGTGATTTTCTCAGCTTCATCAAGAGTTTTGCCTTTCGCAAGTTGCGTTATCATAGACGACGTTGCAATCGCAGCAGCACAGCCGAAAGTTTTAAATTTTATATCCTTCAAAATTTCTTTTCCAGATTTATTTTTGTCAACTTTAATATGAATCTGCATAATATATCCGCATGCAGGATTCCCCACCTTGCCTACTCCGTCAGGACTCTTAATCTCGCCCATATTTTTAGGATTAGTAAATTCTTTCAAAACTTTTTTTGAATATGTTATTGTGCTCATTTTATTTCCTTGTTCAACTTTTTAATTAAATCATCAATTTGTTTTTTTGTAAATCCATGCATCATACAACCTTGTTCCAACGTTTCATACATTGCTCCGCCACATCCAATACAATGCAATCCGCTTTCAAATAATATATTCGCACTTCCAGGATAATTTTCCATGATTTCTGCGAATGTCATTTTCTTCGAAATTAAATTATTTCCTGCTTTCGCTATTTTTTTCTTTGTTGTTTTAGTTTTCATCATCTTAATCTTCGAAAAATTCTTCATCTGCCTCTTCCAGACTAAGTCCATCAGAGTCAAGATCTTCTTCGCATTCTGCTTCATTTCTGAAGTTGCACGCGTGTTCTTCGAATTTTTTTGTTTTTGTTTTCATTATCAAGCAATTGGTGACATTTTTCTTAATTTATCGACAACCTGTGGAAGTTTTTCAAGTAAAAAATTTACTTCTTCTTCGGTTGTATATTTGCTGATTGAAATTCTTAATGTGCTATTTGCCTGAACAGGTGTAAGTCCAATTGATTTCAAAACATGGCTCGATTCAAGTGAATGCGACGCACAAGCGCTTCCTGTCGACGTGCAGATGCCGAAAGTTTCAAGATATCCGCCGATTGATTCTCCTTCGATATTATTGAATGAAATATTAACATTATTGCAAAGTCTTTTTTCTTCAGGAGCTTTATTGAATAATCCTTTCTTTGTTTCAGTAAGTGGAGCCGCACCATTCAGTCGAGTATTCGGTATTTTCAAAATGCCGTCGATAATTTTATTTCTCATTACAATCATTTTCTCTATATCTTTTTTATTTGCAACTTCAATTGCTTTTCCGAATCCAACGACGCTTGAAACATTTTCTGTTCCGCTTCTAATTTTTCTTTCATGTCCGCCTCCGTGAAACAATGGAACAATTTTAATTCCTTCTCTAATATACAAAGCACCAACTCCTTTTGGTCCGTGAATTTTGTGAGCATTCAATGTAACTAAATCAAGATTTTGTTTCTTCACATCAAGTGTCGTCTTCGTAAAACTCTGACATGCATCAGTGTGAAATAAAGTTCCTTTCTTCTTGCAGATTTTTCCAATTGCTTCTAAATCTTGAATTGTCCCGATTTCATTATTGCCGTGAATTACAGAAACAACAATTGTCTTGTCAGTTATTGCATTTTCTAACTCTTTAAGATTAACAAATCCTTCAGCATCAACGTCAATAAAAGTAATCTGAGCGCCCTGTCTTTCAAGCCACTTACATGTGTTTAGAATACAGTCATGTTCAATTCTTGTAGTGATTATGTGGTTCTTGCCCGTTTCATTTTCTTTATTCCAGAAAAACAATCCTTTCAATGTAAGATTATTTGCCTCTGTTCCGCCCGAAGTAAAAATTATCTCTTCTGATTTAGCACCGATTTCTTTAGCAATTATTTTTCTGCTTTTTTCAAGCGCCGATTTTGCCTCCTGTCCAAAAAAATGCATAGACGAAGCATTCCCATACTTTTCAGTAAAGTAAGGAATCATTTCTTTCAGAACTTCATCATCCACTCTCGTGGTTGCAGCATTATCCATATAGATAGTTTTCATTTCCAACTCTTCAAACAACATTTATTTTTGCAATGACATGAAGCATGTTTGTCAATAAGGTTCAGCATCGGAATAATTGTATCTTTATTCAGCGAATAAATTCTTTCTTTACCGTTCTGTTCTACATTTACAATTTTGCAGTGTTTAAGCGAAGTGAGTGCGTGAGAAATCTTGCTCTGTTCAACTTTGAGTGCGTTCATAATTTCCGAAACGTTTTTATTCCCGTCTCTAAGACAAAGTATTATCCCGATCTTCAGTGGATTAGCCAAATTCATAAAGAAAATGTTGTAACTATGATGATTCATGAAGGGAATAACCTCATGTGTCTTTTTTTTCATATGAAACTAAATTCATATAGATTTATAAATCTTCAGTATCACCGATACATAACAAAATGACCCAGATTTTTCAAGCAGAAGAACGTGAAGGAAGAGAAATAGAAAAAATGCTCCATCCTTTGGTAAAAGAATGGTTTTTTTCAAAGTTTAAAGATTTCTCAATTACTCAGAGGTATGGCGTTTTAAATGTCTGGGAAAGAAGAAACATTTTGATTTCTGCGCCGACAGGAAGTTCGAAAACCCTTACTTCTTTCCTTGCAATTATTAATTATCTGGTTATGTTAGCCGAGAAAAATCAGCTTGAAGACAGAATCTACGCAGTTTACACGTCGCCATTGAAAGCGCTCAGTAATGATATTCACAAAAACTTAATTGAACCTCTTGAAGCTATTTACAAAATTGCCGAAGAGAAAAATATCAAATTGCAGAAAATACGTGTCGGTTTGAGAACAGGAGACACAACAACCGCAGAGAGAGCAAAGATGGCGAGAAAAGCTCCACACATTTTAGTAACGACTCCAGAATCTCTTGCAATAATTCTTACAACAAAGAAATTTATTGATTATATGCGGGCAGTTGAATTCTGCATCGTCGATGAAATTCATGCGCTCGATAATAAACGTGGAGTTTATCTTAGTCTGACTCTGGAGCGACTTAATGAAGTAAGTTTAATCTGGCCTGTGAAAATTGGATTAAGTGCAACAATCGCGCCGTTGGACGAAGTTGCGAAATTTCTCGTCGGTAACGGGGAAGACAGGGAAGTTTCAATTGCAGAAGTTAAACTGAGTAAAAAACTCGATACAAAAGTTCTCAGCATCGGTGATTTAATTAGTGATTTGAATTTCGGAAATAATCTATATTCTCTAATTGATTCATTAATTAAAGAACACAAGACAACTTTAATTTTTACAAACACACGTTCAGCAACTGAAAGAGTCGTTAATCATTTGAAAGATAATTTCCCCACCGAATATGGAGATGATAATATTGCAGCTCACCACTCTTCACTTAGTAAAGACCATCGATTTGACATCGAAGAAAGATTAAGGGACGGAAAATTAAAAGTCGTTGTCTGTTCTACTTCTCTTGAATTAGGAATTGATATTGGTTTTATTGATTTAGTTATTATGATAGGTTCTCCGAAATCAAGTGCGAGAGCATTGCAAAGATTGGGCAGAGCAGGACACAAACTTCATGAGACAGCTAAAGGAAGATTCATTATTACGGACAGAGATGATTTAGTTGAATGTTCAGTTATTCAGAAAGAAATGGTCGAGAAAAAAATTAACAGGATATCTTTCCCGAAAAATTGTCTCGATGTTTTAAGTCAGCAAATTTTCGGAATGGCTATTTACAAAATTTGGGATATCGATGAACTTTTTAGTTGGGTAAAAAAGAGTTATTGTTATTCAACATTGTCAAGAAATGATTTCTTCGACGTAATTTCTTATCTTGCTGGAGATTATGCTTTGGAGAAAACTAACGTTTATGCGAAAATTTGGTATGATGCAAAAACAAAACAGGTTGGTAAGAAAGGAAAAATGGCGAGAGTTATGTATCTGACAAATATCGGAACAATTCCTGATGAATCTTTCATAACAGTTAAGGTTGCTCCATCAGGAGAACCAGTCGGTGCGATTGACGAAGGATTCTTGGAAAGAATGAAGAAAGGTGACGTTTTTGTCCTCGGAGGAAAAAAATATCTTTATCTTTATACTAAAGGAATGAATGTTTATGTCAGAGCAGATGTCCAGCGTTCTCCGACGATTCCCTCATGGTTTTCTGAAATGTTGCCGTTAAGTTTTGATTCTGCTATCGCGATTAATAACTTCAGAAGACTTATGAATGATAAATTGAAAGCAAAAGAAAAGAAATCGGAAATAATTAATTTAATTAAAGAAACACTTTATCTCGAAGATTCGTCAGCAGAAGCGATTTACAATTATTTTAAAGAACAATACGATTATCTCGAGATTCCTAATTCAGGAAATCTTCTTATTGAAAGATACAAATCTCAGAAGAATTATCTTATTTTCCATTCAATGTATGGAAGAAGAGTAAATGACGCTTTATCGAGGGCAATTGGATTTTTACTTGGAAGAGCTGGCGGAAGAGATATTGAACTTGGAATCACCGACAATAGTTTCTATGCTGCAGGAGAAAAAATGAACATCGAGAAAGTTTTGAATTTTCTTAAGCCAGAAAATCTTGAAGAAGTTTTGAAAGAAGCAATTGAGAAAACTGATGTTTTAGCGAGAAGATTCAGACATTGCGCTGCAAGAGCACTTATGATTCTCAGAAATTACAAAGGAACTACAAGAAGCGTCGGAAAGCAAAATATGAAATCACATTTTATTTTAGCTGCAGTCAGAAAACTATCTGCTGAATTTCCAATCCTTAGAGAAGCAAGGAGAGAAGTTCTTGAAGACCTGATGGACATACAGAATGCTAAATTAGTTTTGCAGTGGATAAAAGAAGGAAGAGTAAAAGTAAAAATTCGTGACGTTGATGTTCCAAGTCCGTTCGCTATGGGAATTTTGCTCGAAGGTCAGGCGGATTTGATAAAAATCGAGGACAAACAAGCATTCTTGAAAAGAATGCACGAGATACATACTAAGAATGTTAAGAAGTAGGATTAAGCGGATTAATTTTTAATTCCTAAGAGTTTTATTTTAAATCCACATAATTCTGGTTTCTTTTCTATTTTAAAACTAACAAAATATGGTTTGAAGTTATCTCCACTAATAATTGTTTTAATTATATAATCATCTATGGGTATATTGTCACCCATACCCATAAAGACATTATCATAACTGCTTAAAAACATCTTAGTAGTATCATCAGAACGCATATAAATTAAATCAACAAATTCTCTTTCTCCCCGACCAATATTTAATCGTTCAGTTTTACTAAAATCTGCTCTAAAATCAGGCCTACTAGCCCATCTTAATGGAAACCCTTGTAAATCAAGATATTTACCTTTGCTATTAATCACTTGATAAATTTGACATCTGCAATTTTTTGCAGTACTTTTACCAACATTTTCTACTCTAAATCTATCAAAGGCAGATATAATTTGGCCCGGATTAAGAATTATTGGGGCCCTTTTATATGGTGCTTTGGGAATGTAAGTTATTCTAAGTTTTGGTTTGAATATATTTGGTAATATGAAATCTTTAAGTCCAGTAAATATAATTCCTATTATCGAAATTAAAATAGGTATTACTATTGACCAATTATTTTTAATCCATTCAATTATTTTCACCTCCTTTACACTTTCCAACTATATTTAACAATTTCCATATTAACTCTCAAATAATCCATTCACAAACTTTTTCCTATTTTCTGTGTTATAACATTTAGCGCAAATTTCTTTTCCGCCAACATCTCTTAATTCTCCTGGCTGAATAACTTCGCCACACTTCGCACATTTCTTTAAACATTTTCTGCACATTTTTCTTCCTGAATTGTCGAATGTCTGAACATCATGTGCACAAAAAGTTTTCTTGCACGAAGCACAAATCTCGACGCAATTAGAACATAATCGTCGTCCGCAAAAATTGCATTTTGTCTGATTGCATGATTTGCAAAAAACTCCCCCGCACATATCACATTTATCTCCGCAATTTCTGCAAGTCAAATGTCCCGACGAACAAAGAATAATTTCATCAAGTTTCGTATTGCACGTCGAGCAAAACAACGGCAGAATTTCTTTCTTCAGCGAATCATAATTCACTCCAATTATTTTTTCTGTCTTTCCGCTAAGCATAAGATTAAAATTAAAAATAGGAAAATAAATCACAGAAATATTAATCAGTTTATTCCTAATACTAAGTCCGTGTTTCTTCGTTTCGTTATCAATAAGAATATTCTCTTCGGTTTGCTTTGGTCTGTCTTCCTCGAGCTTTTGCAACATCTTCTGAATTTTTTTCCTCTTCTCTCCCTTCGCCTCTTCCATTTGTTTAACCAGCAATTCTCTTTGCTGATTATTCTCTTCAAGATTATTTTTATAATGAACTCTAATCCTCGAGATTTCTTTCTGAAGTTGTTCATTTAACTTCTTACTAAGTTCCTCAACTTTCGGTTGAATAAGTTCTTTAACTCTCGCCTTCGCAATCTCGTATTCTTTATTCGTATCAACTTCCATTATCTCTCGTTTATTCCCTTCGCTAAGAACAAGCGCCTCATCAAAATTAATAACTTCCCCGCCCCTAACGTAAATATTATTTATCATCTGTTCTTTATCATTAAGATACTGAAACGTCGTAGAGAAACTGAATCTGAAAACAAAATCATTAACATGCGACTTAGAAACGCCTTTTATTTTGCAATTTCTAAACGGAATCATCTTCGGAATTTCTTCCTTCGCATCAAACTGAACATCCAGTTTGAGCAGAGTTGTCTCTCCTCTTCCTTCAAGAAACTCTTTCATTAGTTTAACAAGATAATGCGTCGGACCAATCAATTCATAACCGCCGACTTCTGATTCAAAACAAAAATAATACGGCGATTTCTTCCCTGCGAACTTCTCAAAACCTGCGGGCACATTTGAAATTTCAAGACAAAGATTCTCTCTCCGAACTTCACTCCCAACACTCGTAAAAAAATTCGCAAAAAAATCAATTAATTCTTTCATCTAAAAACTCCTTATTTAATTCAGTATCACTCTCATATTCCTTAAGCCCGTCTGCAATCATGCTTTCAATTTTCTTCATATCTTTAGAGAAAGTTTCTAAATTATTTCTTGAATCAAGGAACGACAACATAATCATTTCCTCAATCTTCGCCATTCCCAACGATGCCTCCGAGTCAAGACCCAGATTAAACAATATTATCGGAAGTTCTCCAATCACAAGTCCGACACAACACATCTTATTTATTATCAAATCAACGACGTGCTCTTCCATTGTTCCCTGCGTCGCGAAACTGTAAATGTTCATATCTCTTTCCTGTCCTATTCTGTCAAGTCGCCCAATTCTCTGCTCAACTGACATAGGATTCCACGGCAAATCATAATTAATAAGATTCCTGCAAAACTGAAAATTCAAACCTTCTGCTCCTGTGTCCGTGCTTATCAGAATATCAGCATCTTCCTTGAACTGTTTCACAATTGCCGATTTCTCTTCCCTGTCAAGTCCTCCTGCAAACGGCACAATTTTCAAATTAAGATGCCTAAGATTCTCAATAATATACTCAAGTGTTGTTGGATGTCGAGTGTAAATCAAAATCTTGTCCTTGGGGTCTTTCCTCTTAATATCTTCAACAAGTTCAACAAGCTTCTTCATTTTTGAATCAACACCTATAGAACTGTAACCCTCAAGAATTTTCTTCGCAATATCCTTAGTTCCTTCGTGGTATTTATCATCATCAATAATTCTATTCAGTGATTCAATCGCTGATTTAGATGAACTCGTAATCTTCGGAAGGATTGCAAAAACAATAAGCCGTCCGTTGATTGAACTTCCATTTGCAGAAAAATATTGAGTCTCAAGTAAATCACATGTTGCCTGATAAATTTCTTTTTCTTTTGGTGTAAGTTCAACAGAAATTATTTTAGGAATTCTTTTCTTGTAATTAATGCCCGTCTGAGTTCTTCTCCTTCGGACCATAAGCTCTTCAAGTTTTCTTCTCAAATCTTTCGGATTAAGCGGATACCTCTTATTCCCTCTGCTGAGAAATTTAGTCCTAAACTCTTTAATTGTTCCAAGATGTCCTCTCTTTAATAAATTCAAAAGATTATACAGTTCAAGCAAATCATTCTGAAACGGCGTCGCTGTCAGCATCAAAAATCTTTTTTTCTGAATCTTGTCGACGAACCTCCATCTTATTGTTCCTCTCGCTTTTAGTTTGTGTGCCTCATCAACAATCAGCAAATCCCAAGCAATCTTATGTGCAGAATTATGCCTAAAATCTCCTTTGTTCCTGTCAAAAATTTTAACTCTGTCAATAGAAGCAATTAAAAAATTTCCAGAATTCCATGAGTTCTCATTTTCAACAATCTTAAAATCAAGTTCGAACTTTTCTTTCAGTTCAGCAACCCACTGGTCAACCAGCGACGGCGGAACAAGTATAAGCGCATTCTTGACAAACCCCCTAGTTACACATTCTTTCAGAACAATACCTGCAGTAATCGTTTTCCCAAGTCCAACTTCGTCAGCTAATAACCCCGTACAATTCAAATCACGAATTATTTTCAAAGCTCCTTCTTTCTGGTAAGGAAGCTGATAATTAAGATTCTTTTTTATCAAATCATAAGAGACAATTTCATTAATCTCATTATTCTGGCTAAATTTTTCCGCTTCAAATTTCAGGTCAGAAATATTTTTCGATTCAAAGTCCCGCTTTCCAAGTTTTTCAACTAAATCAAAATCGTCGTCCGAGAAACTTTCTTCAATTATTATTCCGTCACCCATTTTTTGGTATGACTAAAAAAATTTCTCTGATTTTAAAGATTTATGAGAATAAAATTAATGATGCTTCTTTTCCGCCTTCTCTGCATCTGCCTTGGTCTTATGAACTGTTCCTGGCGGATGATTTGGTGGAGAATAAATTGTATACAACTTTAATTTTTTAGTTTTAGAATTATTTATCACATTATGAAAAGTTCCAGCAGGAACAACTATTGCATCACCATTTTTAGCAATCTTCTTTATTTTCCCATTCAGAACAAATTTAGCTTCGCCTTCTTCAAGTCTAAAAAACTGATCAACATGTTTGTGTATTTCATTCCCAATTTCCTCACCAGGTAGCAAAGACATTACAACAAGTTGCGCGTGTTTTCCTGTGAATAAAACTTTTCTAAAATAATTATTCTTCAGACTATCTTTCTCTATTGAATTAAAATAACCTTTCATTTTTTGCAATTATTTCTTTTTGTTACAGCAATGCATTATAAGTTTTGCAATTCCCATGAAAACTAAAATCCATCCTATAAGTAAAGGCCAACTATATCTAAGCCAGTAAACATTAACTAATGTAAGAATACCGAGGACAAGAATTTTCCATCCCATCATCTTATGCATTCCCCAATGTTTCTCATTCATCATTCCCTTTTTCATCATCTCTTTTCTACCTCCTTTCATCTTCTCAATAATATATATTGGATTACTCTATTTAAAAATCTATATCTGCTACTTACAATTTACTTTTCTCATCTATTCTACTAGCCAAGTCGTGTATTGGTTTTATTGAAACTTCTGTTCCATTTTCTCCATGTTTTGAATAGTCAAATGGATTATCTAAATCTCTAATAAGTAAAATCATATACCAAACAACAAATGAAACAAGACCTGTAAAGAATAATGATTCGTAAAATAGTCCTAGTTTCATCACTAATAAACCTGCAACTATAAAAAATCCAAGCGTTTCAACAATAGCATAAGCTGATTGAATAAAGTTTAAGTCTCTTATATTATCAATTCTAATAATCATTTTTCTAAGATTGCTCTGTTCATTTTTCATTCTCGTCAAAAAATTCGCCTGAGTTAATGGTTCAAACTGAGCAAAATAATCATTCATTTGATGCAACTTATCAAGCATTGTTTTTGTTCTTTCTTTTCTATAAAACCATTCATTAATTAATTTAAGAAAATCTCGATGAAAGTTTAGAAATTCTTTTGTTATTTTTGTTTTCTTATTCTTATTTAGAATATATGCTTCATCATAGATGGTCTCTAAACTTGAAGCCATTTCACCTGGCAATTTTTCACTTTCTTTATAGTCTGAAATTACACCAGTAATAAGAAAACCAATAAGGAAAGTTGTTGCAGCAATTAAACTGGTAAATAAAGCATTTAATGATATTAGTTCCAACCCCGCAAAATGAAAAATTAACTTTAGAACAAATATTCCTAAGAGTATAGGAACTAACTTAAATGCAATATGCCATTTCTTTCTTTTTGGAACAAAATCTTTCAATTCCATAAATTAAAAATAATTTTAAGCTTTTTAAACGTATTTTATCTTCGTATAATAATGCCCCCACGAGGAATTGAAACCCGATTATGCGGACCGCAACCGCATGTTCTATCCGTTAAACTATGGGAGCTTATTTTTTCAATCAATTAGTTTTTTAAATATCTTGTCTTCTTAAAATTATGAAAAATCAAAATTACATTTTCATAAACAAAACTTTATTTTTTCCAAAAGAAGGAATTCTTGCAGTCGGAGACTTGCATTTAGGTTTTGATTATCAGATTCAGCAGTCAGGAATTCTCGTCCCAGAAATGCAGGTTGGAGAAATAAAAAAAGATTTTGAAACCATATTTGAAGAAATAAAACAAAAAGGATTTTCATTAAAGAAAATAGTTTTCATCGGAGACGTAAAACATTCTTTTTCTTATCAATGGAAAGAAAAAAACTATTTCAATGAAATAATTTCCTTCCTGAAAAATTATGTGAAAGACAAAGATATAATTTTAATAAAAGGAAATCACGACACAATTGATTATTCTTTCTCAGACAGACTTAAGGATTATTATATCCAAGGAGAATTAGCATTCAGCCATGGACATAAATTATTTTCAGAAATATTCAATGATAAAATTAAAACCATTGTCATTGGACATTTGCATCCTTCAATTATTCTTTCCGACAAGCAAGATATAAAGAGAGAAAAATACAAATGTTTTCTCGTCGGTAAATTCAAAAATAAAAAGATTATAATTCTTCCAAGTTTCTTAGCAACAATTGAAGGAACTGCTGTAAATAACATCGAAAATGAATATGAAGATTATTTTTCTATAATTCCCAAGAAAAATTTAATTAATTTTAGTGTTTATGTCGTAGGAGATAAAGAAGTTTACAGCTTCGGAAAAATTAAACATATCTCATAGTAATAGTATCATTGGTATAATTCTTGAAAAGTTTAAATGGGGATGGTGCTAAAACTTTTTTAATTCTTTTTTTGAATTCTCCTTTTTTGTAATTATCCACTTCACGGACTTCTTTAATTCGGAATATCATCGTAAAATAAGCAATGAATCTGCCCAGTGCACTAAGTAAGAAGATGAATAATATAGGATGGATGCCCAAGAAATTGATATTTATCGAAGAGACAATTCCTCCGAGAGTTGCTCCGATAAAGACGCCTATTCCATTTAGAATATTATAATATGAAATACATAAAGCTAATTTTTCTCTTGTAACCGAATCATAAACAAAATTTATTGCGGATAAATTAAACCCGCTCCAGATAAATCCCGAACAAAATTCTACAAGCATTAATTGGATTATCACAAAACTCGCACCCATACTTGTCGTAAACATAGTCGAGAACCATAATAATGGAATTATTGGAATCAATGCTCCTGTCCAAGATATTACTTTCAAATTTCCGTATTTGTCGGCAAACTTTCCCCAGAACGGCATAAAGATTACTGAGCTGAACGCATTTGAAACAATAATTAATGTCCATATAACATAATCAAATTGCAAATCTCTAAGCATATAAACTGCAAAAAATGGAGAAGCTATCGACGCTCCGAAAGTTATAAGTGCTACAAAGAGACTGAACTTTCCAAAATTACTTTTTGGAATTCCTTTCACAAAATCAAATAAACTAAAATAATATCCTTTCTGTAATTTTAATTCTGGCTCGTGATATTTCTTAAGAAGGAAATAAGAAACCATTCTTGAAATGAATGCAACTCCGAAGAGAATTGCAAAACCAATAAATAGATAATTTATCTTTTTGAAATAATTCAGAATAACTCCCGAGATCAAAGTTATTGCAATAACAACTGTCGTCAGAATCTTATTTCTTTTTCCGAAATATTCACCGCATTTTCTTATTACATTATCTTTGATTAAAGAATTCCATGCTGGAGAAATAAATGCTCCGAATATAACCAGCAATGTATAAAAGCTGATAACTAATATTGAAGTAATCTGCTGACTGATATTCTTGTAAAAAAATAAATATCCGACGAGAATAATCGGTATCCACATTAATGCTTGTAGAAAAACTCCGATTCGGATAATTTTTTTTCTTGAAGTTTTTTCAATTGCTTTTGTCGAAAATAACTGAAAAAAATTTCCAAGTAGCGACGGAATGGAAGTTAGAAATCCTATCTGCGCATTATTAGCACCGAGGGCAAGAGCATAAGGAGCAATATATTTTACTCCAGCACCATCCATAATGCTCGTCGCAATACCTTCTTTTATACTTACTTTTTTAGTTTGTTCTCTAAGTTTTTCTTCACTCACCACTTTTTCTCTTTTCATTTTCAGTAAATAAGTAAGATTTTATTCTTTTTAAAATTATTTTTAATAAATTTTTAACTGAATAAAAAAGGAAGATTAATAGAAAGAAATTTATGAGATATCCTCGCTACATAAAAATATTTAAATAGAATCCATATTTTTTTGTGATGGAAGAGGAAAAAAAAGAGATTCAAGTCCGACTTGTCGAAGGAAAAAAAGAAGTTAAGAAAGAAGAGATTACAGACATACTAAAACTTATTTCTCCAGGAACTTTATTGAGGACAGCAATTGAAGGTGTTCAGAAAGCAAAAACAGGTGGATTAATTGTTGCTCATAACGAGTTTATGGAAAATCTTTTTGAAGGAGGATTCAAAATAAACGCACGATTTACTCCTCAGAGAATTATAGAACTTGGAAAAATGGATGGTGCAATAATTCTTTCAAAAGATTTGAAAAAAATTCTATATGCTAATGTTCTTCTGACTCCGAATCATTCAATCCCATCAAATGAAACCGGAACAAGACATAAAGCCGCAGAGCGAACAGCAAAACAGGCGAACACAATGGTCGTTGCCGTCTCACAAAGAAGAGATGAGATTGCTCTTTTTTATAAGAATATAAAATATGTAATAAGAAGCACAAGCGACATAATCAGAAGAGCTACCGAAGTCCTTCAGATACTTGAAAAGCATAAAGAAGTTTTTGAAAAAAATAAGATTGAACTTGATAAAGAAGAACTGAAAAAAAGACAGATGCTTACAAAAGCTCTTTTGCTAGTCCAGAGAGGAATTATGATTCTAAAAATTTCAGAGACATTAAAAGGATATATTATCGAACTTGGAGCAGAAGGAACAATTGTCAAATCAAGACTTAAGGAAATACTTCACAAGGTAGAAAAAGAAGTAGATGAAGTCATAAGTGATTATACAAAACTAGGACTTAGCAAATCAAGGAAAATCCTTTCTGTTTTAAGTTATGATGAATTACTTGAAATTGAAAATATCCGTCAGTGTTTGGGGCTTTCTGAAGAATCTGAGATGATTATACCGAAAGGTCACAGACTTCTGGGGAAAGTCGGAATTTACGAAAGGGACGCTGGTGTTTTAATCAAGAATTTCAAAAATCTTAATGCAATACTCGGGCTGAAAAAAGAAGACATGATTCCTTTTTTTGAAGAGGAAAAAATCAATGAAATACTTGAAAAACTCACCCACGTCAGAGAAATAAATTAAATGGGCACAGAAGTCTGAACAGGAAATTCCTCATTCCGACCATCACTTCGCTC